>NZ_JADWYR010000002.1:1417836-1772295 GCF_015831355.1 Panacibacter microcysteis
TTTCTCGCATCATTAAACCAGGAAGGAATTCTGGCAAAGTACAGGGAAGGTTATTACGAATTTCCCGGTGAAGAACTGCAGAAGTTTGAAAGTTCAAGAACAAAAAGAAAGATAGAGAACAAAGAAGATTTCGAATTACCCAACCTCAGGGTAAGAAATGTGATAGTTGAAAAAGATGGCAGCGTTTTCTTTGCCTGCGAAGAATACAAACTGGTGGTATCCACATCAAACTTTAATGGTTCTATCCGCACAACCTATACGTATTATTACGAAGATATTTATGCAGCAAAAATAGATGCAGCAGGTAAGTTTTTATGGATGCGCAAGATTCCTAAAAAGCAACGTGGCACTGCCGGCACAGGTACCATGAGCTTTAAACTGATCAGCGATGAAACAGGTTATTATTTTCTTTATCTTGATAACATTCACAACATGAACCTGGCAGAAGATGAAACACCGAAATACCACATTGATGGCGCCGGTGGCCAGGTAATTGTATCTAAGATTACCAGTGATGGCACAACTACAAAAGAACTGTTATTCGATACACGCGATGAAGACATTATGATCTACCCAACTAATTTTTACAAGATCAACGGTAACCAGTTCATCGGCAGGGCAAGAATAAAAAAGAAATTATTTCAACCGGTATTGATTACTTCCAAATAAGCGCAACATAATTTTATAAAAATCAAAATGCAATCTTTAAAGGATTGCATTTTTTTATTTCATAGACTATGCAGTATTGCTACTATTGAGCTTTTGTTGTGTCACTCACTTGTACTGCAACAACTATATTGGGCACTTAATGCGAAGAACCTGCGGACTCAACCGAGGCATATTCCAACTGGTGGCAAAACCATCAACAGGAGCATAACAAATGTCACTGTTGGCATAAAACAATGCCTGCATCATTACACGAAAACTTACACATTTACTAAGCGACTGTGGCTTTTCAATTATTTATTGCAGTCTTACTGTTAACCATTTTGCTTTAAAGCCTTATCAAACACTTTAATAGCAGCCGGGTTTGTTATGCGCTGAAATTTTACTTTACGTTTGGCAACCGGCTTCCTGAGCTCCTGTAAAATCTCTTTGTCTACAAAACCATAATCCATCGATTGTTCTTCTGTGTTGGAAAAATATACAGCCTTAATGCCTGCCCAGTAAATTGCTGCCGTACACATGGGGCAGGGTTCGGCAGAGGAATATATTTCACAGCCCGCAAGATCAATGGTATCAAGGTTTGCACATGCATCGCGTATAGCCATTACCTCCGCATGAGCCGTAGGATCGGTATGTTTCATCACACAATTGCCGGAACTGCCTACTATCTTGCCTTCGCGTACGATTACCGCACCAAACGGCCCGCCTTTTTTTCCATCTGCCGCCTGTTCAGAAAGATCTACCGCCATTTGCATAAACCTTTTTTGGTCTGTTGTTGCCATGTTTCCTGTGTTTACAGGTACATAGTCCAATAACATGCCAGTAGCATATCAATAGCAAACAACAGCACCCAAACATACCCCTGATGCCCGCCAACACGTTGCATACAAAAAATAAAAATAATGAGCCCGGCTGTAGTATTTCAATGAAGCGTTGGTTGCGTTGCACTCTTGTACTTTCGGGAACTTTATGCGGCTTACCCCCTCAATAACACATGCTGGCTGGCGGTATGCATATCCCGCCAAACGCGGTTAATGGTGGTATGCTTTTCTGCAGCAGCCATGCCGCAAAACGGGTATAGCGCTTCCGTTAGTTTTCTTATACCGTTGGCAAGTGCTTTTGCAGACTGGCTTACCTCCGCTAACAGGCTGTCATTGATGGTTCCATCTTTTAGCAGCATCTGCCAGGATGCTTCTGCTGTGTTATAAAAATGGCTGCGCAGTGCTGCCGCCTGTGCGTTTGATGCGTCCAGCATTGTGAGGGCAGGCTCATTACCTTTTACCAGCGCTTCGCATAAATGCAGAAAATGCAAACCCATACCGCACATATTTGCCGCCAGCGTGGCCTCTGCAAATTGCAGGAAAGGGTAACGATACACAGCCTGCGGCATTACCGCGTGTGCGGCATCAATCGTGAAAGCCCTTTCTTTACCCACATGCAGTTGCGCTACACCAAAGCGCTGGCTGCCCGTGGCCACCATGCCCATCATGTGCCAACTTTCGTTAATGGTTACTTCATCCCGCCTGAACCAGAACGAACGCACCTGTGTTTCGGCCCCGTCTTTTACTACACAGTTTGCAGTAAAAAACGTAGCATGTGCAGCGCCGGTTGCGTAATCCCAGCTTCCGGTAACGATATATTCATCACCTGCCACAACAGCTTCACCGGTGGCTTTGCCGCTGCCGGCAAGGCATGCGTATGCACCTGTAAAAATATCCCGGGATATATGCACGGGCAAAAAGCCTGCAAACCAGTTGGCGCCGCTGCAAAGGGTTACCGTCCAGCCAATGCTGCCGTCAATATAAGCCAGTGCTTCCTGTAGTTGTAAACCCTGTGGCAGGGATAGTTCAAGACCGCCAAATATTTTTGGCACAAACATTTTAAACCACTGCTGCGCATAAATAACCTGTAATTGTTCTTCGTGCAGTCTTCCTAACGCTTCCGCCTTGTCACACACAGCACTCAGCCGCGCTGCTAATAAAGTATCGATCATACGTGCAGGATGTTGAGGATGGTATACAGGCGCAACATTGTTTACATGCATCAGCAAAAAGATTTGTACGAAGATAGTTATACCTGTTTGTAAGATGGTGCCATGGAACAGCCGCCATAAGAGTGGAACGTTGAACCGAGCGTGGCAACAGGCGATGCCATACCATACTGCAGCCGGCTACCAACATTGTTGTATGCTTATTATCGAAGCATGCCCGCAGCCCATTGTACCGCATAGTAGGCTTTCTGGTATTTGATGCGCAATTCTGCCAGTTTCTGACCCGTTTCGATCACCTTGTTTTCGCGGCTGTTGATCACAAACAGCGAAGACTCTCCATTGGCAAAGCGTAACTCTTCCTGGCGAAGGAGTAACCTGTAACTGTCAAATGCGCTTTGCGTTATCTGCAGTTGCTTTTGCAATTGTATAAACTGGTTGAAGTATGAGCGGATCTTGTTTTCGATCTCCCACTGTTTGGCAGTGAATGCATAATTGGTGTTTTCTATTTTCAGCTTTGCCTGCTGGTAACTGCCACGGCCCTCACGCAGAAAAAGCGGAAGTTTAAAATCGATACCCCACTTATAATTATTCTGCAGGAAGGCTGCATCAACGCCTTTTAATACGTAATAGTTTTTATTCAGCAGGTTTGCTTTTGCATTGAGTACAGGCAGCAAACTCTGGAACTTAAGTTTACGCTCTACCTGCAGCGATTCCAGTTTAAACTGGTATGTTCTCAGCAGCGGGTGCTGCAGATAGGCATTTGCTATTACAGCCTCTGCATCTACCGGCTCTGCATACGCTGCAAACCTTACTGTATCAGGCTTTGCAGTAGAAGGCAACAGGTAGGCACTATCCCTGTCTATCCATAAATAATTGGAAAGATCGAGTACGGCATCGTTTAGCTTTGCAAGTGCTTCTGTTTGCATCATGGCCACATTCTGTAACTGGGCAAACGCTTCCAGCGTGTCCATTGCCGAGCGGTCGCCATTAACAAAAGAAAGCTTCACCAGCCTGAAACGTTTATTCGATACATCCAGGAAAGTGCTGTATAGATTATATAAACTGTATTGCCCCGCCCACTGCCAGTAACTGGTATAAGCATCAAATAGCAGGTCGTTGATGGCAGCCATTCTTTCCTGCTCGCTCTGGCTGCGTAATATTCTTGCCTGTTGCACGGCAGCCCTGCGTTTATCCATCAGCAGACCTTTTGCCAGTGGTACTTCCACACCAAGATAACTGGTATTGCCACTCGTAACTTCGGGGTTAAGATATGTGCCGCCATTGCTTTCCAACCCTGCCTTTACATCAATACCAACCCATGTTGGCAGTTTAAGCTCAGGATTGGTGTAATAGTAATAGTTCTTGCCATCAAAAGTTTTACGTGAGGCATCCAGCATCACCGCAGGGTCAAATGCACCTTTTGCTGCAAGTAATTCCGCCGCAGCCTGGTCTACCAGTATGTTGGCCTGCTTTGCAACAGGATGATACTGCCTTACCTGTTGAATAAACTCATCTACCGTAAAAAGTGATTGCGCTGTTACGCTTTGTGCAACAAAAAGTACAATGTATAATAACCAACGTTTCATGTGTATTTTTCAATATTGTTATGGGCCGGGCTGCAGGAATGCTATTGATCGCCTGTTGCGTCGCACTCTTGTACTGAAGCATCAACAGCAGCTTTTTCTTCCGCATTTCGTGCCTACGTATAGTGCTGCAGGTAATTATTTTTTACCGGTATTGGCAGTAGTGGCAGGTTTATAGTACTCCGGCGGAAAGCCATTGATGTTACGCCACAACTCGTACCACACAGAAACATTCTTCAATAACGCTATACCATTTGCGCCGCCGCCCATGCGCAATTGTGGTGGCCATGGTTTATCTGCACTGTCTTCCACTACCAGCACCCGGTATTTGCCCTCTGCATTCGTATTGTTCTCCACAGCAGCCACTACGCCACCGAATGTTCCATACGAAGCAGATGGCCAGCCGGAAAAAACAATGGCAGGAAAACCGTCGAAGATAAACCGCACCTTCTGCCCTTTTTCTATCAGCGACTGGTCCATGGGGCTTACAAACATTTCCACAGCATACTGGAAATGATCGGGTACAATTTCCGCGATCAGGTCTCCTTCTTTCACAACCTCGCCTATACCTGCTTTCTTTGTTTGTACTACCTGGCCGCTTTGCGGTGCAAGCACGAAGTACAGTTTATTACGCACATCGTAGCTGGCATAGGTATTTTTTAACTTGGAGATATCTGCCGCCGTAGTTGCCGAGGCAGACAAAGATGCAAACCGGTCTCCTTCCGCCTTTGCCACTTTATCCGTATAATCCTGTACAGTAGCATTTTTTTCTATAGCCAATGTAAGCTGCTCCTGCCGGGATTGCATGAGTTTGTTTTCCGCGTTTATCTTCTTTGCCTGTGCATTTTGATAAGACACTTTTCGCCTTTCAAAATCCACGAGTGAAATTACACCGCTGTCAAGCATCTGCTGGGCAGCATTCAGCTGGCGCTGTGCCACATTCAACTCATTGTTTACCGCAAGTACATCAATACTGTCACTTTGCACCTTCAGTGCCTGCTGCTGCAGTTTTATATTAAGCTGTTGCAGCTTAAGGTCACGTGCCTGCTGCAGGGCATCTACCTGCAACACGGCTGTAGATGCTTTGTTCCGGTAGCTTTCCTCGCTCAGTATTTTTGCATCGATCTGTTCTTTGGTCCTGTCAAGCAACTGCGGGTCAAAATACTCTGCCTTTACCTCACCCAGCTGCAGGATGGTATCACCGGCATTTACGTAGTCGCCTTCTTTTACATACCACTTTACTACCGATCCGGCAATAACGTTATTTACCTGCTGTGGTCTTTGCTCGGGCCGCAGCGTGGTAATATTTCCTTTTGCCTTAATATTCTGCGTCCAGGGTAAAAAAAGTATAATTACCAGCACGCAAAGAATACCCAATGTCCATTTTTTGATGGTGCTTCTCTTATGCACCTGGTACACTTTATCAAAAGAACCATACTGATGCTCAGATGCAAGTATGGCAATATCCTTCTCTAAATATTTAGCCATATTATGCAATTTTATTTTTGATGATCTCCCATGTGCCACGAGCCTGCAGCTGACCTTCGTTCAGGAGTAACACCTCGTCGCAGCAGCCTGCAATCTCGGGATCGTTGGTGGTAATAATAATTGTTGCGTTAGAATCTTCTTTTAAAAAAGACAAAATACCCGGTATGTGCTTCCTGTCGAGGTAGTGGCATGGTTCCTCGAGCAGCAATAGCCGGTGCCTGCCGAGCAATGCCCGCATCAGCAATATGGCCTGTATGTATTTCTTGGGTAGCCGCTTGCCAGCGGGGTCAAGAATATGATCATATCCTTCCTTCTGTGCCTGTACAAACTCATCAAGCCCGGTGATGGCAGCCAGATGGATCACTTCATTGATAGATACATCGGGGTTGCCCATTGTAATATTTTCCAGTAACGAGGCCTTGAATATATCCTGCAGGCTCAGCAATATCCCTGTCTGTCTGCGCAGAGATGCAAGCTCATAATTACCTACCGGCACTTCATCTACCAGCACGGCTCCTTCAAACTTGTTGAAAGCACCGGTCAGCAACCTTAGTACTGTTGATTTCCCGGAACCTGATTCTCCCATTACGGCCACATGTGTTCCCGGCTTTACATCGAAAGAAAGGTTGCGCAATACGTTGTTGTCACTCCCATAATGAAACACAACGTCTTTAAACCTCACCGCAACGCCTTGATTGGTTGTGGGCAATACCACACTGCCATCTTTTTCTATCTCGCTGCCGGTAACTTTACCTAGTTTTTCCAGTGCGGTAAGTACATCATACACTTTGTCGAGGTTTAGAATAAATTTCTCCACTGCGGTGATCACGGTAAGTATTACCAGTTCTGCAGCTACAAACTGGCCCACGTTTAGTTGCTGGTCAATCAGCAGCACCGCACCTACAATCAGCATCGCCGCCGTAATCAGCACTTTAAAAACGATCAGGCTCCAGTATTGCTTTTGTAATATCCTGAAATGTTCGGTACGCGCCTTCAGGTAACCCGATGTAAGCTGGTCCGTTTCCTTCAGGTGAATTTGTGTTCCTTTAGAGTATTTGAAGGTTTTCACCGTACGGGCAATTTCTTCTATCCATCCGGCAACGCTAAACTTGAAATCGCTGGCCAGCACATTTGTTTCCATGCCTTTTACCGAAGTAAAACGCAATATCAGTATCAGCACAAGGAACAGTGCAATACCAAAAACAATAAAAACGGGGTGATAAAAAGAGAGTAAGATCAATCCAAACAATAACTGGATAGTGGCGGTAGGAATATCAATCAGCAGCTTGCCTATACCTTTCTGCAGGGAAACAGTGTCAAAAAAACGGTTTACCAGTTCAGGCAGGTAGTAGCTGTCCATTTTTTGCACGTTAATTTTGGGCAGCCTGTCCGTAAACTCAAATGCATAACGAACAAAAATCTTCTGCTCAATTTTTTCCACTACCTGCATTTGTTTTACCTGTAACAATCCGGTAAAAAAGACGCCCACTACAACAAAACAGATGAGCACTACCATGGAGGTTGAAATAGAACCAGCCAGTACGAAACTTATAATTGTCTGAATACCAAGCGGCACAGAGAGCGCCAGCAACCCGCTGAAGATTGCATAAGCATAAATTGCGTAGAAATCTTTCTTGTCTGCTTTTAAAAATGAAAAAAAACGCGATAAAGCCCTTCCAAGAACATTGGTGCCCAAGTCTGCCATGTAAAAGAATGTTGAATGATTAAAGGTTATTAATCTTAGCTGCAATAAACAAACTCTTTTAGAAAATTGTTCATATTGCAGATAATATAATTGTAAAAAAAATCTTAATACCTTCTAATAATCATTCAGAAACCACTACTTATAACCAAACCAGGGCTTTATTTCTAATCACATTCTAATCTCAGAGAAGTTTATCAAAGTGTATGGGCAGATCATTGATCCGTTTTCCGGTAGCGTGAAAGATAGCATTGGCAATTGCGGCAGGCACAGCTACCAGCCCTATCTCCCCTACGCCCTTTACGCCCAGTTCGTTGATCAGGTTGTCTTCCTCATCAGCAAAAATTACCTCCAGGTCATTAATATCAGCGTGTACTGGTATATGATATTCGGCCAGGTTGGTATTAATGTATTTTGCCGCTTTTTTGTCAGTAACCGTTTCCTCCATCAGCGCTTTACTTATACCCCATACCATAGACCCAAGTATCTGGCTGCGCGCCGTTTTTGGGTTAATAATCCTGCCCGCTGCAACGGCACTTACTGCTCTGGTTACGGTAACTGTCTTTAACTCTTTGTCCACCTCCACCTCTACAAATACGGCACTGTGCGTGGCCTTGCTAAACTTTCGTAGTTTAAACGCATGAGGAGCACCCATGCCTGTCGCTTTCACCGCACGTCCTTTGTTTAGCGCGATAACATCTGCAAAAGACAAATAAATGCTTTCATCTTCCTTCAGGCAGATCCTGCTGTCTTTGAAAATGACATCTTCGGTTTTAGCCTTACCAAAAGTGGTGTTGCCTGCCTGCTTTATTTGTTTGAGTATTTTCTTCTTCAGTTCATTGGCTGCCACCACTATACCGGAACTTGTTGAGGCAGTCACCGAAGAACCACCCTGGAACATGGAAAAAGGATAGCTGCTGTTGCCATAGTTGAAGATGATATCCTCCATAGGCAGGCCAAATACATCAGCCGCAATCTGCGTCATAATGGTATAGGTACCCGTACCAATATCTGTAACCGCATTATTGATCTCAATTTTACCTTCGGTAGTAAGCATGGCTGCCACCCTCGATGGAAACTGGAACGCATCCCATATACCGGTTGCCATTCCATAACCCACCAATTTGTTTCCTCTTGTCATGCTGCCGGGCTGCGGGTTTCGCCTGTCCCAGCCAAAATGAGCGGCAGCTTTGGTATAGCATTCCTTTAATGCTTTGCTGGTATAACGCTTACCGGTTGACGGATCTGCCGCTGCATAATTTTTAAGTCTTAATGCAACCGGGTCCATATCAAGTTTATACGCCAGTTCATCCATCATACACTCTATTGCATGCATTCCGGTGCTGCCACCTGGCGCACGCATATCCAGCGGCGTTGGTACATCGAGCGGAACAAGTTTGTATTCAAACAGTGTATTGGGACAAGGATATAATTTGTGGCTCCATGAAGAAACTGTTTCTGTATAATCTTCGTACTGAGATGTTTCAGAAACGGTTGAGTGGTTCATCGCCATCATAATGCCTTCTTCTGTTGTGCCAAAACGCAGCGACTGTATGCTTTGCGGCCTGTGTGCAAACGCAAACATTTGTTTTCTTTCCAGCACCACACGCACATTACGCTTCATATGCAACGATGCCATCACACACAAAAAAAGCTGGTACTGCGGCCGTAGCCCTGCGCCAAAACCTCCGCCAACAAATGGCGCCAGTACTTTCACGTCTTTGAACTTCAGGCCAAATATGTTGGCTACAAAAACCTGGCTGTTGATCGTGCCCTGTGTTTTGTCATAGATCGTCAGCTTTCCTTTGCCTTCATACACCGTCGTAGTAGCAAACAACTCCATCGGGTTGTGATGCTCTGTTCCATGTGTATAAACTGCTGACGCTTTTACCGGCGCACTTTCGAAGGCCGCCTCAAAATCCCCGGTGGGCGGCGGTGGTGGCGGTTTTAAAGCTGTTGCCAGTCCTTTTTTTGGTTCTCTCGCTTTTGTGGTATGGTCGGGCAGGTATGTATCTGCATGTACTGATTCATAATCGATTTTTACAAGGGTCGATGCGTACCGTGCAGTTTCATAATCGTTGGCCAGCACCAATGCTACAGGCTGCCCGAAAAAATGAACGGTTGTATCGCGTAACGGTTTTAATACCATACCGGGCGGCGCATCCATGTCTGCATATTGAATATCAAACCACGCAAGCTTTGTGCGGTTGTTGTGTGTTAATATTTCCACTACTCCGTCAACAGCCATCGCCTTGTCTATATCAATATTTGTAATGGTACCTTTAGCTATTGTACTGCATACTACGTAACCATATAGCAGGTCGGGCACTTCATATTCTGCGGCATATTTTGCGGTACCTGTTACTTTCTGTTTTCCTTCGAGCCTGCTTACAGGCTGCCCGGTAAATGATGCTTTGGTCATAAGTGCTCGATATATTTACTAACTCAAAAATCAGTGTATGAAAAAATATTGTTTTGCCGGCTGTAGTGCTAATGGCATCGCCTGTTGTGTCACTCACTTGTACGACAGATCACAATGCAACAACGAAACTCCATGGCCTGGTTCGTAGATAAGATAATCTTTGTGTTACTACCTGCAAGGCTTATAGTTATTATAATGATGGTTGTGCGCCCGGCAACTGGCTCTCAGGCTCCAGGGCCATCAATCCACAACGAATAACAGCACGCTTTGCAAGCTCTATTTTAAAATGGTTGTGTTCAAAGCCCTGCGCCCCTGCCAAAATAATATCTGCCGCATCAGCAAAACTGGCAGCATCTGCGCTTTTACCTTTCAGCATTTCCTCTGCTTCTTTTATGCGCCATGGTTTGTGCGCCACGCCGCCAAGTGCTATCCTTGCTTCCGTTATATGGTTTTCATCAAGTTCCAGTGCAATGGCTACAGATACCAACGCAAATGCGTAGGAATGCCTGTCGCGCAACTTCAGGTAAGCATAATTTTTTGCAAAGCCTTTTGCAGGCAACTCTATACCTGTTATCACTTCTCCGTATTTCAGATTATTGTCTATCTCCGGCGTATCGCCCGGCAAGCGGTGAAAATCTTCAAAGCCTATGCTGCGGTTACCTGTAAGACCAGAAACATGCACTGTTGCATCCAAAGCGGCTAACGCCACACACATATCCGATGGAAACACTGCAATACATTGTTCACTGGCACCCAGTATGGCGTGAATGCGGTTGTAGCCTTCTCTGGCCGGGCAACCAGATCCAGGGAGCCGTTTGTTGCATGGTGAATTGGAGTCATAAAAATAATAGCAACGTGTACGCTGTAAAAGGTTGCCGCCATTGGTGGCCATATTACGGATCTGCGGCGAAGCACCTGCCAAAATCCCCCTGGACAACAATGGATAACGGCCCTCTATCACAGGATGGTAAGCCGTTTCCGCGTTCGTCATTAAAGCGCTCAGTAAAACGCTTCCATCTTCGTTTTCCTTTATCCCTTTTTCTCCTGAAATACCATTAAGATCAATCATCACAGACGGATGCAGGAGATCGTATTTCCAGAGGTCTATAATGTTGGTACCGCCGGCCACATAAACTGCCCCGTCTGTAGTATTGCTTTTATCAAAAGCTTCATCTGCTGTTGCAGGGTGCAGGTAATCAAAATTATTCATTGGTTCCTCCATCTTTTACTTCCATGATTGCATCTATAATACCTACGTTTGCCCCACAGCGGCACAGGTTGCCGCTCATGAGTTCTTTTACTTCCGTACGGGTGTTTGCCCGTCCTTCCTGTAGCAACCCTACTGCACTACATATCTGCCCCGGCGTACAATAACCGCACTGGAACGCATCATGTTTAATGAACGCTTCCTGCAGCGGGTGCAGCACATCTCCTTCTGCCAAACCTTCTATAGTTATAATAGCTGAATTGTCTTTCATTACTGCAAGAGTAAGGCAACTTAAAATGCGTTTACCATCGCATAAAACCGTGCAGGCCCCACACTGCCCGTGATCGCAGCCCTTTTTAGTACCTGTTAGTTTTAATCTTTCGCGTAGTGCATCGAGTAAGGATACCCATGGCAACACAGACAGCTCGTGTGCTGTATGATTAACTGTTAAATGAATAGTAGGCATAAAATAATTTAGAAGAGGAATACTCTCCCACCACTATAATATCATGCCATGTATAACAGCGTGTGTTTCATAAAAAATTAAAATGCAGTTTTACGCAAGTACGAAAAAAATGACGCTAACTGTTGCATCTTTTCGCCATTTACGTTTATGGCACAGCCTGCTTCCCGCAAAACGGCTAGCTAAACCGACGATCTGTTAAATACCGTACGACACACATGTTTACTTATGGTATACAAATTGAATGCATTCTTTAAACAATCATTGAGATCATGAAGAGCATAAACCATATACCGCAGCAAAAACCATTGATGGAAAAGTTTGCGGGCTACGCAGCCAATATTACCGGGAGCACCACTGCCATTGTTATTGCATTCGTTATCATTCTTGCGTGGGCATGCGCCGGCCCTTTCTTTCATTATTCTGAAACATGGCAACTGGTAATAAATACGGGCACTACCATCATTACATTTTTGATGGTGTTCCTTATACAAAAGTCGCAAAACAAAGAATCGCTGGCCGTGCAGCTAAAGCTTAACGAGATTATTGCCGCACAGGAACGCGCAAGCAACAGGCTGATAGATGTAGAGGGCCTTACAGAAGATGAGTTGAAGACGATTCACCAGTATTATTGTGCGCTGAAGCAGAAAGCTGAACTCGAAGATTCACTCCAGGAATCTCACTCGATTGAAGATGCGGAGATTAACCACGAGTTTAAACAGGAACAAAGCCTGCACAAAAGAAAAAATAAGAAAGCAAATACACAGCAGCATCGCAAAGGCGCATGACCGTGCAATATCGACGTGGCTGTTCACTGCTGAGCAGCGCTACCAGGCGTACAAGTGAGTGACACAACCACAGCTTCATTGAAATACCGCTGCCGGTTACATTATCTTTTATATTTACCCGTTTTCTTCAAACTGTAGCAGCAGCTTGTCCAGAGCTTTCTGCATATCGATGCCTTTGCCCAGCACCTTTTTGAAAATGTCACCTTCATGCTTTAAACGATCCATCATATTGGCGATAGTAAAGGACCTCATTTGCAATCCCTTTTTTACTTCTTCCCAATGTAACGGTGCCGAGACTGTGCCGCCTGGCTTGGGTCTTGCGGAATAAGGTGCTGCAAGGGTAGCCTGTGGCCTGTTCTGCAGGAAATCCAAATACAGCTTGCCTTTGCGCAGCCTGGTAGCACGTTCAATACTCGTAAAACGAGGCAACTGTGCATGCACCAGTTTAACAATTACCCGGGCAAATTCTTTTGATTGCTCATAGGTATATTTTGCACCGAGCGGAATATAAATATGCATGCCCGTTGAGCCGGAAGTCTTTACATAGGATGTAATGTTGGCGCTGTCTAACACCTGCTTTGTAACAAGCGCCGCTTCTATCACCTGCTCAAAAGGATTGTTATCAGGATCAAGGTCAATGATACACCAGTCAGGCTCGTTGGGCTTTTGTACGCGACTACTCCACGGGTTGATCTCAATGCAACCAAGCGATGCCATGTACAAAAGGTCTTCTTCATTTGTACAGACCAGGTATTCCTTGTCTTTGTTGTCGGCATCGCTTCGATAAGGAAATGTTTCCAGCCATTCCGGGGCCTTGCCCGTTACATCTTTCTGGTAAAAACTTTTACCATCAATACCGTTTGGATGCCGGTTTAACGATTGTGGCCGGTCTTTTAAATAAGGTAGCATATATGGCGCCACCTGGTAGTAATAATTGATAAGGTCGCGTTTTGTGTATTTTTCTTTGGGCCAAAAAATCTTTGACAAATTGGTGAACTTCAATTCATGTTTATTGATCACCCGAACCTGGGTCTCGTCCGTGGGATTCAATAACGTTTTACGCTTGCCTGCAGCAACAGGTTTGATCATTTTTTGTTTGTCAATTACAGATGATGCTGCTGTAAGCCGTTTTGCAGGCAAAGGTTTTTCCTCTTTTACGTCGGCAGCTTTCTTATCATCCCGCATACCTTCAAATGATGGATGACGCATTACGCCATCACCGGTGATTTCTGTATACGAAACCTCACAAACCAATGCAGGCTTAAGCCACGTAACAGATGCCTTCGGCGGGTGAGGCCTGAAGCGGCTGGGTTTGTTTACATCGGGCTCGGTATCAAAAGGGCTCGTTTTCCTTATGAGCGGCTTAAATGTTTTCATCATCTGCTGCTGCATTTGTTCATTGAAACCCGTACCTATCTTGCCGGTGTAATGAAGCGTTCCATCCCTGAACACACCAACCAATAAAGCACTGAATAATTTCGAACTGTCTTCATTGTTTGTATAGCCACCAATCACCACTTCATGCCTTGCCTGCACTTTTATTTTTAACCATTCCCTCGATCTTGCACCGGGTGCATACAAAGACTCCTTTTTCTTGGCTATAATACCCTCCAGGTGCATTTTCGAAGCAGCATCAAAAAATTCGATACCAGACGTTTCGAATGCGTTGCTTATCCTGATGCTTTCATTTTCGGTAATGGTCTCCATTAACTTTTGCCTGCGCACTGTAAGCGGCAACTGCAGCAACTCTTCGCCATTGAGCCACAATATGTCAAACACGTAAAACAATAAAGTGCCATCTGCTTCGCTGCGCCAGTTTTGCAAATCACCAAATTTCGAAATACCTTCTTCACCGGCTACAATTACTTCCCCATCGAGCACAGCATTGACCTTCAGTTGACCAAGCGCCGTGTGCAACGGATAAAATTTTTCGTTGAATGACTTGTTGTTTCTCGATTTCAATTCCACCGAGCCATCGTTCACATAAGCAATACACCTGTAACCATCCCACTTTATTTCGTAAATCCATCCCGGTTCATCAAAAGGTTTGTCTGTCAACGTTGCAAGCATCGGCTCTATGTTTACAGGTACTGAAAAAGCAGCCTTTTTAGCCGGCTTTTCCTGTAACTTCTTCGGTTTGTCTTTTACAGTCGTTCCGGGATCAATCGTTTTCCTGCTGTATACTTTTCCAGGATTTTTTTCTATCTGCAGGAGTGTTTTGCCAGATACAACAGATTTATCTTTCCTTGTAATATCTGTATCTTTTGCGTACTTGTCTTTTGCCTTCATCAGCAGCCAGCTGTTTTCTCCCTGGTAAGCAGATTTAACCAGTGCATACTCGCCTTTCAGTTTTTTGCCGTGCATTATAAAGACCAGCTTACCCTTGCGCAACTGCTGCAGCAGGTCTTTTTCCGCTTCCTTTTTTGTAGCGTGCTTCGTCATTGGCTCGTAAGTGCCTTCATCCCACACCATTACGGTTCCGCCACCATACTGGCCCTTTGGTATAATACCTTCAAAGTCCTTGTAATCGTACGGGTGATCCTCCACCATCATCGCCAGCCTTTTCACTGAGGGGTCAACAGACGGGCCTTTCGGAACAGCCCAGCTTTTTAAAACGCCATCCATTTCCAGGCGAAAATCATAATGCAGGTGCGTTGCATCATGCTTTTGTATTACAAATTTCAATGTAACGTTTTCGGGTTTGCCACCTTTTGGCTCCGGCGTTACTTTAAAAGAACGCTTTTTCCGGTATTGCGCAAGACTCATAAGTATTATTTGGTCAGCAGCATTACTACTATCGCCTGCTGTTGTGTCACTCACTTGTACGTTCAGATCATTTTTCAACAAGGGTTCTGCCAGCGTTTGTGATATTGCCGGGCACTTTACAAAAGCGAGGTCTGCACTCCGCTTTCTGTATGAAAAACGGTCAGCAGCAATATTGTTTCTTCTATAGCAGTGGCATTAAAAGGCTGGCTGCTGTGTAATACGACAATATTTCCTTTTGTCATATTCTTCTTGCCCTGCGTAGATTCAAAACTGATCATGCCTTCAACCACCTGGGCAGTAACAAGCGCATCAACTTCCTGTGGCAACAATGTAGCACCACCTTTCAGCAACATCACAGTAATTGTTACTTCGCCGTTTTTAAAAACCGTAATCGCATTCCGGTCATTCTTTTCCCACGCTTTTTCTTCCTTTATTTTTGCAATATGCTCCGGAATACTGATGTATAGCTGAGATGCATCCAGTAATCTTGATCCCTCGGGACGGTTGGCTGTTGCTTCATTGTACTTCATATAAATAATCTTTTGGTGTTATATAACAGGGAACAATTTTCCTGCCAGTCAGTTTTTGTTGATATTTCACCCGTTCTTAACCAACTCCTGTTGTGCTCAGGCATTTCTGTACCGGCAGCAGTATTAATTGAACATCACATACATTTTTGACCGGTAAATGGTAAGACCAACCACCGGTTGCGGGCTTAAAACCACAGAATGTATTATGGGGTACAGTCTTTGACTACCTGTAACAAACAATAGTCAAAATGGAAACAGGTAACGCGCTTAATCTTTCGCTCAACGTTCCCGATACAACAAAACCGAGGGTAGTTATAGTCGGCGGTGGTTTTGGCGGTTTATACACGGCGAAAAAGCTCAGTACAAAATACTTCCAGGTGGTCTTGTTTGACAAACACAATTATCACACATTTCAACCGCTGCTCTACCAGGTAGCTACGGCGGCACTACAACCAGATTCTATTGTTGGGCCGCTTCGTAAGATCTTCACCAACAGAGACGATTTTCATTTTCGCATGCTAAAGGTGTTGAGTATTAATAATGAAACACAGGAAATAACAACCACTGCGGGAAACCTTCATTTCGATTATCTCATCATTGCAACCGGCATGAAGACAAATTTCTTTGGCAACAAAGAGATTGAACAATATGCCTTACCAATGAAGACTATTCCGAATGCACTCAACCTGAGAAGCCATTTGATGCAGATGTTTGAGTGGGCTAGCATGACGCAGGATAAAACGCAGCAGGACAAGATATTGACTATTGTGCTGGCAGGCGCAGGCCCTACCGGTGTGGAACTGGCGGGCGCATTATCTGAGCTCAGGAAACATGTATTACCAAAAGATTACCCACAGGTAGATTTTTCAGGAATGAAAATTTACCTCGTAGACGGAATGTCGCGTGTATTGCCACCCATGTCGGAAAAAGCGAGTGCAATAACCCAAAAGACCCTGGAGAAATTTGGTATCATTATTAAAAACGATACAATGGTGGAAAGCTATGACGGCCGTACGCTCAGGTTCAAATCCGGTGAAACGATAAATACCTATACCGTTATATGGTCTGCGGGTGTTACAGGAGAAGCCATAGACGGACTGCACAAAGAATGGATGGAGAGAGGGCGCATTCTTACAGACGTATATTGCAGGGTGACCGGCAGCAATAATATTTTCGCCATTGGCGATATTGCATTGATGAAAACTACCGCTTACCCCAAAGGACATCCTGGTGTGGCGCAACCTGCTATACAAATGGGCAAATACCTTGGCAAACACCTGAAAGCTATGCATGAAGGAAAGGAGGTTCCGCCATTTAAATATTTTGACAAAGGCTCGCTTGCCACTATTGGCCGTGGCAAAGCAGTTGCGGATATCTGGAAGCTTCATTTTGGAGGCCGCCCTGCATGGTGGATCTGGCTTTTTGTACATCTCACTTTTCTCATCACCTTTCGTAATAAATTGTTTGTGCTGGTAAACTGGTTTTGGAACTACATTACTTTTGACAAAGGAAACCGGCTTATTATACGACCGTATGTTAAGAGTGGAAACGAATTAGCCAAACAGGTTTTCAAAGAAAATGAAACGGCAGCTTAATAACATCCGGGCCTACACACCGGCATGATCTTTTAAAAGCTTTGTTGTGTGCATGTTTTGAAGTATAACAGTAAAGAATATATCTGAAACATTGTTTCTTATTTGCTATACCATTATTAATTGCCTTTCTTTGTAAGGATATATTCTACATTCAGTTCATCCCGGTTTCATTTTGCCTCATATTTATTTTGTCCCTCTTCTTTCTGGTTCAAATTATCTGGCATAAAGCCACTGGTTATTTACGTACCGGGGTAAGCGTTATCTTTTAAATCAATTATGGTAATAAAAATTATCAACCAGGGGCAGGAACTGTCCGGCAGGGTTATTTACAATTTCAACATTATCACAGACATGATCCTCGTGCGTTTTGACCGTTGCTTTGGTGAAACGGAAAGGGATGTCGTTTTATTAAAACTTAAGAATACGCAAACGTGGTTTGAAGAAGACAACCTTTCGCTCAGGTACCCCGAGATAACCGGCCAGTTACAATATAAGCTCCGCAATGTTTTTCTTGAAGCAAGCCGCTGCGATGATTCTCTGTAGCACCGTTTTAAAACTGATATACCTATTTTTCATCTCAGCATCTTCATGTAAAAGGCTTGCCGGTACAGATTTTTACATAATCAACAGAATGCCATGCGTGGCATAACTATTGAACAAGATATTAAAATGTTAAACTCATGAACTCTGTTGACAATGTAATACCAGATAAAGAGGAAGGCGTAAATAATGAAACATCGTCAAAAGTAAAATGCCCAAGCAACAGGCAGGCATCGCTGCTTTTTATACGTAGTGCCAACAGGTTGCTCAACATAAATAAATGGCATACTTACAGCGGTAAAAAATTTGCTGAATTTTCCCTGACAGATAGCAAAGGTGTAAAAGTAAACGCACTGGCAAAGGAAGGATATAACATTAAAATAGATATCCCGGGGCCCTCCAATAAATCAGGCGGTGGTACGGACTGGGTTACTATTGAAAAAATAGAATACAGGGAAGTAAGTGAAGAGGAAAACTCATTGGCAATGCGAGTTAGGCCGGCAAAAAAGCCAATCAACGCCAACGGCTCTACAGCACATTTCTTCCAGGAGCATGCCACCAGTACATTTCTTGTTATACACAAAGGCAATATTGTAACCTGTGCGGTGATCGGCAGAAATGAGAAAGCCAATATTGACATGACAACTATCGGAACAATGGTCCGAAACATGCTAACAGCATTGGTTGCTTTTGCGGGATTTTCAAAACTGCAATGGAAGACCCTCACCAGGGGTATTCTCTGCAGGTAAGCAATGTGTATTGGTGCGGCATTTGCTGCACTTGTAAAGAACAAACATTTCTCACTCAAATATAAATTATGCAACACTACAGGTCTTTTTTTGCAGCAATTGTAATAATGCTGGTAATTGGCGCATGTAAGTCGCCCGAAGAACGAGCCACAGGCGAAGATGGCGGCAGCAGGGACGATTCGATGAAGAACAGCCAGCCTATGGTGGACCCCAATGCTACACCTAATAAAGCAGATTCTACACAAATGCGTGACAATAGTGATACAGCGCGGTTAAGAGATACAACAATGTAACGTTACTTCCGGCAAGAAAGCGGCCGGCTGTCGCCGGCCGCTTTCTTCATCAGATGCCATCAGCACTGCTGATGAAAGGATTGCGACGCAACGATGATGCCACGGAGTACTGTAGCTTGTATCTCAAATATTGCTAACGCTTTCACGATGGTGTACCTTCAGAAATTTCAAAATTTCCAAGGGCTTCAATGGCTTTGCCTGCAGCACTGCTAAGCAGGGTCTCCTGTTGAGAATCTGCATGCACCCATATCACCTCCTGCCCACGTCTTATAGCCTGTATCGCAATATCGGGCAGCAAACGGCGCTGATTAGTTCCCTGGTCTAGAAAAAAATCTGCCACAACGTAATACGGATCGGAATGATGCAACGCTACCGTTGCAGTAAGACCCACTATCATTTCTGCAGACAGCGGGTAATCAAAACTTATCTCAAATACTTTTACCGGGTTCATAAACTTTTCCTCCTTTCTGTTGATCTTTAAAATTTTCCTGTCATACAAACATTACAAACCAGCGGCCATTTTTCGCATAACGGAAACTGTGCATATGTGATGAAAAATATCCACAACATATAGCTGTAAACTGGCGCATTACAAATTAAACAGCTATTATATGAATATGTAGTATTGCTGGCTTATATTTGTTTACCGCGTTTAGCCGGAACTGTTACATACACTTCAACAATTAAAGCCAGCAGGTTGCGGTTCCGGCGTATCTGTATAATACACTTTATCATATTCCCCTATAATTCCAGCCAGGCAGTTGTTGACGTTATAAACACAAGGTTTTACAAATGCAAACAGGTTCATCTTCGTTTTACTCTGCGCAGGAGATGCAGCAGTTTATGCAAAATAGTATGTTCAGGGCATTGCTTGATGCCATGCCCATTGCTGTGCAGGTACTCAGAGCCGTGCGGGACGACAGCGGTAGTATCACAGATTTTTTGTTTGTGTTTTCCAATACCACCGCAGATGCATTGCAGGGAAAAAAATTGACCGGTAAGCAACTACATACACACCCGGGCAACGCAGAAGCCGATCGCCTTTTTATAAAATTCCTGGAGGCAGCGGGCCAGCAGCAGCCGCTAAGTTTTGCTTATGCACACAGCACTGCGGCAGGCGTACAATGGTTAGATTATACCGCACAAAAATTTGGCGATGGTGTGCTGGTAAGTTACACAGCGGCGGTACAGAGACAGGCCGGGCAACTACCTGGCGAAAATGGAGTGTGTTCGCCGGTTACACAGCCCTTTGCAGGAAGCCGTGCAACACCCGAAGCAATTAATGAAAATGAGCATTTATTATTTGCAGCGCTGGAAAGCACGCTTAATCATATACAGGTGTTTAATGCTATAAGGCGGGAAGACGGCAATATTACAGACTTTCAACCGGTGCTTTCCAATAAAAACACCGGGCAAGCAAATGGTGATACGAAAGGCAGGAAAGTATCGCAAACAAATCCTGGCATATTTACGGAAGGCATCTTCAGTAAATGGGTACAGGTGGCTGAAACCGGCAACAGCATTCAGTTTGAACAATATTACGACCATGAAGGATATAGCGGCTGGTTTGAGCAGGCTGTTGTAAAAATGGGCGATGGCGTGGTCGTGTCAACAAAGGATATTACCGAGCGTAAGCTTGCCGAGATAGCATTGAAAGAAAGCCAATACCTCCTGAAATCTGTTTTTGACACGAACCTTGTTGGTATGGCGGTACATGAGGCAGTGTTTGATGCAGCAGGTAACATAACGGACTTTCGTATAAAAATTGCCAACCGACAGCTTGAGCAACTTACAGGCCGCACAAACCTTGAAGGTAAATTATACAGCGAAGAGTACCCGGGTATAAAGCAGACACCCGTTTTTGAAGCCATGAAACGGGTAGTAGAAACAGGCAAGCCGCAGGAGTTAGAATACCACTACCGGCACGATGGTTTTGACAAACACTTTTTAAGCATGTTCATAAAGTTTGATGGCGGACTTGTAGCCACAAACCTTGACATCACAGAACGGAAAATGAACGAAAATCAAATAAAAGAACAGGCAGCATATATCTCAAGGATTACCGAAACAGTGCCCGATATGATCAGCATTGTAGAACTATCAACGAGAAAGTATGAATTTATTAATACCAGGACTTTTACCTCTGAAGGTTTTAACACTGATGAGCTCTCTGCAAAGCCCAGGGAAGAACTCAGCCAGATGATACACCCGGAAGACCTGCACGGCCTGCAGGCGTTCTTTGCAAAGTTTTACACCATGAGCGATGATGAAATAACACATGCCGATTACCGCGCAAGGAACAATGAAACTGAAAGCTGGCGATGGTTTAAAGTAAGGGGCAGGGTGTTTAAAAGAAATAGCGAAGGCGTGGCAACGCATGGTTTAAACGTAATACAAAACATCACCTACCAGAAAGAAGCAGAAGAAAAAATAGCAGTGCTGAATAAGAAACTACTGCATAAAAACCGCGAACTGGAAGCAGCCAATGCCGGTATCAAAACATTTACATCCATAGCAGCCAACGATTATAAAGAAACCCTGAAACACCTTTATACAAACCTCGAATTCATCATTAGCAATGAAGCAAAAAAATTAAGTGATGCAGGTAAAGCAAACCTGCGCAGGGCACAGTCTGGTATACAAAAAATGAAATTGCTCACAGATGATATTGTGAATTACCTGAAGATCCCGTCCCTGGATAATGTACTTGCAGACATTGATATGAACGAAATACTTAAAACTGTGATCAATGATTTGCAGGACAAGATTCATTCTGCAGGCACAGTCATTGAAGCTGACCCGCTGCCTTCTTTAAAAGGCTTTCCGTTACTGATATCATTGTTGTTCTACCACCTGCTGGACAATGCCATAAAATTCAGGAAAGAAGACCAGCCGGGACTTGTACATATCGGCTATAAAAAACTCAATAACATTCATATAGATGACGCCATACCAAACATGGTTTATCACAGGATAACTGTTACAGACAACGGCACCGGCTTTAACCCGGTTGACGGAGAAAAACTTTTCGAGATCTTTTATAAACCGCCGCAAAAAAAATAC
The DNA here is from genome assembly GCF_015831355.1 of Panacibacter microcysteis. Lineage (NCBI taxonomy): Bacteria > Pseudomonadati > Bacteroidota > Chitinophagia > Chitinophagales > Chitinophagaceae > Panacibacter > Panacibacter microcysteis. The sequence continues at coordinate 1,439,682 of NZ_JADWYR010000002.1, forward strand.
AGGGGTTCCGGTATCGGACTTTCTATTTGCAAACGGATCATGGATATACACCATGGGTTTATACAGGCAGAAAGCAATGAGGGCAACGGCGCTGTGTTTCTTTGCTACTTTCCTGCAGAGCTTCCTTTTAGCGCATAAAAAAAGCCCGGCCAAAACGGCCGGGCACATTGTATATGGGTGCTGTTATCTGCCTGATCCAAAGCATACATTGTACCATTATAATTTTCAGTGGTTCGTGCAGTGAAAACACAATACTGTTGGAAAATGAACCACATGGCGCAGCATCTTTGCTACACCACAATTGTGTTGCCATTTTTTACCCGCTGTTATTTTTTGTAAGCGGCCGATATCCCGCTATGCAGCATCGTTGCGTCGCACACTTGTACAATTGTAAAAGCAGCAACTGCAGTTCGCGATGCCGTTTCCCAAAAAAATTACTGTCTATACCTGTGCATACAAAGTAGCATAGTAAGAAAAGGGTGCCGTAGCAGCAAGCCCGAACCGTTGCCGAATAATTTGCTGCAGCACAAGTGTGCGACGCAACAAAAGCCCAATGCATGTACAACTGCCGGGTTACACATAAAAAAAAGATTGCCCACAGGCAATCTTTTTTATTCCTGGCTAATTACTTTTATAATCACCACTTAGTTCGCCGGTTTCCCGCACAATTTTCAACCGCTCTTCAAACGATGGGTCGTGTAAAGCTTCTCTCCTGTTTTCGTTATCAGGCTTTTCGCTTAACTCCATCTTTTTACGCATATTGGCAGCACTTACATGATCGGGCATCATAGCACTCATGGCCACATGAGATTTTGCACCTGCGCCAATGGTAATCCTGTTCTCTCCTTTCATCAGGCCTTTGTAACCCGCTTTGGCAACTTCTACCGGGTCTGCCAGTTCTTCTTCTTTGTAAACAACCGTTTTCTCTGCCTGCGCTTTGTGAAAGAAATCTGTATCGCTGGCGCCCGGCAATAACATCGTTACCGATACACCGGTGTTTTCGGTTTCGTTGATAAGGGCCTCGGTAAAAGAGATCACAAAGGCTTTGGTGGCGGCATATACAGCCATTAGTGGCATAGGTGTTTTGCCTGCTTCAGAAGCCAGTTGCAGAATTTTTCCCTCACCTCTTGCAAGCATGTCTTTTAAAAAGAGTTTGGTAAGAGACAAAAGTGTGATAACGTTTAATTGTATTATGTCAAGGTCGCGCTCAAGATCAGTTTCGGCAAACATTCCCCACTGCCCCTGCCCGGCATCGTTTACGAGTACATCTACATTTATACCCATGGTTTTTGTATGGGCGTAAATGGCCTGCGCTGCATTCCTGTCGAAGAGGTCTTTTAAAACAGGCGTTACTTCCACGTCGTACTTAGCTTTAAAATCATCGGTAATTTTTTGCAGTTGCTTTTCATTGCGCCCAACAATGATCAGATTGTAGCCATCAGCCGCAAAAAGGTTTGCAAACTCATAACCAAAACCGCTTGATGCACCGGTGATCAGTGCATACCTGTTCCTGTTCTCTGTGTTAATGTGTTTCATATTGATCAGCATTTGATATAAGTGACGTGTATTGCAGTTATCGTGCAGTATATGCAAACAATTATCCTGCCACCGGGTGGCAATAACAAACTTAGTTACAGGTATTTATAAAAGAAGTTGGAATGAGTGGTGATTCAAAGTGGTACAATGTATAAGTCCCGGCCATTTATGGCCGGGACTTATACGTTTATTAGGGTACAACAACGAAGTAAAAATGCTACATGTTGTTATACTCATTTTGTATTGCCCTTAAAGATTCCTGCAATACAGATTTTAGTTTGATCAACAATTGCGTAAAAAGTTCCGGGTCTGATTCTTTGATGTTGCAATCATCTCTCCATAAATTGTCAGTACAGGTAAGCACAATCTCATGTAACCCGTTTTTGATGGGCACTTCGAACTTTAAAAGAATCATGTTTGTTACCTGCCTGAAATTGTAAACCACTTTTGCTTTCTGTGTTTCTCCTGCATGTACAATGTGTATATACATAGGCAATGCTTTTTTAAATTGCTGGTTTAAAAAACAAAGTTTGATAACGCGCTTTCCGCTACCGGCATAAACAGGTACAGCGGTTTTGCCGGTAAAATCTGTTGCAATAAATTGAATGGAAACTTTCCTGGTATGTAGAGCAATACTGCAAGTACAGTAGAGTAAAACAAAACTAACAACATCATGTTTTTTAACCAAAAAAAAATGCGCTTTGGCCGAAGTACACAGCACAAAAGGATTTACGCGGTGAACAATACATAAAAAAAGGCTTTTCCTGCTGCGGCAGCTGCGCATGCGGCAACACGGAAAAAACCTTTATGGTAACGGTAACAGGTATTAGAGAATATTAAGAGTCTACTATAGTGCCGCCGTTCGGGTGCAACACCTGGCCGCTCATGAAGAGGTTTTCATCGCTGGCAAGAAAAACGTAACATGGGGCTATTTCCGCGGGTTGTGCGGGCCGCTTGTACATGGTGTCCTTACCAAAAGATGCCACTTCGTCTTCATCAAATGAAGCTGGTATCAGGGGTGTCCAAACCGGGCCGGGCGCTACAGCATTTACACGAATCTTTTTATCGAACAAAGACTGGGATAAGCTTCTTGTAAATGCTACAATGGCGCCCTTTGTAGAAGAATAATCCAGCAATACTTTTTTGCCTTTATAAGCCGTAACTGAAGCTGTGTTGATAATGGAGCTACCTTCTTTTAAATGTGGCAATGCATATTTTACCATATAAAAATGAGGGTAAATGTTTACCGCAAATGTTTTGTGTAGTTGCGCTGCAGAAATGCCTGTAATATCATCCTGCGGGTATTGCACAGCAGCATTGTTGATGATGACGTCTATTTTACCAAATTCTGCAATGGCCTGGTCGACCACCTTTTTACAATTTTCTTCTACAGACAGGTCTCCCGCTATCAACGAAGCTTTGCGGCCATAACCTTTTACAAGTTCTGCCGTTTTTTTTGCATCGTTGTTTTCATCAAGATAAGCGATCACCACATCTGCACCTTCTTTGGCAAAGCTTATCGCAATCGCTCTACCTATACCGCTGTCGCCACCTGTTATAATCGCAACCTTATCTTTTAATTTCTTGCTGCCCGGCCGTCCGTCATCATAAACCGGCAGCGGGTTCATCTCCGCTTCTATGCCGGGTTGTACATCCTGGTGCTGCGGAGGTATTGTGTTGATGTCTTTCATAAAATTTGTTTCAACTACGTGCACACTTATTATGCCATAGCTGATTTTTCTCATACATAGCTACAAATTGCCCACTTAGCTGTCGCTTATTGTAGAACTTATTACAACTGTTGCTCAAACCCGCTATCACAAAAGTGTGGCTCAATAGTAGCTATAACAAGCGCTGCAACGTTTTGTACAACAAAAGGCAAGCACCGGAGAAAGCAATAAAGACCTTTTGTGATAAGCATAATGATGTTGCCGGCAGCATTGCTACTATCATCGCCTGTTGTGTCACTCACTTGTACTGTAGGTTATATATGCAGTATATGCTACAAGCGTGGAGCAGCAGGAACTGATTGCCTGTAATAGCGGGGTTGCGCTCTTGTTCAGTAATATACCGCTGTACAAGGGTGCGACGCAACAAAAGTTTAATAGTAGTAATACAGGCTGGATCATAAAAAAACCGGCAGCATTAGAAACATGCATACATATACTTACGAATACAAACCGCGATCTTATACATTTTACCACACATTGTTTAGCAACATCGTTTATGAAAAAAACAATTATTAACACAGTCATTTTAGTGCTGCTTGTGTTTGCAGAAACCCTGCATGCACAAACACAAGATATTAAAGGTCTTATCAATCAAAAGAAAGAAGGGCATATTATAAGGCCTGTGGTGGTTACGCCTTCAGATGACCTCATCAAAAGCCTGAAAGTGCCTGCCGGCTTTAAAGTTTCGGTATTTGCAAAGAACCTGGGCAAACCACGTATGATGCTGGTGATGCCAAACGGGAATGTATATGTTACCAACAGGCAAGCCGGTACAGTTACACTGTTAAAAGACGTAAACAATGATGGAAAAGCAGATATGGCCACTGTGGTAGCGCAGAAAGACCAGATGCACGGCATAGCACAAAAAGGAAGTTCACTGTATCTTATTACAGTAAAAGACTTGTATTCTACAACCATTCATGAAGATGGTACACTCGATTCGCTTGTGCTGCTTGCAGGCAATCTGCCGGATGGTGGTCAGCACGGTAACCGTACCATGCATTTTGGGCCAGACAGCCTGCTGTACATTTCTGTTGGCAGTACATGTAATTCCTGCGATGAAACCAACGACAGGAACGCAACCATGCTACAGGTGAACCTGCAGGATAGTACACAAAAGATCTTTGCAAAAGGCCTGCGTAATACCATTGGTTTTGCATGGCATCCGCAAACAAAGGCGATGTGGGGTTTTGATCATGGTATAGACTGGCTGGGAGATTTTGACCAGCGCGAAGAACTGAACCTGATAAAAGAAGGTGGCGATTATGGCTGGCCTTATGTATATGGTAATTATGAATTCGATAAACACCATGACCCCAAAGGTGAAACACATGTGGCATACGCTAAACACACCATTGCACCGGAAATGTTATACACAGCACATGCTGCACCAATGGATCTTGTTTTTTACACTGCACAGCAGTTTCCTGCAAACTATTCGGGCGACGCTTTTGCAACTATGCATGGTTCATGGAATCGTAAACCACCATCCGGGTATAATGTAGTAAGGGTAAAATTCAATAATGGTAAAGTGCAGGGAATAGAAGACTTCTTAACCGGTTTCCTGTTTGCTGATGGCACCAAAATTTTTGGACGACCAGTTGGTCTTGCACAATACACCGACGGATCTCTACTTGTGGCAGATGATGAAAATGGTATGATCTATAAAATCAGTTTCGAAAACACGGTCACAAAAAAATAGGTAACGGCGATACTGGTCGCCTTTTTGCACATTGATTGAAAATTGATTATGAAGAAGTTTTCGCTGAAAAATTTATGGAAGGTTATCAAGCTGACATTTAAAAATGTTGGGGCAGACAAGCTTCCGAAACTAAGTGGCTCACTGGCATATTACACTGTATTTTCAATGGGCCCGCTGTTGTTGCTCATTATTTCAATAGCAGGTATCATACTCGGCAGGGAAGCGAGTGAAGGAAAAATTTACGAACAACTGGTGGGCTTTGTAGGACAGGATACAGCCTCGCAATTGCAGGTGCTGGTAAAAAGTGCCTCACTTGAAGGAAAAAGCACCTTTGCAGCCATTATTGGGGGTATAACATTGTTGATAGGCGCCACCACGGTTTTCGGAGAGATACAGGATTCCATCAACATGATCTGGGGTTTAAAACCAAAGCCAAAACAAGGGTTGATGAAAATGCTTAAAAACAGGTTTCTTTCTTTTTCTGTTATTGTGAGCCTGGGCTTTTTACTGCTGGTGTCATTGTCTGTTAGTGCGGTTATTGATGCATTCAGCGAACGACTGACGATTTCTTTTGAAACAGGAAAGGTAGTTATCTTTTATATACTCAACCTGTTGCTTACACTGATCATTACCTCTGCCATCTTTGCTACTATCTTCAAGGTATTACCTGATGCAGCAATACGCTGGAAAGATGTGCGGGCCGGTGCCATAACCACTGCCGTATTGTTTATGCTGGGCAAATTCGCTATATCATTTTACATCGGCCAGAGTAATGTGGGTACAACTTTCGGCGCTGCGGGATCTATCGTGGTATTGCTTGTGTGGGTATATTATTCTTCTATGATCTTATATATGGGTGCTGAATTTACCAAAGCATACGCTGTTGTTTTTGGTGCACCGATTCATCCAAATGCATACGCTGTTACAACCCGGCAGGTAGAAGTTGAAACAGGTGACGCGTCTGTGCAGGAAAATGAAAATACGGGAAGCAAGAAAACGGTAAAACAGCAATAAGGTTGAAATTCCTGACTGACCCGCTTGTGTAGCAGTAAAGGATATTGTTTCAGGATTTAACATTTGGCACGCATTTTCTCTATAATAAAAAAAAGAAGTTATGAAAAAGCTACATGTCTATGAATCGCTTGCCTTTCTTATACTCACTACAGTATTACTCACAGGTTGCGAAGCGATACAGGGTATATTCAGTGCAGGTGTATGGGTTGGTATACTCATCGTTATAGTGGTAGTATTTATCATCATCCGCGTTTTTGCAGGTGGAAAAAAATAAGCACTATGTTGCTTAAAAACAGGAAGGAAGTACATGGAGCAAATTGTGGGTATTGTAGCAGCGGTTCTGACGGCTATAGCTATGCTGCCGCAGCTGATAAAAGTGATTAAAGAGAAAAAAGCCCAGGGTGTTTCCTTTGGTATGGTACTCGTATTAATTGCCGGCCTTGCAACGTGGGTATGGTATGGTATTTTAAAAGAAGACTACCCCATCATATTTACAAATATCTTCTCGCTGCTTGTAAATATAACCTTGTGCATCTTTGGATACATTTACAGAAATAACAGCGATGAAGCGTAAGCAACGCCTCTTGAGTGCATCAATTCGAAAAATGTTATCTTAGGCTACGGAGCGGGTAGTGTGAAGGCAATATAGCTGTCACCACCTTTTGCGCCCAGTTTGGTGCCGCCGCAAGCCATAACGATGTATTGCTTCCCTTTTACTTCATAAGTGGCTGGCGTTGCAAAAGATGCCGCCGGCAATTGTGTTTGCCATAAAAGTTTTCCGTTTAACTTGTCAAAGGCCCTGAAATACTGGTCTTTTGTTCCTGCGATAAACAGCAGGCAGCTTGCTGTGATCACAGGCCCGCCGTAGCTTTCGGCACCTTTTGCATCAGGACCTTTATCCTTCAACGCGGGTATTTCGCCGTAAGGTATTTTCCACACATATTCTCCTGTATTCAGGTTGATTGCATTCAACGTGCCCCATGGTGGCGAAACAGCCGGTAAACCGTCCCTGTCTAAAAATTTACTGTATCCTGAAATAGCATACGAGATCTGTTGTTCAGTCTTTATGGCGTTGTCAACACCTGGCTCGCTCGGTACTCGTGCTACCTGCTCATCGCCAAACAAAAACCCTACAAGCGATTGCATTTCGTCCTTGCTTAGCTTTGGAAACGCTGGCATCATGCCCTTGCCATGAGAGACGACAGCCTGCACGCTTTCCCGTTTTCTGCGGCTACCAATGTTCACCAATGAGGGATAACCGCTGGAAGGGTTGCCTTTTCGTGCGGTGCCATGACATGAGGTACAATTGGTCACATACACACTTTCACCAGGGGTCATACTTACATTCTGCTCTTTTGATTTATCAGGACCAAGCGAGATACGCCAGGCCATTTCATTACTGTTGATATAAATGATACCCTCCGGATCAGCGGCAGCCCCGCCCCACTCTCCACCTCCGTCAAGACCCGGAAAAATAATGGTCCCTTTTTCACTCAACGGGGTGAAAGGGCCTTCAGAACGCGTTTCTTTTAAAAGTGCGATAAGCGAATCCCTGTTTGCTGCGTAAGGATTTATATCGTGCTCCTTCAGGTACTGCCTTGCGTAAGGTGCAGGCTTCTCCGGAATAGGTTGTGTAGGCCATGCGGCTTCTCCCGGTATGTCTGATTGCGGTACAGGTGTTTCTTTTACAGGAAACAATGGTTCACCGGTTTCCCGGTTAAAAACAAACACATAGCCTTGTTTGGTAATTTGCGCGACCGCGTCGATCATTTTACCACCGCGTGTAACAGTGATGAGGTTTGGCGGTGCCGGGGGATCTCGGTCCAATATATCGTGATGAACAAACTGGAAATGCCAAATGCGTTTGCCGGTCTTTGCATCCAGCGCCAGTAAACAGTTGGCAAACAAATTGGCTCCTTTACGGTTACCACCGTAAAAATCATATGCTGCAGAGCCCGTAGGAACGAAGATTATGCCGCGTTTACGGTCTACCGACATACCACTCCAGTTATTAGCGGCGCCTACACCGGAAAGATTTTTATATGTGCCCGGTGGCCATGTTTCATATCCTTCTTCGCCGACATGTGGTATGGTATGAAATACCCATGCAAGCTTCCCGGTTTTAATATTGAACGCCTGTATGTTGCCCGGAGGGGCGTCTGTGCCTTCCGACACGCGCAGCGGCATAATGATCAGGTCTCCGAATATTGTTCCCGGGGTATTGGATATTACCATCTTATCACCTGCCGTACTACCCAGCCCGGCTTTAAGACTGATACGGCCGCTATCCCCCACCAACGTCAGAGGCTTTCCTGTGCGTGCATCCAGTTCATACAACCACGGGCCGCTGGTATACAGAATGCGTTTATCATCGCCATCCTCCCAGTAAACAACGCCACGGCTGCTGCTATAACTATCAGGCCCTTCACTTTTACCCTTCCATATCTCTTTGCCCGTTGCTGCATCTACAGCAAATGGCCTGGTCGTGGCTGTCATACCATACATAACACCATCAACAATGATGGGATTGCATTGCATCTGCCCGGAATCGCCGGTATGATATTCCCACGCAACCTGTAACTGCTGTACATTCTCTCTATTAACCTGTGTGAGCGGGGAAAAATGATTACGTTCGGGTCCTCCGAGGTATTCTTTCCATTCACTGGTACCATATGCGGGCTTTTCTGCCTGCTTACATGCGAGGTATGTGGTAAAGAACAAGGTAAGTACAAGTAATTTTTTCATGCGAAAAGCAAATCCTGGTTAGAAGTGTTATAACAGTTTAAACTTATGGATTTTTTCAGGAATAACCGGCCGTATATTTCATTTTGCGAGCCTGGTTACAAACGAATATACCACGGGCCATCCTCCCGCGACTGAACCAGCCATATGCATTTGGGTTACAAGTATGCTTCTTTCCCGAAGCTGCTTATAAGTTTAACCGCTGTACAATTGATGGTATGCTGCAGATGCACATTATTATTTTTTCTAAAACGCGGAATGCTTAAAGACCCGATACTAATGTTGTGGAGGTGCTATGGGAGGGATAAAAAAAAGCGCGAATGATCCGACAATAACTTTCCTAAATCGTTGTTCCGTTTTGTTCAATGGAATCTATCTTCTGCCCGATGATGGTGAAAAGTTCCCTGCTTTCTTCTGAGCCCGGCGGAAGCCAGTTGCCATCAAGATCTTTGTAAAGGTGAACAAGACTGAAACGTTTGTCGTTCATTTTTAATATTACCGTGTAGTGTATAACACGCTGAAATTTCCTGTCGATCAACAGGTCTTCCTCAATCTTTGAGAAGGAACATTTTACAGAGAGGTCAGCGAGTGCTATTGTCGTCTTCATATGTCTTTACGGACAATGGTTTTTTCTTTTGATAGCACAAATGTAATATTTAAAATGATCAATATTTGCTTAGTTTTTTTAATATGTTTTCGGGTAATCAACAGGAAGTTATTTGTGGCAGGAGACCGTCTTTTCTGCATTGCTGCTCAATTGCGGGCTAAGATAGGCAATACCCAGCCCCATACCTCTTACAATCAACATGGCGCCCATGGCAGCAATGAACCATGGCATAGCTTTTTTAATGGTATTGCGAACCGACAGCCTGATAAAATAGCCAAAATAAGACACACTGAACATGGCCGGCAACGTGCCTATGCCAAAAGCTGCCATAAAAAACGACGCCCCCTCTATACTACCTGTGCCCAGTGCGCCGGCAATAGCCAGGTAAACCAGCCCGCAGGGCAGCAAACCGTTTGCCATGCCCAGCAGCAGTATGCCATGCAAATTCTTTTGCCCTATTGCTCTTGTTATAAGCTTTTGTACAAAAAGATTAAACACAGAAAAACCTCTGATGCGCAGCAAAGGATATTTAATAACAGATTGCAGTGCCACAAGCACAATGATGATACCTGCAGTAACCGAGAACCATTGCTGAAACCCACCCAGGTACATTTGTCTTCCCGCTAAACCGAAAACAAGACCCAAGACGGCGTACGTAGCGGTGCGCCCAAGGTTGTACAACAAAATAGCACTTGCTTTTTTTACACCTGAATACTCCTGCACAGGCAGGGAAAACGCAAACGCACCACACATGCCCACACAGTGAAAACTGCTGAGCAATCCTATACTGAATGCCGATATAAAAATCTGCCAGAACATTATCTTAATGAAACAGCTTGTTCGTTATAAAATTTCTCGCTCGTATTTTCCCAGTTCAGCTTAAGTACATAACTGGCTTTGGCAAGTTTACTTTTATCAACCAGCATAATGCCTTTGTCATCTACCGTTAAAGGAATGCGCCTGTCATCTGCTGCATTGGTTGCGCAATAAAACCACGCTTCACCTTTCAATACCTGGCCATTCAGTTCTTTTGGCAATTGAATAGCCAGTTCAGTACCCGTTGTTGAAACCTGTACCGCACTTAGCTTTCCGGCATTATTTGCACCATCTATCCTATCCTGGTATTTAAGTTCATCTGCATAATAGTCTTTCGATACCAGCTCAAAATTCTGGTGCATGCACTTGTACACAAGTGTTCCTATCAACGCACCAAATGCTATAAAGGCCACCAGCAGTTTGTTTCCCCAACTCATATCATAAAATTTTAAACGTTCAATGTATATCATAACGTTATCGTATTGACTTTTTTAATGATGTTGCCAGCTTTTGTACAGGTGGCATCGCCTGTTGTGTCACTCACTTGTACGTTTGATACTTTATGCAGCCAACGATACTGGTTCGCATGCCTGCTGCATATCCTGCAACGTACCCAATGATCTTTGACATTGCAACATGTTACAAAACGGAGCAGCGGGTAAGCATCGCTTTGCTGATACATGCATTGCAGTACAAGTGTGCGACGCAACCGGGGTATCATAGCAGTACTGCTGCCGGGTACATCATTAACAGCACTAATCTCCAACAGGCCCGAGAAAACTTGTTGTAATGGCCGTGATCTTTTTATCTCCCTGGTACAATCCAAGTTTTACGGCTGTTTTTCTTGCTGTAATATTCTTCGCAGGCAAGACAACGAAAAACGAACCACTGCCCTGCCCTTCGCCGGCTACATTTACATAAGGCTTGCCAACAAGCTGCACACTGCCCTGTGCATCTTCCAGTTTTACGGTAACGTGCAGTTCATCGAGCGTTTTATTTGCAAGCTTTATGTTATAGAGATTCGAGATGCTGTCTGTACCACGCTCCTGGTAAAGAATGCCCGGCGTACGCATAACGGTTGTATCTATATCTTTTCTTGTAAAAAGAATGGCAGAAAGAATGATAACCACGAGACCGCACAATGCGGTATACATTTTCATACGCGGTGTATACTTTAACGGCTCGCCGTTGGCTATACTGTTTTCACTTGCATAGCGGATGAGCCCATGTGGCTTGCCCAATTTTTCCATGATGTTATTGCAGGCATCTATACATGCAGTGCAGCCGACGCATTCCAGTTGCACGCCATTTCTTATATCGATACCCGTAGGGCAAACTTTTACGCATTGAAAGCAATCAATGCAATCGCCGTGTTGTACCTCGCTGTTCTTTTTATCTACGCCACGCGGCTCACCACGTTTGTAATCATAGGCAACGATCATTGAATTTTTATCGAGCAATACACCCTGCAAACGGCCATACGGGCAAACAACGGTGCAGGCCTGCTCCCTGAAAAAGGCATACACACCATAAAACACACCGCTGAAAATCATAATGGCTGTAAGGCCGCCTACGTGTTGTGATACAGGCTCTGTAATAATTTTTTCCAGGTCTTTGATGCCGATAATGTATGCAAGAAAAAAGTTGGCGATGATAAAGGACAGCAGGTAAAAAACCACGTGCTTCAGCAGCTTCTTCACCACTTTTTTACTATGCCAGGGTTCCTTTGCTAGTATCTTCTGGTGCGCCGCATCGCCCTCTATCAGGTATTCGATCTTACGAAACATCATTTCCATAAAGTTGGTCTGCGGGCAGGCCCAGCCGCAAAACAACCTGCCAAAAGATGCGGTAAAAAGAATGATAAAAAAGATAAACGTTACCATGCCAAGACCAAGGATGAAAAAATCCTGCGGCCAGAAAACTTTACCGAATAAAATAAACTTTGCCTGCGGTATGTTGAACATGAACAACGGTCTGCCGTTTAGATGTACAAAAGGCAGCCCGAAGAACAAGAGGAAATAAAAGATGCTCAATACTGTGCGGATGTTGTAGAGCCGGCCTTTGGGCTGGTACGCATATATCCAGTTTCTTTTACCTTTCTTGTCAACTGTAGCAAGATGGTCCCTGAAGCTTTCTTCCTCTTTAACCTTTTTTAGCGCGACCTTTTCCATATTGTATACTCTCCGTTACTTTACTGCAGCCACAATTTTTGAAGAGTCTTGTGCTGGTGTTGCTGATGGTTCTTCGTTATAAATATCTCCCTGTGGTTCTTTCGGATTGGCAGGTTTTGTGCCATGCAATGATTTGATGTAGCTTGCCAGTTCTGCCAGTTGCATAGGGCTAAAATCTGCTTCCCATGACTTCATGCCTTTTTCAGGCACACCATATTTGATGGTCTTAAAAATATCTTTGATACTGCCTTTATGGAGCCAGTAATCATCAGTTAGGTTTGGTCCAACAAGACCCTGTCCTTCAGGGCCATGGCAGGCGGCACAGGTGCTGCTAAAAAGTTTTTTACCTTCTGCAATCTGGTTGGCATCTGTTAGTACTGCCACATTATTTTCATCAACCATGTTGGCTGCTTTTTTTAAGTATGCCTTTTTATCTGCATCTGCTTTTGCCACAGCGGCAATATATTCCTGCTCGCTTGAAGGAGCAGCATGAGATACGTGTGCACGATACAGATATATACCGGCAAACACCACACAGATGTAAAATCCATAGAGCCACCAGGGCGGTAACCGGTTGTCCAGTTCCCGGATGCCATCGTAATCATGCCCAAGGTCTACTTCTTCGTGCTGCGGTCTGAAATTGTTAAGCTTTCTCCATATAACCTGCACGGCAGACTCTGTTTGAATTTTTTCACCGGCAACCGCGGTAACAACCGCCTTCTCTTTTGCAATAAGGCTTTTGAGTGAAATGAGCATCGCAGCAATTACAATAACCTCCAGCCCGATTATACTGATGATCGTATAAAAAGAAAATGCAGAAAGGCCACCAAAAGAAGCTGCTGCATCGTTGGCAACACTGGTACCATCACCCGCAGCATTCTGCGCAAATGATGCAAAGCCAACGGTACAGAACAGTAAGGTTACCAGTACTTTTGTAGCAGTACCTGCATTTTTCCGTGCTTCTTTGTCTCTTTCCACTCTAAACTGGGCAACATTGATAAGTACCCTGCCAAGCATTACAATTGCAAGTAACAATGCGCCGGCAACAATAATCAGTGAAACCGCCAGCGGGTTATCGAACTGGTTCGGCTTTGGAGGGCCGTCGGCGAAAACGTTGACTGCGGCAACAGCAAACATGATTGTAAGTGCCATTGCTTTAAAAAACCGGTGAAAGAAAAATCGTTTCATATAAAAGACAATTTTCAGTTAGTTATTTATTTCAGTTTTATCCAGCGGAATCTGTTTCATTACATCAATCAGCTTCCTGTCGGCACGCCATGCCCAGAGTGACATTACAACGAAGAAGACGAAGAAGATCATGAATGATGTGAGCCCGAAAACGTCTACGCCGGTTATCTTTTCTAAATAATTGAGGAAATTCATATGTATATTTTAGCGTGGGTTTGGAATAAATATTATTTGTTTTGTGCCACTTCTTTTGGCGCAGCTTTGATGTCTGTTCCTACTCTTTGCAGGTAAGCGATCAATGCAACAATTTCACTGTTTGCAGGTGTGTTCAACTTATCCTTTTTAAGGCTTTCCTTTATACTGGCGGCCTGCTGCATCAGGTCTGCATTAGCCTGTTGATCGTATCCTTCGGCATACGGTACACCCAATGTTTGCATAGCCCTTATTTTACCTGCAGTAGATGCCGTATCGATCTGGTTATCGAGCAACCAGGGGTAAGAAGGCATGATAGAGCCGGGCGACATGATGCGGGGATCGAGCATGTGGTTGTAATGCCAGCTATCCGGGTACTTACCGCCAATGCGCGCAAGATCAGGACCTGTTCTTTTGCTACCCCATTGAAAAGGGTGATCATAAATAAACTCACCGGCCTTGCTATATTCTCCGTACCGCGCCACTTCATCCCTGAAAGGTCTTATCATTTGAGAGTGGCAGGTATAACAGCCTTCTCTTACATAAATATCCCGGCCCTGCAATTCAAGTGGCGTGTAAGGTTTTACAGATGTAATGGTTGGCACATTGCTTTTGATAAGAAATGTGGGTACCAGTTCCAGTATACCACCAATAGCAACCGCTACGAGGCTGAATACAAGCATCTGAACTGGCTTTCTTTCAATCCACCTGTGCCAGTGTTCTTTGCCATGAGCCTGTACAACTTTTGCCAATGGTGCAGCTTCTGCAGCTTCATCTGCCACAAAGCTTCCGGCCTTAATGGTTTTTACCACGTTATAAATCATGATAAATACACCGATAAGGTAAAGCGTACCGCCAATACTCCTGCCCATGTATTCAGGCATAATGTTGGTCACTGTTTCAAGGAACTGGAACTTCAGCTGGCCTTCTTCCGTAAATGTTTTCCACATCATACTTTGTGTAAACCCTGCCCAGTATAAAGGCACCACGTACAATACAATACCTATCGTCCCTATCCAGAAGTGCGTATTGGCAAGCTTCTTCGAGTAAAGCGCTGTTTTAAACATTTTTGGTACCAGCCAGTAGATCACACCAAACGTAAGGAAGCCGTTCCAGCCAAGTGCGCCAACGTGTACATGCGCTACGATCCAGTCTGTGAAGTGGGCAATGGCGTTTACATTCTTCAGGCTCAGCATCGGGCCTTCAAATGTTGACATACCGTAGCAGGTTACCGCTACCACCATAAATTTCAGGATCGGTTCTTCCCGCACTTTATCCCATGCTCCCCTTAAAGTAAACAAGCCGTTAAGCATACCACCCCAGCTTGGTGCAATAAGCATTACACTAAACACTACACCCAGGCTTTGTGCCCAGTCTGGCAACGCAGTGTACAACAGGTGGTGCGGACCAGCCCATATATATATAAATATCAACGCCCAAAAGTGAACGATAGATAACCGGTAGCTGTATACCGGCCTGTTAGCCGCTTTCGGAAGAAAGTAATACATCAAACCCAGGTAAGGCGTAGTAAGAAAAAATGCTACGGCATTGTGGCCATACCACCATTGCACCAGCGCATCCTGCACACCTGCATACCAGCTATAACTCTTCATAAAGCTTACAGGCAATTCAAAAGAGTTAACAATATGCAGCATAGCCACGGTTACCCAGGTAGCTATATAAAACCATATGGCCACGTATAAATGGCTTTCCCTTCTTTTCAAAATGGTACCAAACATGTTTATCCCAAACACCACCCATATAAGTGTAATGGCAATGTCTATCGGCCATTCAAGTTCTGCATATTCTTTACCGGTGGTATAACCCATAAACAATGTAAGTGCAGCAGAAACAATAATCAGCTGCCAGCCCCAGAAATGAATTTTACTAAGTGCATTACTGAACATCCTGGTTTTGCACAGGCGCTGCAAAGAATAATACACACCCATAAAAATACCGTTACCAACAAAGGCAAATATTACTGCGTTGGTGTGCACAGGTCTTACCCTGCCAAATGTGGTGGGTGCAAAATCTAAATTTGCTGAAGGAAAGAAAAGCTGGATAGAAGCAAATAAACCAGCCAGCATACCAATTACGCCCCAGAATATTGTAGCATACATAAAAAGCTTTACGATCTTATTGTCGTAATAAAATCTTTCAACACCAGGAGCGCTTGTTTGAAAAGACCCTTCTAAAGATGTGGAATGAACTGACATTAATCAATGGTTTTATTTTGGTTTTGAGAAACGGGTGCATCGTCGAAAAGAATTCTTACAGGTGGGCTTTCTTCATCATCGTACTGCCCCTTTTTGATGTTCCATAAAAATGCAATAAGAAAAAGGCCGGCTACAGTAATACTTGCTATCAACAAAAGGATTATAACACTCATATGTAAATTGATTGTCAAAAGTAACCTCCGTTGAACCGCCTGGTTTTGACCTTACTCAACCATGTTTATGATTGTTATCATGTTTTAAAAAAGATGGTGAATGTTTTTTGGGTGAGAGGTATATATTCTTATGTCGCATGCTTTTATTTAATGCTGCTCCAATGCACAGCGCAGTAATAGTTGTGGCCCGGGCTGCAGTATTTCATGGCATCGTCCCTTGCGTCGCACTCTTGTACTGAAGCAAATAGATGAGCAGGTGGTTCCGGCAAAAGCCTGTGGTGTTTTTCGCAACATGTTATGCATAGTCGTATCTATGCACACCTGCTGTTGATGTATACAGTGAGTATGTATTATTTGAGCAGCTTCATTTTCCACGCCACGAAAGAACTGGAACCGAACGTTATCAGCAATATACTAAGACTGCTTGCAGGCATAAGAATAGCGGCAATCATTGGGGATAGTGTGCCCTGCACTGCGAAAAAGATACCAACTATATTATATAATATTGAGACAATAAAACTGGACAGCACAATTCTTTTGTTGATGATGCACAACTTTATAAACTGTTGCAGCTTCGGTAATGCAGCGGCATCAACAATTGCATCACTTGCAGGTGTAAAATTGTTACTTGCATCACTTACAGCAATACCAACATCTGCCTGCTTCAATGCACCGGCGTCGTTCAAACCATCACCCAGCATCATTACTTTTTTACCCTGTTGCTGTAGTTGTTTTATCCGCTGTAATTTATCTTCCGGCTTTTGCTGAAAGTAAAGCTGTGCATGTTCACCAAACATATTTGCAAGCGTAGCTGCTTCGCTGTCGTTATCACCGCTTAGTACAGCCAGCCCGTAATGATCTTTCAGGCTATCGATCAACTCGCCAATATTATTCCTGTAATGATTTTTAAAAACAAAACGGCCCGACACTTTATGATCGATTGCCACATATACCGATGTCTTTTCATCCTGCTGCGTTTTACCGCTAACCAGTCTTTGAGAACCGATAACAACTGCTGTGCCGTCAACCAAAGCCTCCACACCATAACCCGGAATTTCTGAGAAGTCTTCAATCTTACATTTACTTCCGCCGCCCAGCAATACAGCAATAGCTTTACTTGCAGGATGTGTGGACTGCGATGCAAGTGCCGCCACCATTTTTTTCTGTTTTAGAGAAAGTGGTTCTCCAATAAAAATAATATCTGAACCTGCACCCGTGGTCAGGGTACCGGTTTTATCGAATACAACCTGGTCTATTTTACCTATCTCTTCAATGATCTGTGCATTGCGCAGGTAAAATTTATTTCGGCCCAAAATACGCAGTATGTTACCGTTGGTAAATGTGTTGCTCAGCAGCAACGCGCATGGGCAGGCAATAATCAATACAGCGGTTACAGAAGGCCATATTTTAACCGGGTCGATAACCGACCAGTATAACGCGCTAACAGAGGCGACTGCAAAAACAATCCAGGTGAAATACCTGCTGAGCAGGTGTACAAAAGAAAGCTGCGTACCGGCTTTATCTTTTTGAAATTCTTCCCGGTTCCATAGTTTGGTAAGATAGCTTTGTGCCACTTCTTTTATTACCAATATTTCTATGTTACTTCCCGTTTGCTTACCACCTGCATATACGATCTCTCCCATTTCTTTGCGTACCGGCATACTCTCGCCTGTTACAAAACTGTAATCGATGTATGCACGGCCGCGTGTTAAAATACCATCTGCAGGTATCAGCTCTTCATGATGTATAAGCAGCGTATCATTGAGTTTTATATCCGGCAAAGACACCGTTGATTCCTTGCCGTTGAAGATCTTTGTAACAGCGACAGGAAAGTAAGATGTATAATCTCTTTCAAAGCTAAGCTGCTCGTAGGTTTTATCCTGCAGTATGCGGCCAATAAGCATAAAGAAAACAATACCCGTCATACTGTCGAAATAGCCGCTGCCCGTGCCCGAAATAACCTCGTACAAACTTCTGCCGAAAGTGACCCATACCGCCAGTACAATCGGCGCATCTATGTTTAGAAATTTATGCTTTAAACTTTTCCATGCACTGGTATAAAATTCTGACGCGCTGAAAAAGAATACAGGTAAACTTAATAATACGTTGAGCCAGCGGAAAGTCTGCACAAGATTTTCCTCGGCCGCATTTATGCCCAGGTATTCAGGAAAACTCAACAGCATGATGTTGGCAAAACAAAAACCGGCAACGCCCAGCTTGTAAATTTTCGATTTGTTGATGACAGGCTTTGTCTTCTTCATATCATTAAAGCTGATATAAGGCTCATAACCTATACTCGTAAGCAAGTCTGCCACATCTTTCAGTGTCACTCTACGATGATCAAATACAACAGTTGCCTCTTTTCTTGTAAAGTTTACCTTACTGCTGAGTATGGCAGGCTGCAGCCGGTGCAGGTTTTCGAGCAGCCACAGGCAACTGCTGCAGTGCATTTGCGGCAGGTACAGCGTAACATGCGTTTGCGTGGCATCGCGGAAAGAGATCAGCGACTGCATGATCTTTTCATCATTCAAAAAACCAAACTTATCTTTTCTAACGGCCACCCTGCGGCTGGCGCCGGGGTTTTTGCTGATGGTGTAGTAATCGCACAGGCCGCTGTCGTTCAAAATCTCGTAAACCATTTTGCAACCTTCGCAACAGAACGATTTACCGTGTGCTATAACCGGTTCCTTATCACACTGCTCGCCGCAGTGAAAACAAGCCGTTTGTTGTTGTATTGTTTGTTGATCCATTGTAGTTGTTTGTAAGTGCCTGCAGCATATTCAGCAACCGGTTGCAGCCTGCACCTGAACAGTAAAGACATAAACAGTGACGCTGTGCAAACCCGGGCAGCCGAAGAATGTTATACAGTACAAGAGTGCGACGCAAGGGACGATGCCATAAAAAACTCCCTGCCCGGCCACAAAAAATATGGCAGCAAAACTACCGGGCCGTGCATGTACTACGGATGACGGCAGCACAGGAACAATGATGATGGAGATCAGTCATTTAAAATAAGCACATGACGACCGTCATGTTGTTTGGAAAAACACATGTATATTTTCGTAAGATGAAAAGTGTTGCTGTTTTACCGGCGCTTATTGAGAAATACAACAAACCATTGCCCAGGTACACAAGCTACCCTACAGTGCCTTACTGGGAGGAAACGATAGATGCAGCGAAATGGGCAGGCACATTCTCAAACAATTTTATACGCGATAACAATGATGGTATAAGTATTTACATTCACCTGCCTTTTTGCGAAAGTCTTTGCACCTACTGTGGCTGCAACAAGAAAATAACCACCAACCACAAAGTAGAAGAAACGTATATACCTGCCCTGGAAAAAGAATGGAGCCTTTACAAAACCCTGATGCATGAAAAACCTTGCATAAGGGAAATTCATCTTGGTGGCGGTACGCCTACTTTTTTTTCACCGGCAAATCTTGAGCGCATTATTACCACAATAACGGCAGGCAATACCATACACGAACAACATGAATTTAGTATAGAAGGGCACCCCAATAACACCACCAAAGAACACCTGGAAGTCTTGTACAGGCTGGGTTTCAGAAGGGTTAGCTTTGGTGTGCAGGATAACGACCCGCTGGTGCAGCACGTAATAAACAGGGTGCAGCCTTTTGAAAATGTGCAACGTGCCATTACAACAGCAAGGCACATTGGTTATACTTCTGTAAACTTCGATCTTATTTATGGCTTACCGAAGCAAACCACTGAGAGTATTACACGCACCATACAACAGGTAATTGAATTAAAGCCTGACCGCATAGCATTTTACAGCTACGCGCATGTGCCTTGGACCAGCCGCGCACAACGCCTGTTTGACGAAGATGACCTGCCCGGCGCTGCCGAAAAAATGGCGTTATACCTTACCGGTAAACAGTTACTGACAGAGGCTGGTTATTATGATATTGGCATGGATCATTTTTCGCTGCCACACGATGATTTGTACAAAGCACGCATAAAAGGCAAGCTGCACCGCAACTTTATGGGCTATACCACGCAAAGCACCAACATGCTTGTTGGCCTGGGTGTATCTGCCATTAGTGACGCAGGAACAGCTTTTGCACAAAATGAAAAAAAGCTCGACCTCTATTACCTTGCCCTGGAAGAAAACAGGCTGCCGGTAAGAAAAGGATATTTTTTAAACGAAGAAGACCTCGACTTCAAACAAAACATCAGGGATCTCAGTTGCCATGGCCGTACCAGCTTTAAAGCGGCGCAATATGCGCTGCTGCAGGAATACAGCATGCCTGCGCTGGAAGAGTTTGAGCATGACGGGTTGCTTACTTATGACGCTGATGCCTGCACATTAACACAGCAAGGGCATTATTTTATAAGGAATATTTGCAGCGCTTTCGATCTTCACCTGCAACGCAGCCGGCATACCAGCCAACAGATGTTTAGCAAGGCTATATGAAGACTGCTGACCATAATCATAACAGTAGCTGATGCAGGTTGACACCAATCCCTTTCAATAAAAATATTTTTGTTCAAAGTTGAACAGTATTTATGCAGGCAAGTATCATATAAGATGTAACAATGATTAGTTCGCACAAGGAAATATTGATAACGGAAAATACTTTGCTGTCTGATATACAGTCAGCATTCAACGATCATTATCCCTTTTTAAAAATAGAGTTCTGGCAATTGCACAATGGCACGGTAAACGGGCAGCAAAAGCCCAAAAAAATCATTGCAGAAATAAGTGTAAAAGAAGTGGCCAAATCACAGATGCCGGCCATTTTAAATATTGGCCATAAAAAAACCATCGCCCAGATAGAGCAGGAAGTAAAAAGCATACTGGGGCTAACGGTGCAGTTTTCCCGTAAATCGGGCAACGTATGGAATGCTATTACCCTAACCGATAGCTGGACGCTCGAAGACCAGAATGATGCTGGAAAATTTATCAGTTCCGAAATGTCATTGCCGCCCACCGGCAGTTAAATGATTATTTGTGTACCGGCTGCAGCGCTTTACGCATCGCCTGTTGTGTCACTCACTGCAGGGTTCTGCACTTTATTCAGCAACGATACTGCATATGCGCACATTACCCCGTGTAAGGTTGTTCAGCGAAGGTTAATAAGGCAGGTTACGAAGTTTCTTTTCATCAAGCACAATTACTTTGCCGCTCTGTATATCTATCAGCCGCTCGTCTTTAAAATCGCCCAGGGTTCTGATTAATGATTCTGTGGCAATACCTACAGACTGCGCCATATTCTCACGGGAAATATTCAGTACCGGGTGCTCGTTTTCCCGGCGGTATTTATCATACAACTGTATAAGACCAAAGGCTACTTTCTTACGTAAAGAATTATAAGCAAGGTTTAAAAGACTTTCTTCTTTCTCTGCAATATTCCTGGTAATGATCTTTATAAAGGTCTGGGCAATATGAATATCGTTTGATACAAGTTGTAAGAAATCTTCCCTCGGTATAAGCATCAGTTGTGCGTCTTCCAGTATCTGCGCCTCTTCTTTATATGTGCTGTTCTCCAGCACGGGTGTATAACCAAAAAAATCGCCATTGCTGTAAATGCCGGTTATCAGCTCTTTACCATCTTCATTGCAGCGGGCCGTTTTTACTTTACCAGACAATATGTGGTACACTGCCCTTGGCCTTTGGCCTTCTTTATAAAGAATATGTTTTTTGCTGTAATTGTTTACTTCCCGCTCGTCTGATACGAGCTGCACTTTGCCACTTTTTTCAACATCCGCCAGGAAATCGTGCATAGCCTTAGGACCCTCATATTTTTCCTGCAGCAGGTTTGCTTTTTTTAGCCGCGCTTCAATGGCATTAAGCAATTCTATGCCATCAAAAGGTTTGGTGATGTAATCATCTGCACCCATCTCCATACCCTTCCGCAGGTCTGCCTTTTCCGATTTAGCAGTCAGGAATATAAAAGGTATGGCAGCAGTTTCTTTGTGTTTGCTCAATAAGTGCAGCACGCCATAGCCATCAAGTACAGGCATCATGATATCACAAACAATGAGATCTGGTTTTTCTTTCAGTGCTATCTCCACACCAACTTTACCATTTTCTGCAGTTACAACCTGGTAATTAGAAAGCTCCACTATTTCCGCAGTATTCTCTCTTACTTCGGGGTTATCTTCTATTATCAATATTTTTTTCATGTTGTAAGCGGTTGATCGTTTTGGGGTATATAGATGGTAAATATGGAACCTTGCTCCAGTTTACTTTGGAGGGTTATATTGCCTTTCATCAGCTCCAGGTATTTCATTACAATGTGCAGGCCAAGGCCTGTTCCCTGTATGTTAGATGCATTCCTGGCACGGAAAAATCTTTCAAACAAATGCTCCTGGTCTTCTTCAGAAATACCAATACCATTATCTTTTATGCTGGTAAAAAATTGTTCGTTTACAATACCTGCTTCAATCTCCACCAATGCATTGCCGGGTGTAAACTTAATGGCATTAGAGGCAAGATTTACCAGTACATTTTTCAGAAGGTGTGTGTCTATCAGGATGTTCCCGGGAATATTGCCCCGTACTACAATTTGCTGAGATGGTTTTAGCAATCCTTCCAGTTCCTGCACCACTCCTCTTATGGCTTCCATCACCGCTGCACCGCTCACCGTTTCCATGTGCACCTGCACTTTGCCTTCTTCCAGTTTGCCAAGCGAGAGAAAGTCTTCCAGTATATTTTTCATTCCTCCTACTGCATTGCGTATACGCTGCAGGTGCTTGGTAATTTTTTCATCGCCCGTTGTTTCGTTGTATTTCTCCAGCAGGTAAGCAGAAGAAAGTATCGTACTTAGCGGCGTTCTGAATTCATGAGAAGCCATTGTTACAAACCGTGACTTCAGCTCGCCAAGCTCTTTCTCATTCTCGTACGCCTCATTTAGTTCTTCCTTTGATTTCTCAAGGTCTACCAAAGCCTCACGAAGCATTTTGGTACGGTCCTGTACTTTCTGTTCAAGCTCACTGTTCATTTTCCTGATCTCCATCGCTACCCTTTCCAGTTCTTTCTTCTGGTCAAGCACTACAGCCTCATGTTTCTTTCGCACAGTAATATCAATTACAAATGCTATTACAAAGGTTTCCCTGTTAATGGTATAGTGACTAAGACTTACTTCTACCGGGAACGTCTCGCCATTTTTATTCCTTGCATAAAGATCACGACCATGGCCCATTGCACGTGGCTCAGGGTGAGTGTAGTATTCATGCCTGTATTTCACATGTGCATGATGTACTGATTGCGGCAACAGGATTTCTACTGTTTTGCCCAGCAGTTCTTCTTTTGTATAACCAAACTGTGTTTGGGCAAACCTGTTGAAGTTGATGATTGCCCCCTTATCATTTGTTACAATAATCCCTATTGTAGCAAAATTGAACAAGGCTTCCAACTGCTCACTGTTGTCTTTTGATATAGCGGGGATATCCTTCATGAAGGCTTAGTTGTAAGACAGGTAATGTTGTAAGGGATAAATAATCTACAAAGTTATACGCATAACTTTTACACGGTATAACTTTTTTCACCGCAGGCATGCTTATATTTATTGAAATATGCCATTATGAAAAAGATTTTACATACGATGCTTGTTTGTGTACTGCTTGCCACCGGGAAATTTACTGCATCTGCGCAGTTACTGAAAGTGGGTGTTGCAGGCCTTAACCATGATCACGCTTATGGCTTGATGAGCCAATACCAGCGCGGCGAAGTAATACTACTCGGTATTGCAGAACCGGATAAAGCGTTGGTTGCACGGTACAAAGAGCGCTATAAACTACCTGATTCTATTTTCTACACTTCCGTAAAAGAAATGCTCGATCATATAAAGCCAGATGCTGTGCTTGCTTATAATGCAACGATCGATCATCTGCCTGTTGTGGAAGTTTGCGCACCAAAAGGTATTTCCGTAATGGTAGAAAAACCACTGGCAACAACCGTTGAAGATGCTATGAAGATGCATGCACTTGCCAAACAATACAACATACAGGTATTAACCAATTATGAAACAACCTGGTATTCTTCAAACCAGCAGGCGTATACACTGACCAATAAAGAAAACAAGATCGGTAACATCAGGAAAATGATTGTACACGATGGCCACCAGGGGCCCAAAGAAATTGGCTGCAGCAAATATTTCCTTGACTGGCTTACGGACCCTGTTAAAAATGGCGGAGGTGCACTTACAGATTTCGGCTGCTATGGCGCCAATCTGATGACCTGGCTGATGAACGGCAAAGCGCCGCTGGCGGTTACCGCTATCACAAAGCAAATAAAGCCTTCGGTTTATCCAAAAGTAGATGATGATGCAACCATACTGCTTGAATACGCAGATGCAACCGGCATCGTAGAACCCTCCTGGAACTGGCCATACGGTATAAAAGACATGGAAGTATTTGGAGAGAAAGGTTACCTCCATGCTTTAAACAGCAACACGCTTGAAGCGAGAGATACCGGCGCTTATTATAAAACCGATGTGCCTGCTTATCTATACAAAGACAACCTGCAATACCTTGCCGATGTGTTACATGGCAACATAAAACCCGCAAACGATCTATCTTCCCTGGAAAACAATCTAATCGTGGTAAGAATTCTAGAGGCTGCCCGAGAGTCTGCAAAAACAGGTAAGAAAATTAAATTGTAAAATGTATGTACCAGGCAGTGGAATAACAATTGAACTGCTGTTGCGTCGCACTCTTCAACTGCATATCTCTGTGGAGCACTTCCGGGTATAACTGCGTACCTGCTCTTAAACTGGTTGCGCGTGCAGGCAGCATGGCATTATTAAACGTATTCACTAAATTTTAGCTTTTTTGAAGATAAGGTACAACTATTTTTAATTTACTTTGAAATTCAAAGTACTTTTAAATTAAATAAGAAGCCATGTCTACAACCATCAAATGGATCAACCACTTTTCTGCAAATGCACTGCGGCAACGCATTGACTGGAATCTTAAGCCAGCCATAAACAACAAAGAAATGCGGGAAATCCTGCCATCATTACAAGCCTGGCAACTGGGAGAAACTTCTGACGGCAGGCATTTAATATTTGCCGCTACAAAATACGCCTGGCGCATCAGCGATCCTGCATACATTGAAGCAGTAAAACTCTTTATAAAAGAAGAACAGAAACATGGCAACAATCTCGGCCGCTATCTCGACTTAATTCAACAACCCCGAATACAAAAAAACTGGGGAGACACACTGTTCAGAAAGATCAGGTATTTTAATACCAACATGGAATTGTGGACCCTTACCGTGATTACAGTAGAAAGTACTGCACAGGTATTTTACCAGTGTTTGAAAGATGCAACAGGCTGCCGGTTACTCAAACAAATCTGTACAGATATATTGATTGACGAAGCATACCATATAGACTTTCAGCTGGAAAGATTGTATATACTTTTCAGCAATAAATCTTTTGTACAGCGGTTGATAGTGGAAAAAATGTATTTTATGTTTTTTTACACCACAATACTGGTGGTATGGTGTGCCCACAAAAAATTGTTTATGGCAGGTGGCGTAACTTTTAGTAAGTATCTGCGAAAGATGATCTTTAAATACAGGAAAACGATCAGCAGAATAACTGCCGTACAACGCGGCATGAAAGAGAAGTTTAATAAAGCATATGGTGTTAGCTCCTGATCGCCGAAGCTGCAAAAGGTTATACTGTACAAGTGTGCGACGCAAGGGACGATGCCGTAATAACTATTGCCCGGCCCCTACATTTGTTTTGCATTAACTATACGATGTTGCAGTTAGAAACCACCAAGTATTTCCTCAAGTTCTGTTTCGCTATGTACCAAAACATCCCTTGCTTTGCTGCCAAGATTTTTACCAACAATACCCGCTGCTTCCAGTTGATCCATTAAGCGGCCTGCACGGTTGTAACCAAGCTTCATGCGGCGTTGTATAAGAGAGGTACTGCCCATTTGGTTTTGAACGATTAGCCTTGCCGCATCTTCAAACAGCGGATCGCGGTCGGCAACATCGAAATCTTTGCCTTCCATCTCTTTTTCATCCACATACTCCGGCAACAGGAATGCCTGCGGGTAGCCACGCTGGTCGCCGATAAAATCGACCACGCGGTCTACTTCGGGTGTATCTACAAAAGCGCATTGCAAACGCGTTATCTCGCCATTGTAGCTTACGAGCATATCTCCTTTACCAATCAGTTGCTCTGCACCGCCGGCATCGAGAATTGTACGGCTGTCTATCTTGGATGAAACTTTAAAAGCAATACGTGCCGGGAAGTTGGCCTTGATGGTACCGGTAATAATATTTACAGAAGGTCTTTGCGTGGCTATAATAAGGTGTATACCCACGGCACGGGCAAGCTGCGCAAGGCGTGCAATAGGCATTTCCACTTCTTTGCCAGCAGTCATGATGAGGTCAGCAAACTCATCTACCACCAACACGATAAAGGGTAAAAACTGGTGACCTTTCTGCGGGTTAAGTTTTCGCTTTACAAATTTTTCATTGTATTCCTTTATATTGCGGCAACCGGCTTCTTTCAGCAAGTCGTAACGGTTATCCATTTCTATACAAAGCGCATTGAGTGTATACACTACTTTCTTTGTATCAGTAATAATAGATTCTTCCTCGCCGGGCAGTTTGGCCAGGAAATGTTTTTCAATTACACGGTAGATACTCAGCTCCACTTTCTTGGGATCAACCAGTACAAACTTGAGCTGCGACGGGTGTTTTTTGTACAGCAGCGATACAAGCAATGCGTTTATACCAACAGACTTACCCTGCCCGGTTGCACCCGCCATAAGCAGGTGCGGCATGCTGGCAAGGTCTACAATAAAATTTTCATTGTCGATCTTTTTACCAATGGCTATCGGCAACGCAAAACTGTTGTGCTGAAATTTGTCGGAAGCCAGCAGAGTTTTCATGCTTACTACTGTCTTACGCACATTTGGCACTTCTATACCAATAGTACCTTTACCAGGTATAGGCGCTATAATACGAATGCCCAGTGCTGCAAGGCTCAGTGCAATATCATCTTCCAGGTTTTTTATCCGGCTGATGCGCACACCAGGTGCAGGTACAATCTCGTACAATGTAACTGTAGGGCCTACTGTGGCAGCAATACGCTGAATAGCGATGTCGTAGTTTTTTAGTGTGGCAATAATCTGGTTTTTATTCGCCTCCAGTTCAGCCGGGTCATGTACAATTTTTTCGCTGCCATGTGCTTCCAGCAGATCGAGCGCCGGAAATTTATAATCGCGCAATTCCAGTGTAGGTTCATAATCACCATCCGGTATTTTGAAATTGGTAAAGGGATAAACCTTCTCGTCTTCTTCATTTGCTTTACCGGCATCATCAACCGCTTCGCTGTCAAATGCATCATCATTATCCTCCATATCAGCTTCCGCCTCTGTATCAACAATTTCGTCATCAACCGTTTGCTTTATCTCCAGTTCCATATCTTGCGGGGTAGCATTTTTCCGTGGTGTTTTTACTGTTACAGGCTCGGCAACTGGTTCTCCGGTTGCGGGTTCTTCTTCATCGGCAAGAGGTTCTTTCATTAACCCGGCAGCATACAGATCATTGATCTCTTTAGGTGGAATAGCCGTTACAAGACCCGCATCTTCAGCAATCTCCTTTTCATTTACCTCGAAGGCAATCATCGGGTCTTCGTTTACTGCCTGCTGTTTAGGCATTATCACTGAGATATTCTTACCACCATTCTTTAGTTTGTTGTTATTGTCTTCAACGGCATCACCGGTTTCCAAAACTCCCGGATCTCCTTTTGCAAAAGGATAAACCGGCAACATTTCTTCTGCTTCGGCTTCATCGGTTTCTGCAGGTGGCGGTGGTGCAGCTTTCATGGTCCTGGGTTTACGTTGCGGCATTTTAAATACCGGGTTAAAACGCCAGATCACATAACTCAAAACAGCCAGTGCAAGAATAAGCGTGGTGCCCACCTTGCCGGTAACTTTTACCAGCCAGTCGCTCATCATTTCACCCGTTGCGCCGCCCCAGGAAAACTCTGCGCCTTTTGTGGGAAATGCAAGCGCCACACTTATTACCAGTAAACCAAGTATTAAATAACGAAGGTTGCGTGCAAGGCTGTATACTTTTTTACCGAACAGGAGGTTTACACCCAGCACAAAGAAAAAAGTACAAAAAAGATAACTGGCCAGGCCAAAGCCATTGGCAATAAACGTGTGCGAGATGTATGCACCAAGTGCGCCCAGCAGGTTAGTTACTTTTACATCATCTGCTGTAAAAATACCAACGCCAAGACGGGCCATATCCTGGTCTTCTTTCCATGTGAATATATAAGACGTGAAAGCAATAAACAGGAATATAGCTACCAGCAAACTGACCGCGCCGGCAATTTTTGTTGTTCTTTCATCTTTTACCACCTCTGTAACCGTAACCTTCGCTTCTTTATCTTCTTTCAGCTTGGCAGGATCTGGCGCAGGAGGAGGGGTTTTCTTTTTTAATTTATTCGCCATATTATAACCTACAAACCTACAGGTTTACCATAAACGCACAAAACCCCGTGCATAACTGTTATACCGCCCAAAAGAAATACACATATACAATAACAAAACCAGCTTTGGATTGCCCACTCTTTACCGGTATAACCATTTTTTATGTTGTAGCCGGCACCAGTATTTCAATGAAGCTGCTGTTGCGTCGCACTCTTGTACGGCAGCAGCAATATTCGGCTGGTGCGAAGATTATGCATTAACATAAAATTTCTTTTTATTTAAGCCGTTCCGCTTACTTTTGCCGCCAAAATTTAACCGAGATGAGTAACAGAACTTTTACCATGATAAAACCTGATGCTACCGGCAAAGGTTATACAGGTGCAATCTTAGACCAGATTATAAACGCAGGCTTTGCAATAAAAGCCATGAAATGGATAAAATTAAGCGCAGAACAGGCTGGTAAATTTTACGAAATACACAAGGAACGACCTTTTTATGGAGAGTTGGTTGAATTTATGAGCAGCGGGCCGATAGTAGCAGCCATTCTTGAAAAGGAAAATGCTGTTGCCGATTTCAGAACATTGATCGGTGCTACCAACCCTGCAAACGCAGCAGAAGGTACCATCAGGAAAAAATATGCAGCGTCTGTTGGTGAGAATGCCGTACACGGCAGCGACAGCGATGAGAACGCCGTGATAGAGGGAAACTTTTTCTTCTCTGGTCTTGAAAGATTTTAAAACAAAACGGCTCGCCTGCGGCGAGCCGTTTTTTAATTTTGTATTGCCCGTACCTGGTAGCCCATTTCTTTGAGCAGGTTTAGCAAACCGTTTGTGCCGCCAAGATGCCCCGCCCCCACTGCTATCAATAATTGCTTATCTTTTGTAATTGCAGCAAACTTCCCGGCCCAGTTTTTATTCCTGCTGTCGATCATTACATCCTGGATTTCGCTGGTAGAGCCTCCATCAGTTTTCAGGCTAAATTCCAGCAGCTTATCTACATCCTGCTCTTTATACAACCTGATCATTTCTGCTGTTTCTTTTGCGGCTGTTTCTATACTGTCAATACTCTGCAACAATTCTTTTGCCTGCTTTTCGTAAGGAATGTTTTCCATTATTGATGCCTGGAAAGCCACTGTTTCCAGTCCTTTTATTTCTTTCTTTTTGGTATGGGCCAATTGCATAATGCTCAGTTCCATACCGTCTGACTGGGCGCAGGGCAACATGGCCTGGTACACCAATGCCGATACAAGCATGGGTTGCATTTTACCCAGTAACTGCAGTTGCATACCCATACCATGTTTATCGAAGAATGTCTTTATACGTTCGTATTCATCTGGCGTATATAGTTGTGGCAGTGTTGTATCGTGCTTCATTGTGCCGGCTGCAAGCCCACTCATCAGCTGACCAAAATCGTCCATGTCTATTTCAAAATAAATTTCATCTGCCGCGGTTATAACAGCCTGCAGGTTGGTGCTGAGCTTTGCATCATTTGCGCACAATAAGTGCATGGTGCCAAAAATGTATGATGGCTTCTTTAAATCTTTACCAGTTACTTCCCACAACAGGCTTTTGCTACCTGCGGCAGTTTCGTATTGCGCTTTTGTCTGGCAGGAAAACAGACCGGTAAGACTTAATAACAGTGATGTATATTTTATTAGTTTCTGCTTCATTTCTTTTACTACAGTTTACATTTTTTGATGCACGTTTGTCTACAGATCGCTACAGCCGCCATACTAACGGAACGATGAACCGAGCGTGGCAACAGGCGATGCCCAAAGATCTGCTGCCGGTAACAAAATAAATAAAAAAGCAGATGCCATTAGCGACACCTGCTGATGAAAAAGTTTATTTAACGCTTATTTCGGCATATCGAAAACGGTTGCATCTACATTGGTATTAATATCAACCTTCGTAACAGTTGTATTTAACGTAAAACCTTGTGGCAACGTAATTTCAGCGGCAAAAGGCATTACAAAACCAATGTCTGTTTTACGGTAGTCTGACAGGGCAGATGTTGTAACCTGCCCACCCACGCTACGTTCTGTTTTAATAATGTAGTATGTTGAAGGATCGAGCCAGAGCAACATTTCGGTACCTGAACCTGTAAGCTTGATCTTATAGGCATCTTTATCGCCTGCTTTTTCGTTTGGCAACAGCTCTGCTTTATAGCCTTTTGCTGCGTAATCATATAAAGGAGCGCCCACGTAAATAGCCATTTTTTCTGCGCTGGCATCTTCTGCAGACATCGGTTGCGCGGTAGGCCCGCTCATCATCGGGTTCAAAGACCAGCCGCCATTGTCAGTTACACACTGCATAATTTTCTGGCCATTGAAGTCGATTTCATTTTTATAGCCTTTGCCATTTACCAGGTATGTTTTACTGGGATTATTGCCACCCATTACCTCGAGGTTTCCTTCGGTTACAATAGTATTTACCTGGCTTAGAACAGCTTTGCCGCCGATTGCATCAACGTGTTTGGCAATGATTTCGTCTGCAGTTTGTGCGTGGGAATAGCCAACAGAAAGTGCCATTGCTGCAATAGCAAACAGTAGTTTTGATTGTTTCATCTATGTATGGTTTTAATTATTTCGTCCGGTTAAAACGGTTAGTGCATCGCGGTAATTATCACTAACGGGCAATTCGAGATCGTCGATAAATATACTGTTTTTCATAACAGCGGTAATATGCTTCACTGAAACGATATAAGATTTATGTACCCTGATAAAATCTTTTTCAGGTAATTGTTCTTCCACAGATTTCATGCTCATACGGGTAATAACAGGGCGCCCGGAATTTTTCAGGTGAATTTTGATGTAGTCTTTCAAACCTTCAATCCACGAGATATCGTTAAACACTACCTTGAGCAGCTTGTAATCTACGTTCACAAAAAAGTAGTCAGCTTTTGGGCCGGCCGGATTGCTTATTCCCTTTAACTTGAGATCGTGCAGGTCTTTTGCTTTATTGCAGGCTTTGATAAACCTTTCGAGTGATACCGGTTTTACGAGATAGTCAAGCACATCGAGTGTATAGCCGTCGAGTGCGTATTTTTCATAAGCCGTAATCAAAATAAACATGGGTTTCTCGGCCAGGCTTTGTATAAACTGCAAACCGGTTAAACCTGGCATTTGAATATCGAGGAAGACGAGGTCGATCTTTTGCGCCTGTAATACACTGAGTGCTTCCAGCGGGTTAGAACATTCTGCTACCAGCTCAAGAAAAGGTACTTTGCTGATATTGTCTGACAGCAATTCGAGTGCAAGGGGCTCATCGTCTATGGCAATACATTTAAGCATCAGTGCAGGTTTAATTGTACAGAAACTGTAAACCAGTTATCGTTTTTGTTGATCAACAGACTGTGGTTACTTCCATACAACAAATTTAACCGGCGTTTTACGTTATTCAATCCAATGCCCGATGTTTTGTCTTTAACTTCTTCGCTGTGCTCGTTGTATTTGTTTCTTACCGTAAAGTAAAGAATATTATTTTTTATACTTAGTTCAATATCTATACAGGCTGCTTCAATTAAGCCGGTACCGTGTTTAAAGGCATTTTCCACAAAAGGTATCAGCAACATGGGCTCTATTTCGTATCCGCCATGTACATCCTGTATTTCAACATTTATTTTTACATTCTTTCCAAAACGTAATTGCTGTAAATCGATATAGCTTTTTACATATTCCACTTCTTTTTCCAGCAACACTTTATCATCATCTGTTTCGTACAGCATATAGCGCATAAGTGATGAGAGTTTTATCAACGATGGCTCCAGCTGGTCACTCTGTTTGCGCGCCAACGCTACCATGTTGTTTAAAACGTTGAACATAAAGTGCGGGCTTACCTGCGAACGTAAAAAAGACAATTCGGTCTTCAGGTTTTCATTCTCCCTTTGTTGCTTTAGTTTATCTGCTGTTATCTTATCAAGAATAAGTACATAGGCAGTACTTGCAGCCATTATAAAAAAGTAGGTAAAGATGTTGTACACGAAAAAGTTGGCAATATCGTAGGGCGAAGTTTTTACAAAAGCATTGAACAGCCAGTGAGACAGTACGGAAATGAAAAGGATACATACAACCTGCGATATAATGTAAATCCAAAAGCTCTTCTTATTAACGTATTTCGCAAAAAGGTAATGCGCGTTGAAGTAAAACAATCCAATCCACAAAAAACGGGATACAATATAAAAATTGAGAAACCCTTCGTCCGGTTGCTTACGCTGATCAGAAGAATTTGTTCTGATAAGAAATGGTAAAGCGAAAATGAGTAGCCACCCAAGGATGTGCCACAAAACAATTACCGACTTTTTGCTATACCAGGGTCCTTTCATACAGCCAAAATAGTGAAATCGGCAGATTTAAAAGGGTGAGTGGTTAAATAATGCGACGAAGCAGGAATAAGTTGATACAAAAAGTTGTTACATGAAAAAGCCGGCCATTGGTGGGCCGGCTTAACTAAAATACTCACAAAACTATTTTTTGTCATCGATTGCTTTTGCAGCATCGAGGTGTGTTCTAAGTGTTGGAAGTGTTTCTGTAGCAAAAGCTTTCAAATCAGCATCTTTGCATTTTTCAGCAGCGTCTTCGAATTTTTTTACATCTTCTTCATGGTCATCAACCATCATATCCATGTAAGCTTTATCGAAATCTTTGCCGGTTTTTTTGGCAAGGTCTTCCACATGTTTTTTGTGTTTATCACCCATTTCTGCCGGAAGAGTAATGTTTTTTGCAGTGGCAATTGCTTTCAGTTTATCGTTTGCAGCTGAATGGTCTTTCACCATCATTGCGCCAAAATCCTTAACGCGCTGATCAGCAGCTTTCTCCTGGGCCAGTTTGCCAAGCTCCACTTCCATCATGCCGCCGCTTGCAGCTTCTACCGCAAAATCTGCAGCATCTTTGTCTACAGGTGTAGTACTCATAGGTTCATTAGAACTCATTGAAGAAGTATCCTTCATGTCATTAACGTCTTTTGCGCTATCTACCGGATCTTCACCTGAAGTATTTCCCGAGCCACAAGATGCGAAAAACAAGGTACCTGCTGCTATAGCCAGTAAAAAAGTCTTTTTCATAAAAA
This sequence comes from Panacibacter microcysteis, assembly GCF_015831355.1. Taxonomy (NCBI): domain Bacteria; kingdom Pseudomonadati; phylum Bacteroidota; class Chitinophagia; order Chitinophagales; family Chitinophagaceae; genus Panacibacter; species Panacibacter microcysteis. The sequence goes on from NZ_JADWYR010000002.1 coordinate 1,473,270, forward strand.
TGTTTTTATAAGATTAACAATGCAGGGTATGCATTACAAATCGCAAGCCATCCCGCCGGCGGTTTCATCCAAAATATATTTCAGACATGCCAAAACGCTTCAAACAGTTGCTGTTGCTACATAAAACAATAAAAACAAAGGCTGGCTAAGGTGTCTCTTGTTGTTTTTAAAAAACCGCTTTGTGGGGAATGATGTAATAATTTAGTTGAGATTATTCTACAAAACGGCCCCGCACCCAACAAAATGCATCCGGACTGTGCAAAATGCATTGAACAAAGCGTACCGCGGGCTGCAAATAAAAAACCTCCTGCAAAATGCAGGAGGTTTAATTTGTTGTAAAGTTTTCCGTTATCCTAAATAGGCTTTCAATGCGTTACTGTAACGGGCCTTTTGTAAACGTTTGATTGCTCTTTCTTTAATCTGGCGGATACGTTCTTTTGTAAGATCGTACTTCATCCCGATTTGTTCAATCGTTACACCATTTTCACCATCAAGACCAAAATACGCGTTTACAATCTCGGCTTCACGCGGACTAAGCGACTTTAATACACGTTTGATTTCTTCTCTCAAAGAATCTTTCATTACATCATCATCTGTATCATCGCTACCTTCCAGCAGATCACCCATAGCCACATCTTCTGCTTCGTGCACTGGTGCATCCAGGGATGTGTGTCTTGTGTTGCTTTGGAAAATATTGTTGATTTCAGTTTCGCTCATTTCAAGAATGTCGGCTAATTCTTCGGTAGAAGGTTCGCGTTCATGCTCTTGTTCAAAAGCCATATAGGCTTTGTTCGCTTTGTTGTAAGTGCCAATTTTGTTTTGGGGCAGGCGTACCAGTCGGCCCTGCTCTGCCAATGCCTGTAAGATAGACTGGCGAATCCACCATACAGCATAAGAAATGAATTTAAACCCTTTTGTTTCATCAAAGCGTTGTGCCGCCTTTATAAGGCCGAGATTTCCCTCGTTGATGAGATCACTAAGTGAAAGGCCCTGGTGCTGGTACTGCTTAGCCACAGATACCACGAAACGTAAGTTGGCCTGCACCAATTTGTCAAGCGCTCTTTGATCGCCCATCTTGATTCGCTGTGCAAGTGTTGTTTCCTCTTCGGGAGTGATCATCGGAATTTTAGAAATTTCCTGGAGATACTTTTCTACTGCCTGCGAATCACGGTTGGTGATCTGTGTAGCGATTTTGAGTTGCCTCATGTTAAACGATTACTATTTTAAAACAATGATAAGACTATTGTTGCCGGGATAAAGTTGCGTTTGACACTTAAATTTCCGTAATATAAGGAAAATGTTTGCAAAGGTACAACAGTTTAAGGTGATTTTAGTGACAATTGCGTAAAAACTACCCTGTTATGGTAATTTTTTACTAACGCATATGTGCTAAAATTTATTTTGGTACCCGGCAACAGAATCTCTGTTGATCTCCTGTTGCGTCGCACTCTTGTACACATGTACATTACGCTGCACCCCGGCTCTGTCGCGCTACTTTGTCAATGACCTGCCAAATACATACCATATTATCTAAAAAGTAACCCAAAAACAGCCGCTATTTAAAGATATTCCATCAAAAAACATCAACATGCAAACTTATCTTCGCAGGCATGATTGATTTGAGATCTGATACAGTAACGCGTCCTTCGCCAGGTATGCTCGAAGCAATGATGCACGCTTCCGTGGGTGATGATGTATTTGGCGAGGATGAAACAATAAACAGGCTGGAAGCCAGGGTTGCAGATACGTTTGGTATGGAAGCAGGTTTGTTTTGCCCCAGCGGTACCATGACGAATCAAATTGCCATCAAATGCCACACACAACCGGGAGACGAAATAATCTGTGACCAGCTCTCGCATATTTACCAGTATGAAGGTGGTGGCATTGGTTTTAATGCGGGTTGTTCTGTAAAACTGTTAAATGGCGACAGGGGCAGAATTACCGCCAGTATGGTTGCCCAGGCCATCAACAACCCCTCTGATGTGCACAAAGCATATACCTCGCTGGTTTCATTGGAAAATACAGCCAACCGGGGCGGTGGCGCATGTTACGACTTTGCGGAATTTCACAACATAAAACAGGTATGCCAGGAACATAAGCTGAAACTGCACCTTGACGGGGCCCGCATATTTAATGCCGTTGTGGCAAACCAAGAGCAACCTGCTGCATATGGAGAAGTCTTCGACAGCATTTCGGTATGCCTGAGTAAAGGCCTTGGCACACCGGTGGGCAGTGTACTGGCAGGCAACAAAGACTTTATACGCAAAGCCAGGAGAATAAGAAAAATTTTTGGCGGTGGCATGCGGCAGGCGGGCTATCTTGCGGCGGCCGGTATATATGCGCTGGACAACAATATTGAAAGACTGGAAGAAGATCACCGGTATGCACAACAGCTTGGCGAAGCGCTGGTGAAGAAAGACTTTACAGGCGAAATGCTGCCCGTAGAAACCAACATTGTAATTTTTGAAGTTAAAGGCAGGTTTACCCCAAAAGAACTGGTAGCAACATTGCAGGAAAATGGTATTCTCAGTATCGCTATTGCAGGCACACAGGTGCGCCTTGTTACACACCTCGACATAAGCAAAGAGATGATAGAAGAAGTGATACAGGTAATTGAACGCTTATAGGGTTACAAAAAGCAAAAAAAAGCATTAAGAAGAAAGTGTCCGGAGCTGCTGAATAATGATATACAGTACAAGTGTGCGACGCAACAGCAGTTGCATGGATGCAGTACAGCCGGTTTAACCATAATAACCATTCAAGTTATATAACGGGTAAATTAAACAATTAACCGAATCTATGTTTCCAAAAGTTAATCCAACTACTACACAGGCCTGGCTGTTATTGAAGCGACACTTCCAGGAAGAAATGCAGCGCCTGAAAATCAAAAGCCTCTTTGATGCAGACACCGAAAGGTTCTCAAGATTTTCTGTTCGCTTCAATGACATTTTGTTTGATTATTCCAAAAATATTGTTACCGCTAAAACATTACAACTACTGCAACTGCTGGCAGAAGAATGCAACGTGAAAGATGCTATTGAAGCAATGTTCACCGGTGAAAAGATCAACGAAACAGAAGGGCGTGCCGTATTGCACACCGCTTTGCGAAACATGGGCGACAAGCCTGTGCTGAGCGACGGTACAGATGTAATGCCCGCCGTGCGCAAAGTACTGGCACAGATGAAGACATTCTGCGAATCTGTACACAGTGGCTCCTGGAAAGGCTATACCGGCAAGCCCATAAAATACATTGTAAATATCGGCATTGGCGGCAGCGATCTTGGCCCTTTCATGGTAACCGAGGCGCTGAAACCGTATTGGGTGGAAGGCATTCAAACATACTTTGTAAGCAATGTAGATGGTACCCATATTGTGGAAACGCTAAAAAAAGTTACGCCCGATGAAACACTATTCCTGGTTGCATCTAAAACGTTTACCACGCAGGAAACCATGACCAATGCGCATTCTGCACGTGCATGGTTTATACAACATGCAAAAGATGAGGCGCATGTGGCCAAACATTTTGCGGCACTCAGCACCAATGAAAAAGAGGTTACAAAGTTTGGCATTGACCCGCAGAATATGTTTGAATTCTGGGATTGGGTTGGTGGTCGTTATTCTTTGTGGAGCGCTATCGGTTTGTCTATTGCCCTCACCATTGGTTATGATCATTTTGAACAATTATTGAAAGGTGCCCATGCAGTAGATGAGCATTTCCGCACAGAAAAGTTTGATAAAAATATTCCTGTAATCATGGCGCTGCTGGGTGTTTGGTACACAAACTTTTTCCGTGCGCAAACAGAAGCTATACTGCCATATGATCAGTACATGCATCGCTTTGCCGCCTATTTTCAGCAGGGCAATATGGAAAGCAATGGCAAGTATGTTGACAGGAATGGGAATGACACCACTTACCAGACCGGCCCGGTAATCTGGGGCGAGCCCGGCACCAACGGCCAGCACGCTTTTTACCAGTTGATACACCAGGGCACCGTGCTTATTCCGTGCGACTTTATTGCTCCCGCTATAAGCCACAACCCTATTGGTGATCATCACCCGAAATTGCTAAGCAATTTCTTTGCACAGACAGAAGCGCTGATGGCGGGCAAAAGTGAAGAAGAGGTAAGGGAAGAATTGACCAATGCCGGTAAATCGAAAGAAGCCATTAAAAAACTGCTGCCATTTAAAGTTTTTGAAGGCAACAGGCCAACCAATTCTTTTTTATTGAAAGAAATAACCCCGGAATCATTGGGCAGCATGATTGCCTTGTACGAGCACAAAATATTTGTACAGGGTGTTATCTGGAATATTTTTAGTTTCGATCAATGGGGCGTAGAACTTGGCAAACAACTGGCCAATAAAATTCTACCGGAACTTGAAGATGAAACAGGTATCAGTTCTCATGATTCATCGACCAACGGTTTGATCAATGCGTACAAGGCTTTCAGAAAAAAGGGTTAAAATAATGTACCCGGCATTGGTACAGCCATTGAGCTTTACTTGCGTCGCACTCTTGTACTGTTGAATCTTTATTGAACAAACGCGAAGACCGAAGCGTAATCTTATATAACCAGCACGATGCATAATTTTGCCATCGTGCTTTTTTATTGTAATCTTATAACATGTTAGTATTCTTCTCAATCCTGTTCATTATTTTTCTTGGCGTATACCTGTTCATGCAGCGGAAAATCTTTGGTAAAACACCTGATGCAAAACTGGAGGCAAAGATCAATGCGTCGCTTAATTTCCGGGATGGTGTTTTTAAGAATCTGTCACTGACAGACGAAATAAGAAAGGGTGCCTCCTACCCAAAAATGATGATAGAATTTCTCAACAAACCCAAAGACACAACGCCTCAACAGACCATTCCTTCTGTAAAAACAGACCTGGCAAACCTCAGTGATGAAGAGCCCGTAGTTGTATGGTTTGGACATTCTTCTTATTTAATAAAACACAAAGGCACCACAATACTTGTAGATCCCGTTTTCAGCGGTTATGCATCACCGTTTTCAATGTCTGTAAAAGCTTTCAACGGTGCTGATATATACAAGCCACACGATATGCCGGCCATTGATATACTGGTTATCACACATGATCATTTTGATCATCTAGACTATCATGCTGTGATAAAACTGCAGCCAAAAGTGAAACATATTTATACATCTCTCGGGGTAGCCGCACACTTAAAATTCTGGGGTATTGCAGCAACCAAAATCACAGAGTTCGATTGGTGGGATACGCTGAATATAACCGGGAACATTAAGTTAACGGCTGCTCCATCCAGGCACTTTTCCGGCAGAAAGTTTACCCGCGGAAAAACCTTGTGGTCGTCCTTTATACTTGAGATCAACAATTATACAATTTATCTTGGTGGTGATTCCGGATATGACAGCCACTTTAAGCAGATTGGAGAAAAGTGGGGCTCGTTCGATCTTGCCATACTGGAATGCGGCCAATACGGGAAAGACTGGCCTTATATTCATATGATGCCGGAAGAAGTTGCACAGGCTGCCAAAGATCTGAACACACGGGTGCTGTTACCTGTACACTGGGCTAAATTCTCCTTGTCTTTACACCCGTGGAATGAACCTATAGAACGATTGCTTGCAGCTCACCAAAATATTGCCACACAGATCACCACGCCAATGATAGGCGAGCCAGTATATTTTACCAGGCAATTGCCTGCTTCAACGTGGTGGAAATAATTTGTATCTATGATAAAGCACAAAGACATATCATAACCGGTTCATGTTAATAAAAAATGCATATCTGCCGCAATGATTGCGATGCATAAACGTTTAGTAAGGCAATTACCGGAATTACGTTTATGGCTTCACTGTATCGTCCAATATTTATCCTTTTTCTGTTTCTCTCAGTTGGTATTTTTTCCAAAGCGCAAAATAACGCATGGCTGATGGGCACCTGGAAAGGCAAGTCTTACCTGCCCGGCAGCGATGAGGCACAGTATTTCTCCCTAACCCTGAGAGTAGTGGAAATAAAAGGCAATAAGTTCGAGGGCTACCTGAGCACGATGGAACCATACGATACCACCATACGGTATGATGCGCGCTTTACCGGTGAATTTTTTGGCGATTATGTTACCATCAAATCAACCAAAGTCTTTTATGTACGTAACTCGCCGGGAAGCAAATGGCTGCTGAGTTGTGTAAACTGCAAACCACCCAAAATGACTTTTGGACTGCAGGAAAACAGGTTTTACATAAAAGGAACTGTAGACGAGTGTTACCCGCAATGCAAAGGAGTAAGTGAGTTCTCAAAAGAAATTGACCAGTTTAATGACAAGGACCAGGATTCTTTGTATGCATTGCTGAAAATCGAACGACCGCTAAAAAACGTACAGGCAACTGCTGCGGTTGCTGTAGTTGAAATGAAGCCAAAAGTAAATGACCCCGGGCCTGAAGAAGTTAGTATTCAACGAACAATGTTGACGCCTGTTACAACCGAACTTATCAGGAGCAACAAACCTAAACAACCGGTGTTACCGGTGACAGCAAAAATCAACGTTTACAGGCAATCTTCACTTACAATAAAGCCAACAGTGCCAAACAAAATAATACCTGCAGATGTAGCCCAAACAAGCATCAAAAAAGATACGCAGGCAGTTGTGATGCAAACTAAACCTGTGGTGGCTAAACCGGTGTTGAAGGATTCAATTACCGCACTGCCAAAAGGCTACGCTGAAAGAAAAGTGAACGTGGTAAGAACAATCCCCGTAGACACTGATTCCATAACAATTCGTGTGTATGATAATGGCGTGGTTGATGGAGATGTTGTTTCTGTTGTTTACAACGATAAAGTGGTGATAGACCAGCTATCCCTTACGTCGAGAGCATTTGTTATAAAAATACCTGTGCAACCTTCCGGTAATAATACCCTGGTATTTCATGCGCACAACCTCGGGGAGTTTCCGCCAAACACAGCAAAGCTGGAAATTCTTTTCGGCAATAAAAAGGACGAACTGACCATCTCATCTGACTACACGGTGAGTAGCTCAATCAATATCATGTACTCCAGGTAAATCACCACTCACATATTAAGTATTTTTTTATTCAAATTAATGATAATATAAACCTGTTGCTTAAAACCCAGAATTGAATAAAGTTATTTTTACACTTATCGTTTCTGCCAATTAATCCGGCCAACATTTAAAACTCTGACTGCAATGAAAATTACCTTTTTCAAAAAGCAAAACCTGCTTTTCTGTATTGTTATGTTGTACAGTTTTTTTCTGAATAATTTATCTGCACAACCTGAGCTTACTTTTACCAGCGTTGCGGCAGGACTCGAATTGCCGCTGAACATGAAGTCTGCAAATGATTCTACCGGCAGGCTGTTTATTGTAGAGCAGACCGGCAAAATAAAAATTTTAAAAGACGGACAGGTACAACCAAAACCATTTCTTGATATTGCAAATCTTGTTGCTGTAGGTGAATATAAAGGGCTATGGAGTGTTGCGTTTCCCCCGGACTTTAAAAGAACCCGTGCATTCTTTGTGTACTATTATGACAAAGCAAACAACACCATTCTTGCACGCTACCAGGTAAGTAAAACAAATCCAGATTCTGTTATACTCAACTCCAGGGTTGAAGTGCTTTCGCTCAAAGACACCGTTACTACTTTTTCACACTTGGGCGAAATGCAGTTTGGCCGCGATGGAAATCTGTACCTGACGGTAAGCGATGGCAGTTTTCTCAACCGGACCGTAAGAGCAGCGCAGGATAGCACAACACTTTTCGGAAAAATGCTGCGTATAAATGTTAGAAATGGCATTACTGCGCCATATTACACAATACCACCCGATAATCCTTTTGCCGGCAGCACCACGGTAAAACGGGAAATATTTATGATGGGTCTCAGAAATGCGTGGCGGTGGAGTTTTGACAAGCAGACAATGAATATATGGATAGCAGATGATGGCGGTGAACAATGGGATGAAATCAATTTTGTTCCCCGCAACCAGGTTGGGTTTAAGAATTTTGGCTGGCCATGTTATGAAGGTTCGGTAACATTTGTACAACAAGGTTGTGCCGACTCTGCCGGTTACACTTTCCCTGTTTTTGAAAATCCGCCCGATTCAAACGGCGAGCAGGCAATCATCGGGGGGTTTGTTTACCGCGGCAAAAACTATCCCATGCTGAGAGGCTATTATATCTGTTCAGACTATATTCAAAACAAAGCATGGAAGATAAGAACAGCGGCCGGTGGCACCTTCAATATTTTTGAACAACTCAATATTCCGCCGGCTATTACCAGTTACGCAGAAGACGAAGCAGGTGAACTATACGCCACCTCTGCCGAAGGCATCATCTATCGTGTTGGCGCTGCGCTGCCTGTTGCAAAAGAATAGAGACCCTGCTATAATTGTAAAGCCCGCAATCATCATTGCGGGTTTTATTTTTTGGTACCCAACTGCAACGCATGTATCAACTGCTGTTGCGTCGCACACTTGTACTGCATATCTTTTATGAGCAAGGCAGCACCTTGCCGAATTTTGCACAGCCGTACAAGTGTGCGACGCAACGATGCATCATAGTAGCAATGCAGCCGGGCCCCAAAAAAATTCATTCCGTAAATTAAACGCATTAAGCCAAAAAATTCCGTCGCTGATATTTGCCGGGGTGTATACAAAAAAGACGATTTTATCTCAACTTTTTTCCACGGGTTTTAAAGAGTTTATATTTAAGTAATTTCTTACCTGCAAAACTCACTGACATATGAAACAAATAACGACTTGCCTGCTGGTGGCATCCCTTCTTTCTTTATCAGCATCTGCGCAATTACAAACCGGCGAAAATGTTGCCGTAACTGCTACCGACGCGGGAAAAGTGCGGGGCTATGTACACAACGGTATTTATACCTACAAAGGCATTCCATATGCGGAAGCCAAACGTTTTGAGGCAGCACAAAAACCCAGACAATGGCAGGGTGTGCGCAGTACTATGACGTATGGCCCTGTGGCGCCGCTCGAAACACCTACTACAACCGTGCAGGACGAAAGTGAATTTATGTTTCACCACGACTGGGGTTATACGAGTGAAGACTGCATGCGCATCAATGTGTGGACACCGGGCATAAATGACGGCAAAAAAAGGCCCGTTCTATTCTGGATACATGGTGGCGGTTATACCGCAGGCTCCAGCCAGGAACTACCTTCCTACGATGGAGAAGCACTGGCAAAAAAAGGCGATGTGGTAGTTGTATCGATCAACCATCGTTTAAACATACTGGGCTTTTTAGATCTTTCTGCATATGGTGACAAATACAAACATTCTGCAAACAACAGCATACTGGATATTAAAGCAGCGCTGGAGTGGGTTAAAACCAATATCAGCAATTTTGGTGGTGATGTAAGTAATGTTACCATCTTCGGGCAATCCGGTGGCGGCGCAAAAGTAAATACGCTAATGGCAATGCCATCTGCGAAAGGATTGTTTCACAAAGCAATCAACCAGAGCGGATCTTTCAGGATGGAAATGCTTGAAAAAGCAACCACGCAGGCCATTACCGCAGAGGTGCTGAAAAACCTGAACATCGACCCATCAAATATTGACAGCATACAAAAAGTACCTTTTGCGCAACTGAGTGATGCAGGAAGAAAAGCGCTGCGCACCATTGCAGATAAAATGAAGGCTGAAGGCAAAACCATACCAGGTTTTGGCTTAAGCTGGGGGCCGAGCCGCGATGGCGCGGACCTGCCCTACCAGCTTTTTTCGAAAGAAGCATTTGAGCTATCCAAAGATGTGCCGCTGATGATCGGCACGGTAAAGAACGAGTTTATGCCGTCTTTGTTTACAGGCATGAGCAGTGCGCCGCTTGATAAAGTAATGGAAGCAATAAAGAAACAGCAGGGCGATAAAGCGGATGCTTATATAGCAGCAGTAAAAAAAGCATATCCAAACGATACAAGGCCGTCAGACCTGATGGATGTTGACGTTACTTTTCGCCCCGGCGCGGTAATGCAGGCCAATGAAAAATCTTCTTTGAACGCTGCACCGGTTTACATGTATTTGTTTACCTGGCAGTCGCCTGTTTTAGACGGGAAGTATAAGGCGATGCACTGTATGGAACTGCCTTTTGCATTTAATAACATACAGCGCTGCGAAGAAATGACCGGCGGAACAAAAGAAGCATATGCGTTGGCAGAAAAAGTAAGTGGCGCATGGATCAGCTTTGCACGCAACGGTAATCCAAACCACAAAGGTTTACCACAATGGCCGGCGTATAGTGCAACCAATACTTCTACCATGCACTTTGATAATACCTGTGCGGTAATGCCGCAGATGGATAAGGAATTGTTTTCGTTGTTGGGTAAGTAGACGTTTATTCATCAGGCCGCAAGTGGTTGAATACACTTGCGGCTTTTTATTGTGCTTGATTGGTAAAGCTGGTATATTTTTTAGCTTCTTAAATTCATGGCATGAACCTGTTTTACATCATCTCCGGCATATGGCTTACAGCAGAAATATTACTCAACAGGCTGGTACGTTCCGGCAAGGGTGACAACCAAAAAGTTGATAGTAATACCGAACGCTATTTATGGATCGTTATAGCAATAGCAGTTACGTTGGGTGTATACGTTTCATTTATCACATACCAGCCAATTGTACTGCTAAATAACTTTTCGTATGTTGGCATGGCGCTGATGATTGCAGGCATTTTGCTTCGTATTATAGCTATAAAGCAATTAGGCAAATATTTTACGGTAGATGTAACTATAAGGCAGGAACATCAATTGATGCAGTCAGGTTTGTATAAGCATGTAAGACATCCGTCTTATACAGGCGTACTGCTTGCATTCCTGGGGCTGGGTATAACGTTCAATAATTGGTACAGCCTTTTGATCATTTTTATTCCGGTCTTTAGTGTGTTCGTCATTCGCATGAGCACAGAAGAAAAGGCATTACTTGCGCAGTTTGGCGAAGCGTATAAAAACTACATCAACAATACAAAAAGACTTCTTCCATTTATCTACTAATATTGCGCTTAGAAAAAAAGCCGCATGAGCAATGAACTGCATAGCAATGATAAATTAACCATGTTTGAAAACCGTCTGCAGAAGGTGTATAAGCACAAAAGCAAACTGGCGAAAAGGCAAAACATCGGTTGTTACCGGGTTTATGATCATGATCTTCCGGAATTTCCATTCTGCATAGAATTATACGAAGACAAGATTTACCTGGCCGAATACCTGCGCAGGCACGGCATGACAGACGAAGAACATGATAGCTGGCTTGATGCATGCATTGCTGTTATAAGTAAACTCCTGGATGTACCTGTTACAAAAGTTTATGTGCGTCAGCGTAGAAAAATGAGTCACCGCACCGAGGACCAATATGAAAAGCTAGATGCCCGGAAGGATTTTTTCACTGTTGAAGAAAGTGGTTTAAAGTTTTTGGTTAACCTTACGGATTATCTTGACACCGGCTTATTCCTGGATCACCGCATTACACGACAAATGGTAAGAGAGCAATGCGCCGGCAAAAGGGTATTGAATCTTTTTTGTTATACCGGTTCCTTTTCGGTTTATGCGGCTGCCGGCGGTGCAGCAACAGTTACGTCGGTTGATCTTTCAAAAACATACCTGCAGTGGGCAGAAGATAATTTTATTATAAACAGGTTTAAAGACAAGACAAAATATGCATTTGTTCATGCAGATGTAAAGCAGTGGCTCAAAACCTTACAACCGGATAGTTACGATCTTGTAATAATGGATCCGCCGACATTCAGTAACAGCAAACGCATGAAAGATTTCCTGGATATCCAGCGGGACCATGTGGAATTACTCAATGACGTATTACACGCCATCAGCAAAGACGGCACCGTTTATTTCAGTACCAATTATACAAAGTTCCTGATAAACGAGGCAAGCATACATGCATCTGCCGTAAAAGATATAACCAGGGCCACTACACCATTCGATTTTGAAGGAAAGCTGAAAAGGTGGTGCTACAGGATTTCCAGGTAGCTTCCTTTGTTTTAAGGCCTGGCGGTGGTTATTTCACCTTCTTTACTAAAAAGGAAATTTTTGAACGTATAGCGCATGTTTATCCGGTCTGCAATGGTATCCTTATCGTAATGTATGTCCAGGTAATATGTATAGTTACCGTTGTTCACAACCCAGTTGTCTGTGAATGCCTGTTCCGCCTCACCCGCTGCAGTACTGCCAAGGTATACATGATATTCGCGCTGTTTTAAATCGGCGAAAACATATTTCCATTTGTGTGGCATGGATGCTTCAGCAGCATTGGGAATGACAAACAGATATGCAAACGCATACAGCATTGCAAATACTGAAATGATCACAATTAGTAAAATGCGCCCTTTTTTCATATGTTGTCAAGTGCAGTTTTGGTAAGATCATTTATTTCATTGCCCGTATTCAAAGTTGCAGCAGGCTCAAAAAGCATTACCCACACTTCCTCCCTGGCATTGGGCCGGTGCGTGACACCCCGTGGCACAATAAAAAACTCGCCTTCGTTTATTTGCACGTGTTTGTCTTTCAGCTCCATTATAAATTGCCCTTTTACAACAAGAAACAACTCATCTTCATGTTCATGATGATGCCAGACAAACGGCCCTTTGAATTTTACCAGCTTTACCTGCTGGCCATTAAGCTCGCCCACGATTTTGGGAGACCAGTGGTCTTTGAATAATGCAAATTTGTCTGACAGGTTAACTTTCTCCATGTTTTTGTTTTATGGCCAGCAACTGCCCATGCACATTTAGCACCTGGGGAATAAGGAGAGATTGCTCATCATTGGATATCACAAAATCGCACAGCTTCATTTTCAAAAATTCATCAATTTGTTTAGACATCCTGCTGAGCACCTCTTCTCTTGTTATATTGTCGCGTTGCATCACCCGCCGGATACGCAGGTGCTGCGGAGCAAAAACGCCTATCATGTAATCGAGACCGGCGGCGGAGCCTGATTCAAAAAATATAGCCGCTTCTTTTAAAGTGTAGGGAGTGGTTTGTTTGTTCATCCAGGCCTCACCTGCCGCAATGGTGGCAGGATGAACGATCGCATTTAACTGTTCAAGTTTAAACGAATCGTTGAAAACAACAGAAGCAATATATTTCCTGTTCAGTTCATTTTTAATGTATGCCTCTTCGCCAAACAATGCAGTCACCTGCTGTTTCAATGCTACATCTTCATTCATCACTTTTTTTGCCGCGGCATCTGCATCAAATACCGGTACACCCAGTGTTTTAAAAATCCTGGCCACCGTGCTTTTACCACTGCCGATGCCACCTGTCAATCCTACCTTCAAGCCCATATTACCTGGTTTGTTTTTGCTGGGAAAATCTTTGCGTGATGGCAGGTGCTACATATGCCTGTGCAGACGGATTGTTGACCGGTGCCGGCGCATCTTTCACTCCAGGTTGCAATAACCTGTAAAAAAAATCAGCCATCAGTTGTGCGGTGGTGTCTTTATACGGGGCCACTTTTAAGCCAAGGTCATGCTTGTAGGAATCGTAGGCATGCAAAAAGGTGGGTATGCCCAAACTATCTGCACGCTCTGTTATTGGCTTGCTGCCATACAACAGCAATGAACGGTTTTGCCTGTTATAACCAGATACAAACGGAATGGTAGAATCGCCCCGGGAATGAACACAACCAACAGGTATGTCATTTTTTTGCAGCCAATCAATGTTGTATAAAGCACCCCACATAGAAAACACACCGGCAACAGATGATGTGAAGGGCAATTCATTCGTGGTACCTTCGAGGTCGTTCATGTTTTTTATACCAAACACAGCAGCCGTGGAATCAAGCTTGATATAAGCTTTGGTAAGCACCGCAATGCCACCGGCCGAAGAACCGCTGATAAATATTTTTGCCGTATCAATATGCAATGAATCCGCAGTTGATTTTGCATAGCGTATAAATGCATTTAAATCCTGTACTGCACGTATAACGGCTGCAGACTGTTCCGCTGTTGTTGCATCTGCCATACCAACCCTGTAATCTAAGGATGCAGTTACATAACCGCGCCGCGCCAGCTTTTTACACAATTCCACGCAGGCAGTATCAAACCGCCTGCCTGCCCTGAAACCACCACCGTGCATATACACGATCATTGGTCTTTGCAAAACGGAATCACCAGCCGGGGCATAAATATCTGCTTCGAGATTTTGTTGGGTACCACTGTAATTTGTATTGCTGCCATAGGTAACAGTAAGCTTGTCAACCGATGTAAAAACCGTGTCTTTATAGCGCTCACTGCCTTCCTGCGCGGTGGCTGAAAACCAGCCAGTGATCATTAAAAAAAACGAGTAAATTCTTTTCATACTGTTGCTGGATTTTGCTGAGCAGGCAGCACAAACTTATTGATTTCTTTTGTTAGCGTGCGGTCGTTTTTTATGGCATCGTCCCTTGTGTCACTCACTTGTACAGCAAATTTTCATGGCATCTTTTCGTTGCGTTTTCTGTTGCTTGCTCTACAGTAAGAGCAGATGAGAATGCGCAATTTAATTGGTGTTGCGGTCAATAGATAAATGATTGCTTAAGCAGTGAGACCGTGAGGATTGCTGCAACACGCATTGCAGTACAAGAGTGCGACGCAACAAAAGCTTCATCCTTATTCTATTGCCGGGCTCCAAAAAATTATAATTGCGAGAGGCAAATAGCAAGACTTTCCTGCCAGGGTTGTAACGCTATGCCATAAACGCGCTGAATTTTCTCTTTACTCATTACAGAATAGGCTGGCCTTTTTGCCGGAGTCGGATATTGTGTGGCAGGTATTGCATGCACATTGCAGGCAAAATGTTTGGCGTCTTTTATTGCTGTGGCAAAATTGTGCCAGTTAATTTCGCCGCTGTTGCTGAAATGAAAAATACCGGGCTCAAAATGCGGGTGTGTTATGATCTGCATGATAGCTTCCGCAAGATCTTTTGCGTAAGTGGGCGTACCATACTGGTCTGCCACCACATTGATATCTGCGCGGTCTTTCATAAGGCGCAGCATTGTTTTTACAAAGTTGTTGCCATACACACTATAAACCCATGATGTACGAATGATAACTGTTTCGGGATTGTTGTGCAGCGCAAGTTGCTCACCCACCTGTTTTGTGTAGCCGTAATAATTTACAGGATCTGTTGCATCATCTTCTTTGTATGGCTGCGAGCCGGTACCATTAAAAACATAGTCGGTGGAAATATGGATCAGCTTTGCGCCGGCCGTTTTACATGCAGTTGCTATATAGCCTGTGGCTGCGGCGTTGATGCTATAAGCCTGCTCCTGCTCAGTTTCAGCTTTATCTACAGCCGTGTAGGCCGCAGTGTTGATGAAGTAAGAAGGTTGATATTGCTGAAAGATGCGGGCAAGTTGTGTTTCGTTTGCAATATCCATGGAGGTGCGGTCAAAAAAAACGAACTCGTATTGCGGGTAGGCGGCAGCAATATTTTGCAGCTCGCTGCCCAGTTGTCCGTTCTTCCCGGAAACGAGTATAACAGGTTTTTCCATTTACAGACTCCAGTAATAACGGTTAGCAATTTTGTTCCTGTATAAACCTTTCAGGTCTGCTACGAGCGCATGTTTTTTTGTAATGGACTGAAAATAGTTTTCATCCAGCAGCCTGTAAGCGGTATGTGGTACGGCAATAATGACCACATCGTAATCATTGTCCATTTCTCTTGTAAGAGCAAAACCATATTCGTGTTGCAGTTCATCAGAAGATGCATGAGGATCTACGATGTGCACATTAAGATAGTATGACCGCAGTACGTTTACAATATCTGCCACCTTGGAATTACGTATGTCACTGACGTTTTCTTTAAACGTTGCACCCATGATCAGTACTTTGGATTCTTTTACATTGCCGCTGTGCTGGATGATATGCTGGATCACTTTTTTGGAAATGTAATTACCCATGGTGTCATTTACATACCTGCCTGCTGTAATTACCCTTGAATTGAAGCCCAGTTCTGATGCTTTGTAGGTAAGATAGTAAGGATCTACACCAATGCAATGACCGCCTACCAAACCAGGCTGAAATTTGAGGAAGTTCCATTTTGTACCGGCGGCTTCGAGTACCTCGTAAGTGTTGATGCCAACTTTATCGAATATGATGGAAAGTTCATTCATTAACGCGATGTTGAGATCGCGTTGCGTGTTTTCAATAACTTTTGCAGCTTCTGCTACTTTGATGGAGCTGGCTTTGTATGTGCCCGCCCTTACCACCATATCATAAACTGCCGCAATATTATCAAGCGATTCCTGGTCGCAGCCGGCAACTACTTTGATTATTTTTTCGAGCGTATGTTCTTTGTCGCCGGGATTGATGCGCTCAGGTGAATAACCGACTTTAAAATCTTCGGTAAACTTAAGCCCGCTGATCTTTTCCATTACCGGTACGCAATCTTCTTCTGTACAACCCGGGTAAACGGTAGATTCGAACACAACATAATCGCCTTTCTTTAGTACGCTGCCGAGGGTTTTGGAAGCTTTCAATAACAAAGAAATATCCGGCACATTATGGTCGTCTACCGGTGTTGGTACGGCAGCAATAAAGAACGACGCCTGTTTTAGTACGTCGGGATCGTTGGTGAACGTGATGTCTGTATTTTCGAATGCTTCTTTGCCAAGCTCTTTACTGGGATCCTGCTGATTGTTTAGCATGCCTACTCTTTCGGCATTGAGATCAAAACCGATAACACTTATCTTTTTTGCAAAGGCCAGCGCAATAGGTAAGCCAACGTAACCCAGGCCAATTACGGCCAGTTTGGTTTCTTTGTCGAGCAGTTGCTGAACGATCATAACATTTAATTAATTGCAGGTAAATACAGGAAATAAAATCAGCAGTATTGTTCACACCACCAAAAAGCTTTTATAGTTGCGTTGCAATCTTCGCGCTTGCTCAATATATTTTCAACAGTACAAGAGTGCGACGCAACAGGCGATGCCACAGGTACTACAGCCGGGTACATACCATTACTTTGAGATAAACTCTTTCGGCTGTTTCACCAGTTCGTCTTTTGGCAACGATTTGAAATACTCGTATGTAGCCTTCAAACCTTCTGCACGGCTTACTTTGGGCTCCCAGCCAAGCAGTTCTTTTGCTTTGGTAATATCAGGCTGGCGCTGCTTCGGATCATCTACGGGCAATGGTTTAAACGTAAGCTTAACTGATGAGCCTGTTAACTTCAACACTTCTTCTGCAAAGTCTTTCAGTGAAATCTCTACAGGGTTACCGATGTTTACCGGTTTGGCGTAATCGCTCATCAGCAAACGGTAAATGCCATCTATGAGGTCATCCACATAACAGAAAGAACGCGTCTGGCTGCCATCTCCAAAAACAGTAAGATCTTCACCACGCAAGGCCTGGCCGATAAATGCAGGTAATGCACGGCCATCGTTGAGCCTCATGCGCGGACCATAGGTATTAAAGATGCGCACAATGCGTGTTTCCAAACCGTGGAAAGTATGGTAAGCCATCGTGATGGCTTCCTGGAAACGTTTTGCTTCATCGTACACGCCACGCGGACCAACCGGGTTTACATTGCCCCAGTATTCTTCTGTTTGCGGGTGTACCAGCGGGTCTCCGTACACTTCGCTGGTAGAAGCAACAAGAATCCTTGCATTTTTTGCACGTGCAAGGCCAAGGCAGTTGTGTGTGCCAAGAGAGCCTACTTTCAATGTTTGTATCGGGATCTTTAAATAATCAATCGGGCTTGCCGGGGAAGCAAAGTGCAGTATATAATGCAACTCACCGGGCACATGGATAAATTTTGACACATCATGGTGGTAAAACTCAAAATCTTCCCGGGGAAAAAGATGTTCAATATTCCTGAGATCACCTGTAATAAGATTATCCATGCCAATAACATGAAATCCTTCTTTTATAAACCTGTCACAAAGGTGTGAGCCAAGAAACCCGGCGGCGCCGGTAATCAATACACGTTTTTTACTCATAATGTCCTGGTTGTTTTTACTGGTTAATATAATCTAACACTGATGATGTAATATAAGTCAATTGCTCCTCGTCGAGCTCTGTATGTATAGGCAGAGATATAACCCTTTCTGTAAGCCAGTCTGTGGTTGATAAATCTACATTTGGCAGGTTAAACGAATCAAACATTTTTTGTTTGTGGCCTGGTACCGGGTAATAGATCATGGAAGGTATTTGCTTTGCAGCAAGGTGCTCATTCAATCCATTCCTGTTTACGTCGTCCAATATCAGCGTATATTGGTGAAACACATGACTGCTATACGCTGCACGATGAGGCGTGGTGATCTTTGGGTGATTCGCAAAAGCATTGTCATAATAATCTGCCGCTTCTCTGCGCGCCGCAATATAATTATCGAGTTCACGAAGTTTGATATTGAGTATGGCAGCCTGCACGGTATCTAACCGGGAGTTGCATCCTACTACATCGTGGTAATATCTTTTGCTTTGCCCGTGATTGGCCACCATTTTCATTTTTGCTGCAAGCGCATCATCATTGGTAAAGATGGCGCCACCATCGCCATAGCAGCCTAAGTTTTTGGATGGAAAAAATGACGTGGTACCGATGGTACCTATTGTACCCGTTTTCTTTTTTGTGCCATCGCTAAAAGTGTAGTCTGCACCAATGGCCTGCGCATTGTCTTCTATTACATATAAACGATGTTCATCAGCAATTTGCATAATTGCCTCCATATTGGCTGCATGACCGTACAAATGTACCGGCACGATCGCTTTTGTTTTTGGTGTGATGGCTTTACGCAGCGCATCAGGATCCATGCAAAAAGTTTTTGCATCTACTTCTACAAAAACCGGCTTCAACCTCAGTAGCGCCACCACTTCTGTAGTGGCTATATAGGTAAATGAAGGTGTGATCACTTCGTCACCCGGCTGCAGATCAAGCGCCATCATCGCTATTTGTAATGCATCTGTACCATTCGCACAGGGAATAACATGTTTTACATCCAGATATGTTGCAAGATTATCTGTAAACTGTTGTACCGGTTTACCATTTATAAATGCAGTGCTTTCTAATACATCGATAACAGCAGTGTCAATTTCGGTCTTAATCTTTTGATACTGTGTTTTAAGATCCACCATTTGGATAGGTCGCATACCTAAAATTTAAATGCCGCAAAACTAACGTAAAAACGCCTGATTACCATTAATGTTGTTCAGGCAGCGTTGGCTTAAGCCAATTTTTATGGTACCGGCTGCAGTTCGTTGTGGCATCGCCTGTTGTGTCACTCACTTGTACGTTCCGTTTTTATGGCGACTGCAGCGTTTCGGTTCGAACAACCACAAGAGATTACTCACTCGTGCGGCTGGAAGGTTTGGGAGCAAAGGAATACCACGCATTCAGGTTTTTTGCAAACGAGATTCGTTTATATTGCATTAAACTATTTCGTTGAAAGCTGTAACGGAAAAAAATAAGCCCTACTGGATTTTTGTATGTATTACCCTCACCTACATATTTTTTAGCTGGATTACATTCCGTGGTTTTAACGGTACGGACGATTTACACTATGCTATGCTTGCGTCTGAATTATTAAAGGGTCGGTATAACCCGTTCAATGAAAATGACATATTTTCCGGGCGCATACTGCTCATAAGCTATCAGGCACTCATTTATTATATTGGCGGTGTTAATATTATAACAAGCCAGTTGGGTACAATGCTCGCCACAATTCTTTGCGCATACCTAACTGTTTTTAAATTGATTTCAAAATCGTCGAATAACAGGGTTATCTGTGCAGCAGCACTTTTTTACTTTAACCCCGTACTTCCCGCTTCTGATCTTACAATAATGCCCGATGTGTATGTAATGCTTGCAGGCTTACTTGTTATTCTATTATGGAAAAAAACGCTGGATAAATCCCGTGAATCCGGTAAAATAATACCCTTTTTTTTGATCGGCCTAATCATTTTCATGGCATTGTTTTTTAAAGAAAACGCTTTGGTTTACCTGCCATTTATTTTGTTGATAGCAGTTTTAGAAAGAAAAGACTACGGTTTGAAACCAGCTTTCATTATTACAGCCTCATTTATTTTGTTGGTCTTTATATCAGGGCTGCTTTACTATCATTATACCAATAACTTTTTTTCAGGGTAAAGCAAATTGAAAATGCAGACTATGCTAATCCCTGTAATTATAACTATCAACCACTTAGCGCATTAGTTAAGCGCCTTACTTATGGAATTTGGCAAGAGCTTATTCTTAGAAGTTTTTACCCGGTAATTCTACCATTATTACTTGTTTTATTAAATTTATTTTCTGCCAGGCGGCTTCCAGTTTGGCGAGAACAAAATATTAGATACTTGATTTTACTCTCATTTATTGCAGTCTATTTTCCTTTTTCATTAAAAGGCTATCAACCACTTTGTTTTGAAGTACGACATTTTCTTTTTTTGTTGCCATTTGGCGTAGCGGCGTCAACATTTTTCATTGAAAGATACTGGAGCAATGAGGAAAGTTCCTGGATGCTGGTTATAGCTTCTGCTCTACTATTTATATGCGGTATCAATATTTCCGGAGAGAAGTGGTACTGGATGATGTATGGGCTTTTATTTTTTTTCTTTTTTGTTCAGCGATTGTTACTTCATAAAAAATTTTTTCACAAAGCAAAATACCTGGCTTTTGCTACCGTTTTGTTGATATACATGCCCTATCATTTGTTTTATAAAAACGGCACATGGTATAAAGACATGCAGCAACTTTCAAAAAAGATCGACGGGCAATATTTTTATTTTCCGGAACACGATAACATGCAATACTGGAAATTATTACATGGATTTAATGACATTGTGCATTCATTCAATTTAGACAACAAACCCTTCAAAGTGTTTCCTCAATACTATGAAAAGCTGGATGAAGAAAATTTTCAGCCAGGATGGTTTGTTGTAAATAATAGATACACAATAAGGTCTGTAAATTTCCTAAATACAGTTAAAGTTTTATCTAAAAATGGCTTTATAAAAGACGCTGTTGATTATGGTGAAGTTAGCGCCTACTTGATTGATTCATTTGAATCAATCAAGTACATTTCTAAAGCGATAGAGAAAGATAATGCGACAATATCAAAACCATTTTGATAAGCGTAAATGGTTTTGACGTCAAAGACAAAATTTGTCATCTTTTAAGAAAGTAATCTGCCTGCTGGCCGTATTGGGGTGCTTCACCGGTGGTTACAATACCAAAAATGCTATAAATAAATGTCTGCATGAATAACCACAACAAAAAGAGTATTGTAAGGGGCTGTTCAACCAACAAAGATTTGATAACACTAACACTTTTTTGAAACATTATGCAAAATAAGTTTACGGACAAATGCTAATGTAAATTTATAAATAGAATAGTAATAGGGTAAATTTCAAAAGTGTTTCGTGTTATTAATATTGATAATGGCAACATTTTTAGGTTTATTACTTTATTGTTATAAACTTGTAAACAAGTTCTTCGATTTGAGCTTACAGTTTAAATAAAGCACGTTTGAGTTTTGCGCTTTTTAGAATACTACTTAAACCGTTTTTTTAAGAATCTAAGATGCTTTTCTAATTCTCTTCTGCAATAGCATAGTTATAGTTCACAAATGACTTTCGTAAAAGTATCGTCGGTCAACACCATATGAACGTTTTCATTAATCTTATAAAAGTGCATTACAATTCTTGAACCCTTATATGATTCCATTTCTTCTATAAAAGTTTTAAATCGCTTATTATCTCTTCCTTTTCTTTCTTTGTATACTTCGTTTCTTAATTTATATAGCGACAAAATCCTTTCTTTATCTTCCGGCTCACTACAACTGTATTCTTCAATATCCATTAAATCAACCGCTATTTTCTTCAAATATTTATTGTAATAGAGTTCTGATAAATGTTCTAAATGCATAATTATATCATATTACAGCTCTATGTAAATCCTATGAAAAAATGTTTAACCTGGAATAGCCTTTTTTTCTCTTCGGCAAAAAATAATTTCTGCAAAGTGTTCCTTACTGGCAAGGATTTGTTTAATACTTTACGTACAATTTACCTGATATTTGTTGGCACCATTAATCTTCCTTTTTACCACCCATACCTACTCCGGACAACAAAGACAACATCATTTAGATGTAATCTATTTTTTAGAGATATATGTAAGTCATTTTACGAATTTATTTTAGACAATTCATTAATACATATTTATCAACAAAAACTTCAAATTGGCTTTCTCGTGTATCTTCAGTATTATTATTTTCCAAGTCTAAAAGTCCAGTTATGGAAGCACTCTCTTTATTATATGATGAAGATAGTCCCAGATAAATGTGCGGATTCGGATATGAACTGATCAAATCTTTTATGTAATAACCGAAATTGATATAATACGCATACTTCAACTAGACTTTTGCCGTACTATTACTTTAAAAATATCATTACATTCTAAGTACCACTTGCTTGCCTTTCGTTTAAATCCCCAAGGTTTACAAAGAGCATCTAATGCCTGAATCAGGTTTTTTTTTCGTATGCCAACAGCAGCCTACATGTAATCTTAAGCTTAAAAACATAAATAGATAAAGAATTAGTTGTTCCCCTAAACCGTAGCATGTAATGTTTAAACACCTACATCGCTCCCTTCTCAGAAAACTTAACAACCACATACAGAATAATAACAAGCAGCACAATGTTTACAACTGGCCATAAAATGGAATGAAAATCGAATTGCATAAGCATGGTTTTTCGGAGATTAGATATTGGATATTAGTCTTTCAATTCAAAACTACATGATCTGTTTGAAAAACACACCTTAATAAATGCTTTGGAATAATATAAAATCCTAATGTCTGAATTATTTGTTGCAGAAAATCAGTATTTCTTTTGAAGATGCACGCTAAGCTGTTGCCTGTTGTACTGCAGTACAAGTGTGCGACGCAACAAAAGCCTCATTTTTATTCCACAGTTGGGTACAAAATAATCTTTACGCCTGCCGCTTTATCACGTTCTTTGCAAAAGATTTATGGGCAAACTTGCATATTTACTTTTTATACAATTGTACCCTGTTGCGGCAAAGTTGCTGGGCATATTTAACCGCAAAGCAAAACTGTGGGTAGAAGGCAGGAAAGATATTTTTGAATTGATTTCAGCAAAACTTTCTGCCGACAAGCGTAAAAAAATCTGGGTGCACTGCTCTTCACTCGGAGAGTTTGAACAGGGTTTGCCGCTTATTGAGGAACTTAAACAGCGCTACAGCACATATGCCATCGTTCTTACCTTCTTCTCCCCGTCCGGCTACGAGCATGAAAAAAACAACAGGTATACAGACCACGTGTTTTACATGCCGATGGACAGCCGCGCCAATGCAAAACAATTCTTTGATATTGTGCAGCCATCTTTAGTGGTATTCGTAAAATATGAATTTTGGTTTTACTACCTCTACGAAGCAAAAGTTCGTAATATTCCGTTGGTACTTGTATCGGGCATATTTCGTAAAAGCCAGCCATTTTTTAAATGGTATGGAGATTTTCACCGGGGCATGTTGCAATGCTTTACCTATCTTTTTGTTCAGACAGATGCAGCGCTTGCATTGCTGCAATCCATACATATCAGCAATGCATCAGTAAGCGGCGATACGCGCTTCGACCGTGTATTGGAAATTGCAGAAGATTTTAAAGCAATGCCGGTTATACAAACATTCTGCGCAGGAAAAAAAACGGTAGTGGCAGGCAGTACATGGACGGATGATGACGAGGCACTTGATCATTATGCAAATACTCACCCGGACCACCGCTTTATAGTTGCACCACATAATATTGGAGAGGAGCGTTTAAAAGAATGTGAAGCCTTGTACCAGCAGAGTGTAAGATATTCAGTTTATGCGCACGACATAACTGCCGGCGTTAACGCCAATACCCTTATTATAGACAATATAGGCATGCTTAAATACCTGTATAAATATGCCACTGTATGTTACGTAGGCGGCGGTTTTGGGGGCGATGGTATTCACAATGTGCTGGAAGCAGCTGTTTACAATAAACCTGTTGTATTTGGCCCTGTGTATGATAAATATTTTGAAGCAACAGAGCTCATCAATAACGAAGGCGCATTTGCGGTGGCAAACGCGCTGGAACTGGAAGAAATGTTAGATGAACTGTTTGATGATACTGACCTGTACGAATACTGCGCTGCCGCAGCAGGCAATTACGTAAGGTCTAAAAAAGGGGCTACTGCCGGCGTTATGCAATATATTTATGAGAAACGTCTTCTTACCAGTTGATCAAAATGTTTTACGGTAGGGCTCTCTTCATCCCACCCGATCTTTGTCTTCAGCTCTCTTTGAATCCAATACTCGGCCTCGGGGAAGATGGTAAAATTGTTGATGGTTTTTATGCTGCGTTCATACATGATCTCATCACCACGAAAAAGTTCTTCTATAAAAACAAAGCGATCGTTGATGCCAATTGCTTTCTTAAGATCTTTAATGGGTGTCTCTTTCAACAAATTGCCAAGTTCTCTTTTTTCTGTTTTCAGCCGGTCATTCAATGTTTGTTCTGATACCGCGTGCTCCTTTCCTGCAAACACAGGCGTTTCCTTTACCTGGTATGCGAAAGTGGGTATCTCTTCAATCTTTGGCAAAGGCATATATGTTTTCTCCTGCACTTCCGGTACTTCAACAACTTCCGCAACTTTTTCAACCATAGGTTGCTGAACCGTTATGGCAGGAGTCTCTTTCACCACTGCTTTTTCAGCAACGGGTTGCAACACGGTTATATTTTCGTAAGGTACATTTTGTATGGCCGGGTGTATAACCGCTACAGATTTGCTGTTTACTGTTTTTGCATTTTCCTGTAACTCCTGCACAAGCATTTGCGCAGTTAGCAGCAATGAAGCATTACCTGCATGGCTTTCCTGCAACTCAACCAATCTTTTTATAAGAGTATCAACTCTTTGCATGTTATATTATACATTTGACGATTAATAGGTGCGCATCCGCAATTGCTATGCCACCTTTGTACTTGTGTTGACATATTAAAAGTACTAAGCTTTTCATTAAACGAAACAGGTTTTGCATAATGTTTATAGAACCGCATATAGGTGGGGATAAAAGAGGATGGATAGAAGTTATCTGCGGCTCTATGTTTAGCGGTAAAACAGAAGAGCTGATCAGGCGGCTGAAAAGAGCCAAGATCGCCAATCTGAAAACGGAGATCTTTAAACCATCTGTAGACACGCGTTATGCCGAGGAGCAGGTAGTAAGTCACGATGCAAATGCAATTCTTTCCACGCCGGTCGATAATTCGCAAACAATACTGCTTATGGCAAGCGGGGTTGATGTGGTTGGTATTGACGAAGCGCAATTCTTCGACCCGCAACTGATACAGGTTTGCGAAACGCTGGCGCTGAAAGGTACGCGGGTTATTGTTGCGGGGCTCGACATGGATTTTCTTGGCAAGCCCTTCGGGCCCATGCCCCACCTGCTCGCCATTGCAGACTACATCACCAAGCTGCACGCCATATGTGTAAAGTGCGGAAATATAGCCACCAACTCTTACCGCAAAACGGCAGATAAAGGCCAGCTTTTACTGGGAGAAAAAGACTCGTACGAACCGCGTTGCAGAAAATGCTATAATGAAAAGACATAAAATTTTTTTAGTAGCCGAGCTGCGGTATTTTATGGCATCGCCTGTTGCGTCGCACTCTTGTACTGAAGATCATTATGCGGCAGCTTCGGGTTGCAACTACGCAAGCTACACAGGGCAAGCTTTATTCATAAGCCACAGTTCATATTTTAAACAACCATGCAAAAGATAACTACACTCATCAAAAAAGATTTGCTCCTCGAGGTAAGGCAGCAATATACTTTTTACGGTGTGTTACTATATGTGGCGTCTACAATATTCGTTATTTACCTCACATTGGGCAAACCTGAAGATGATGTATGGAATGCGATGTTCTGGGTGGTGCAACTGTTTGTATGCGTAAATGCAGTGGCCAAAAGTTTTTTGCAGGACAGCAAGGGCCGGATGTTGTATTACTATTCCATTGCCGGCGCAAGAGACTTTATCATTGCCAAACTTGCTTTCAATGCACTGCTCATGATGCTGATGAGTTTCCTGAGCCTGCTCATTTTTATACTCTGGCTCGATAACCCGCTGCTGCATTTCTGGGCATTTGCAGGTATAAGTTTATTAGGTGGCATTGGCTTCAGTCTCATTTTTACGTTTCTTGCGGCCATTGCAGCAAAGGCGCAGCAGCAGGCCGCATTAATGGCTATCATGGGTTTTCCCATCATTATTCCACAGCTTTTATTGTTGGGTAAAGTTGCCCGGGCCGCGTTTGCCCCGGTATTACAGGCCGGTTTGTGGCAAATGGTTATGTTACTTATAGCACTCGATGTACTGATAATTATATTAGCGGTTATACTTTTTCCTTTTCTCTGGAAAGATTAAACATTGCCGCGGCAGTTTTGATTTTAATAAGGAGACTGGCATTTACAAACGTTTTAATAAAAACATCTTTAACGAAAGGGGCATTATTTTTTTCCCCTAAATTTGCCCCGCAGAATTAAAGCAGGCTTGCCGTTACTCTCCTGTAATTTTTGTAAAAACTTTGTATGATTCGTCAGAGCTGGTGGAAGATACTATCCTTTGTTTTACTGATGTACACCTGCATCATGGGGTTTCTTGTGGAGATTCCCGTACTGGATGGCAGAATGCAGCAAACCGTTCGCAACCTGTTCTTTCACGTGCCTATGTGGTTCTGCATGCAAACATTGTTTACCGTTTCGGTAGTATATGCTATCAAATACCTTCGCTCTCAAAATCCCAAACATGATTTTTATGCACTGGAGTATGCAAGAACGGGCGTGGTATTTGGCATTCTCGGTTTAATTACCGGCGCAATATGGGCTAATTACCAATGGGGAGAGCCATGGAGCGGAGATCCCAAACAAAATGGTGCTGCCATTGCCATGCTTATTTACCTTGCTTACTTTGTATTGCGTGGTTCCATGAATGATATAGACAAACGTTCGCGTATAAGCGCTGTGTACAACATCTTTGCATACGCCATGCTTTTCCCGATGATATGGTTATTGCCACGCCTTACAGAATCGCTGCACCCGGGCGGCCAGGGCAGTGAAGGCAATCCCGGTCTAAACCCCAACGATACAACCGCTGCAATGTCTGCAACCATGTGGGTAGCTGTACTGGGCTGGGTGTTATTATCTGTCTGGATCACTACATTACGTGTACGTTTAACAATATTAACCGAAAAGAAACTGTCGCATGGATAAGCTAAAAAGAATCGTTTTTTTGATTGTTTTTTCCATAATGCAACTGGCAGTATGGGCGCAAAGCATGGATAAAACCACGGAAGAGCCTACCGATTTTATGCGCAGCAACGGGAAAATATATGTAGTGGTTGCATGTGTGGTTGTAATTGTTTTGGGTATTTATATTTACCTCATTAATCTCGACAGGAAGATCAGTAAACTGGAAGACAAAGCATAAATGCTGCTGGCTGCACCCGCTGCGTGCCAGGTAAAACTGACGATGTTACACCCGCTTGCTGAATAGTGATAAGAACGTACAAGTGAGTGACACAACAGGTGCTGAATAATGAACCGGAAGATCACCTAAAAATTTTTTGTAACGATTAAAAACGAATGTTAATTAGCCATATTGATTCAAATAATCTAAACAATTCTATATGTCAGATCAACAGTATAGCTTCTTCGAAAGCGTAGTAAAAAGTTTCGACAAAGCGGCAAAATTTACCAAGTGGGAAAAGGGTTTGCTGGAACAGATAAAAGCATGTAATGCAGTGTACCAGATGCGTTTCCCTATTAAAAGAGATGACGGATCTATTGAAGTAATTGAAGCATACCGCGTGCAACACAGCCAGCACAAAACGCCTTGTAAGGGCGGTATTCGTTTTAGCGACGAAGTTAACCAGGATGAAGTGATGGCGCTTGCATCGCTTATGACTTATAAATGCGCCATTGTTAACGTGCCTTTTGGTGGCGGTAAAGGCGGTATAAAAATTAACCCGCGCAAATACAGCGAATTTGAATTACAAAAAATTACCCGTCGTTATACCGCAGAACTGATCCGCAAAAACTTTATAGGGCCCGGCACAGATGTTCCGGCACCAGATTACGGAACCGGCGAAAGAGAAATGGCGTGGATTGTGGATACCTACGAAAGCATGAAACCCGGCGAAATAGACGGGCTGGCCTGCGTGACCGGCAAACCGGTAACACAAGGTGGTGTACGTGGCCGTAAAGAAGCAACCGGTCTCGGTGTATTCTTTGGTGTGCGCGAAGTTTGTAACATGCCCGACGTGATGGCCCGCCTTGGCTTACCAACAGGCGTGGAAGATAAACGCGTAGTGGTACAGGGCCTTGGTAACGTAGGTTATCACTCAGCTAAATTTTTCCGCGAACATGGCTCTAAGGTAATTGCAATTGCAGAGTACGAAGGAGCTATATTCAACGAAAACGGTTTGCATGAAGATGAGGTTTTCCAGCACAGGAGAAAGACCGGCTCTATCCTGAATTTCCCCGGCGCCACAAACATCATAAAAAGCAGCGATGCGCTCGAACTCGAATGCGACATCCTGATTCCTGCTGCATTGGAAAACGTTATCAATAAAGACAACGCAGATAAAATAAAAGCAAAAATAATTGGTGAGGCAGCCAACGGACCACTTACACCTGAAGCAGACGACATTCTAATTAAAAAAGGTACACTGGTAATTCCCGATATGTACCTGAATGCAGGCGGTGTTACGGTATCGTACTTTGAGTGGCTGAAAAACCTTAGCCACGTGCGTTACGGCCGCATGGAAAAACGCTTTACCGAAAATATGAACAAACATATACTTGGCACAATTGAAAATATGACCGGCAAATCTGTATCAGACAAACAACGCCAGTTTATTGAACACGGGCCAAGTGAAGTTGACCTTGTACACAGCGGTCTCGAAGAAACCATGATTGAAGCTACACACGAGATCATGAATTGCTGGAAAGCTAATCCTTCTATACCAGACATGCGTACCGCCGCTTACGTTGTGGCAATCGATAAGGTGGGCACAGCTTACGCAGAGCTGGGTATTTTCCCATAACAATACCATTATTTGTTTATACCAAACTCCTTCTGTAACAGGAAGGAGTTTTTTTGTGTAGCCAGCTTCCATACCTTATGGCATCGCCTGTTGCGTCGCACTCTTGTACTGCAGGACATGATGCAGCAAACGAAGCTGCCATGCGAATGTGCTGCAAACTAAAACTTTGCCAGGCTTAAGTGGCGGAAAGCTGCTGCTGTAATTCTGTAACAAGCGCAAACTGGGCGGGTATTATTTTTTCTTTTGCCTGTTCAACGGTAAACCAGGCTACCTTATCCACTTCAGGAAAAGATTGCATTTTGCCTGATTTTGGTGGCCATTCCATTTCAAAAAAATTGCTTTGAATGGTTGTTACTTCAGCATCGTGCGCAAGCGCCCATGCATGAATAATTTTACCGGATTTTTGCTTTACAGGTGTTAACGCTATAACGTTTTTTGCGTTTACAGCAATTCCTGTTTCTTCTTTCAGTTCTCTCAGGGCTGCCGCCAGAGGTTCTTCATTCTCCGAGAATTCTCCTTTTGGCAAAGACCATGATGCAGCATCTTTGTTTTTCCAGAATGGTCCTCCCGGGTGTACAAGCATAACTTTAAATACCGGTTTGGTAACATATAGCAAGATGCCTGCACTTTGTGTATGCTTCATGGTGTTTTGATAAGCTTGTTTATTTTTAAACGAAGTGGTTTGGTGTAAACAAAGCACTGCACAAAAACAGTTATTCAAATACTGTGTAAACTTATGCCTTAACCGGCATTACCAGTATTTTACAGGCAATGATCTGCCGGCCGGGCACAAAAAATTATCTACAGCTAAAATTTTGTACCCCTTACCTTTGGCGGTACCAACAAATACAAAAGTCACCTGATGAAACTTGAATTACAGCGCCCGATTGCATTTATTGATTTAGAGACAACCGGTATAAACATAAGCGCGGATAAAATTGTGGAAATCGCTATTGTGAAAATAACACCCGATGGCAACAGGCTTGTAAAGCGTAAACTCATTAACCCGCAAATGCCTATTCCCAAATCTTCAAGTGATGTACATGGTATTACAGATGAGATGGTAAAAGATGCACCAACCTTTAAGCAAATAGCCAATGAAATAAAACAATTTATTGATAATTGTGACCTTGGTGGCTATAACAGTAACAGGTTTGATGTTCCGATGCTTATTGAAGAGTTTTCACGTGCCGGCATGGAATTTTCCACAGATGGCAGGAAAATGGTAGATGTGCAAAAAATCTTTCACCAGATGGAACAGCGTACATTAAGTGCCGCTTACAAATTCTATTGTAATAAAACCCTTGACGGTGCGCATAGTGCAGAAGTAGATGCACAGGCAACATGGGAAATACTGGAGGCACAGGTAGAGCGTTATCCAAACATTGGCACTACCGTTGAAAGTATTGTAAAGTTTACGGGTGAAGATGACATTGTAGATTTTGCACGCCGTTTTATTAAAGTAAACGGTATTGAAACATTCAATTTTGGTAAGCATAAAGGCAAAGCCGTTGTAGACGTACTTAAAATAGAACCGCAGTATTACGACTGGATGATGAAGGGTGACTTTGCAATAAATACCAAACAAAAGCTTACTGAAATACTCAACCGCACGCTGTTAAAGAAATGATAACTGCAGGTATTTGGCCGCAACTTTAGTGTCAGCTTATCTGTTAACCTGATAAAATTGTATTTTCGGCGTTCGGAACAAACAAACATCCTTTTTGGAAAAATTAGTTATTATACCCACATACAATGAAAAAGAAAACATTGCTGCTATTTTGCACGCCGTATTTTCTTTGAACCTGGGTTACCACGTACTCGTAATAGACGATAATTCTCCTGATGGTACAGCATCCATTGTAAAAGCGCTGTTTTCAGCGTATCCTGGTCAGTTATTCCTGGAAGAAAGAAAAGGCAAACAAGGTTTGGGTACCGCTTATATTCATGGATTTCGCTGGGCTGTAAACAAACAATATAATTTCATCTTCGAGATGGATGCTGATTTTTCGCATAGCCCTGCAGATCTTGAAAGACTTTATCATGCATGCAAAAAAGACGGCGCAGACCTTGCAATAGGCAGCCGGTATGTACCCGGCGGTAAAATTGAAAACTGGCCTTTCGACAGGCACCTTTATTCCAGGGGTGGTTCGCTTTACACCAGAATGATTACCTGGATGCCTGTTAAAGACCCAACGGCAGGATTTATGTGTTACACGCGCAGGGTGCTTGAAACCATCAATCTTGACGCAATAAGATTTGTTGGCTACGCTTTCCAGATAGAAATGAAATTTGCTGCATGGAAACTCGGGTTTAAAATAAAAGAAGTGCCTATTGTATTTGTAGACAGGAAAGTTGGTGTAAGCAAAATGAGTAAGGGCATTCTTAAAGAAGGCGTACTCGGCGTTTTAAAGATACAGTGGAACAGTATGTTTAAAAATTACAAGAAGAGAGTGGATGCAGGCAACCTGAAACATAAATGATCGCCAGATAATACCCCGCACACATTTTGTTGCATTCGCCTGAATTGCTATTTCTTTGCAGCAACATGAAACCCGCACTTATCCGTCTTCACATTGCAGTTTTTCTTTGGGGCTTTACCGGCATTCTGGGCAGGCTTATTTCGCTTAATGAAGGCTGGCTGGTTTGGTGGCGCATGCTTATTGCTGCGTTTGCTTTGTGGATCCTCTTTTTCTTCAGCAGACAAATTCAAAAAGTAAGTTTAAGAGACTTTGTAAAAATCGCTTCTATTGGCACTATACTCTCTCTGCACTGGTTGCTTTTCTATGGCAGTATTAAATACAGCAATGTATCTATTGCCTTAACATGTCTTGCAACTACCGGCTTATTGTCTGCTGTTATTGAGCCGCTTTTTTTTAGAAAACGCATAAACCCAACAGAAATAATATTGGGCAGCTTTGCGCTTGCAGGTATTGTGATCATTTACTTTTCTAACCTGCAGTTCTCCGTTGGTATTTATGTAGGTTTACTTTCATCACTGGCTACTGTGATCGTTTCTGTACTCAACAAAAAAATTGTATCCGGCTATACACCTCAGGCCATAACGCTTTACCAGTTAAGCGGCGGTTTTATCGGGCTTACGCTGCTTATGCCGTTTTATAATATACTGCTTCATTCTTCCATTCAATATCCAACAAGTATTGACTGGATATGGTTGATTGTACTGGCAATTTTTTGCACCGTGCTTACATTCCTGTTGTACATAAGAGCGCTTAAACAATTGAGTGCCTTTACCATCAATCTTACGTTAACACTGGAACCTATTTATGGTATTATACTCGCCTTTGCTGTTTTTCATGAAAACAAATACCTGAGCGATTACTTCTACATTGGTTTTGCACTTATACTCGTTGCGGTACTTCTGCAGATGCGGCGGTTGATTAAACAAACCGGTGCCGGCGAAAAGCAATAATCTGCTGATGATTTTCCAGTGTTACCGGGCATTGCTGCAGTAACCGCACGCATTTACCGCGGATCAATTTTATGCTATTGCGAACCCTGCCCAATAGCTATTCTTAAGTTGAAGAGTGCGACGCAACGAAAGCTTAATACCTGTACTACAGCCTGGTACATAAAAAAAGCCCGGCAAAAGCCGGGCCTGTTATGCTGTTTGTTTTGAGTACTATTTCTCTTTTATGAGCCTGAATGAACTTACATTTTTACCATCAATAACCTGCAATATATATACACCGGAAGATAGCTTTTCAAGGTTGTTGACTGTTGCTGAGCCGGTGAATGTTTGTTGCATAATGACTCTGCCAGACAAATCCATAACACGCAATTTTACGGCGCCTGTTGCTGTTTGCATCACTACATTCAATGCATGCTTAAACGGATTGGGGTATACAAGCACTCCAGAAACATTAATGGCAGCATCCCGTATGGGTGAGTATTTAAAAGACACGTCTTTATCGATCATTTTTATGCGATAATAATTTGTGCCGTTTACAGGACTGCCATGAATGAATCCATAATATTTATTGACATCATTAATACTGCTTGCGGCAACCTGGCCGATGGATGTGAAGCTTCTGCCATCCGCGCTAAATTCTACGTCGTAATGTGCTACATTGAATTCATTGGTTACCGTCCATTTCAGTTCGACTGACTTACCTGAAGGTTTTGCAGAAAGATCGAATTTATGAGACGCCAGTATAACATCTCTTACAACATCTACATACTTATAAAGGAAGTTGTTGTAATGGTATTGTTCGGGCTGGTCTTCATCAGGGTTAACTTCTATATAAAAATTGTATTTGCCCTGTGCCAGGTCTGTAATGTTTAAAAGGAACGGAATATGTACAGTATCGCCTGCCGGCAATGCACGTGTATACGGCAGATCAAATACCCCGGCTGCCACGTTCGACGAGTCGTAAAGAATAACTTTCACCTTTAATGGCTGCATGTCTGCTGCGCTGATATTCTTAAAAATAATATAGCCCTGCAGCGTATCGAAATACAGATGTGCCGCATGATTGAACGTTACCTTTTCAGGAATCTCAATACCAAGGTTAGTTGCAATGGCACCTTCCGGAATCGGGGCAGCTTCAATACTCCAGTCGGTTAACTGGTATGGCCTTTCTGTAATTGAATCGGTCGTATTCATGCGGAGCTGCACATACGGATAGGCTACTGCATCAATGGCGCTTACATCCAACTCTGCCTGAGATACAGGAATGTTATAAAATACTGTGTCTTTTCCTTCTTTATTAAAAGCTATTACATCCAGCGAAGTGGTGTTATTACTGTTTTCACTGTAACCAGACCACTTTACTTTATACCAGGAAGTACCCGGACCAAATTTTGGCGAAGTGATGGTACCAATTGTATCGGTCGTATTGAAGTTCTGTGATAAACTGATCCTGTCATACAAACCTTTGGAATAGACTGTTACCGGTTTATAATTAGCAGAATCGTTTTTCTTGAATATACCTACAAAAGTTCTTGGGTATGTAAACGAGTCAACGTTAATGCCCTGAGTTTTCAAGCGGTGATAGAGAGAATTGTTCTTGCCATAAAGAATAGTATCTGCAGCCCAAATTGTGGGAGCCCAATCATTGTTGCCCATGTCGTATATCTTCCTTGCTACAACATAATAGCCATTTTGAATGTAGTTATCCATGAAATCCATTGCATTTTTACGTGCAGCAGCAGTTTTGGTACTGAACTCAAAATTATACCTTCTCATGGTGTCGCAAGGGTTTGCTGCACCATTAGGATTTGATGAGTTAAGAATGGGTTTGAATGTTTTTGGCTCAAAAATGTTAAATATGATTGAACTTCCAACACACGCACTCCACGTTATGATTCTGCCGTTTAGTGCAACGCTAAAGTGGTTATCCTCATTACCACTTGTAGGATAAATAGAATGAAGTATAAATAAATTGTTGATCGTAGAACCAAAATTGAATTTACGTGCCGCAGAGTCTGCAGTAATTCTGTTTAGTGCAGATTCAGTATGCTGTAGAAAATGCGCCTGCTCAAACCCTGCATTGCCCGCACTTCTGTAAATGAAGGAGAAAGTATTCCAGTTTTTATCAGTACTGTCTTCTGCTACACGCCAGAAATAAACTGTATTATCAAGTGATACCGGCACACCTTTAAATTCGATAATGCCACCCGTGCCAATCTGTGTTCTGATAATTTTTACCGGAGAGTTAAACAAAGAGGTTGTATCCAGCTCCATTACATATTGCGTAACCGAATCAAACGCATAGGCCGTGCTTGCAATAAGATCGACCTGGTTTTGTGTAACAATAGAGAAATTGTAAGGAGAAACAGGCAGCAGGTCAGCGGCAGAAATTTTAAACGTTACCGCAGCAGTGTTGTTGTTTTCTTTTAATTCGGCCACTTCACTGTTTACATCAATTATTGCCGTGATGGTATTTGTGCCTTTATCCCTGTTTCCTACAATTGGTATTCTGAGCGTAATGTCGTTGGTTCCGTCAATAATAATACCGTCATTGAATATACTTTCTGTCACACCATTGGGGTAGGTTCTGTTAATAGACAAATTTACCGGTGTACCCGTTGCTTTACCAAGATTATGCAACTTAAGGCTAAGAGTAAATGAATCCATTGTCACATTCATATACGCCGGGGCCACAGTCATTTCGCTACTATCCAACGCGTAATCTGGCATTGCCGAGAAATTAAGCTTAATTGAAGGATCGCCATGCAATGTGAGTTGCTCGGCATGCATCAGCCCGTAAAAGTCGTTTGAGCCGGTGTAGTTTAAGGATTCGTTCAGGCCATCTATAACCACATGTCCAAAACCTTTGCCGTATTGCGTGCCTGTAATTGCATTGTAGAACTTTTCAGTGAAGACATCAAGATAATTTAAAACGCCGTAGTTGCTAGACGACAAATAACCGATCGCTCCTTTACCGGGCTCGAGAATAAATTTTTCCGACAACGTTGACCGTAATGAATACCTGTTGGCATCGTACTCAAAAATGTTTCCAGCCAGGCAACCATTTACAATAAACATCGGGTATTTCCCGGTATTGTTATAATTAGCGGGATTATCAAGACTAAAATCAATACTTGTTGATGACGAGTGACCAAGATATTCTACCAGCGCACTACCATTATTGTATTCCTCTGTAAACTTTAATACGGATTGGCCATAGTCAGTACCCGTACTGGTAGATTTGCTGAAGGTTGTAACATTACCACCAAATGAAGGCCCGCTGATGATCTTCGAATACCTTACCTGGAAACTGTCAATTATTGTTTCAATCAGCGGATCGTTTGCACCTGCCAGTTGCAACACTTTTTTCTTCCATAAACCCGATTCTATGGAGGCGGAGGCAGTATCCCGCTGCGCCAGTTCGTATTCTTTTACTTTGGCAAGATAACTTCCTACCTCTTCCGGTGTAACTGCAGATAACCTGCCGATTGGCGTAGCAGGCACAGGGCTGTAATCTTCAGATGCCAGCAGGTTATCTGAACCGGGACTGCCAAAAACAGGAATAAGATTTAATTTATTCGTAAGAGGGTTTGTTTCCTGCAGGCGGTAGTTGGCATACGTAACGCCTTTACCAACCAGAAATGCATATGCCGGCTTTGTCGTAAACCTTGCCCTGGCAAAACGCAGGAAATTCTTGATCGACAATGGGTGCATTTTTATACCATACGCAAACTGATCTTCCAGTTCATGAATATCAATGAGCTTTGCATTGTATTTACCACCGGTATCAGACGCCCGGTAAGACCGGTATTGTTCTACATAATTATTTGCACCGGTGCCATAAATTGCCGGGTTGCTTATAATCAGGTAGTCGCCCTGGTTAGAGGCGTCATTGAAATTAATAAAGCTCTTTTGCTCAAGCGTTGTAATATTAGTTGCAGTAGACCCATCTCCTTTTACAAGCAATAAATGATATTTGTCAACCGATGCTTCCAGTGCAAATTCTATTGTATCTCCCGTACCAGGATTGCCTATATATCTTTTGTTGTTTGTAAAATCATACAACACCGGGCTTGCAGTGCCTTTGTTGAAATTCGCAATTTTGATATACCGCCCATCGGGTGAAGGATCTACATAAAACTCAAAATTGGTGGCAGCACCGAAATTGTACATTCTCGGATAAGCGAACTCCAATACACCAATACGAAACTCATCTCCGCCGCCTGCCATGTTCTGGATTAAAAATGTAGCGGTATTGCTTTTTATTTTTACCGGTGAGAGATCATTTAATTCAAGTCTTTTGGTTTGGAAATATCCCATGGGGAATTGCGTAAGCAGTTCCCCGTTCAGAGACAACTTAACTTCCCTGTCGTTAGGTGCGGCGCCAGCCATACTAGCTTTCACTGTCATTGGCGCTCCCAATGTATCTACGTAAAGGTCAGAAAAACTAAAACTGGCGGGAGAATAGTCGTAAATGGCCCTGCTTCCCAGTCCTTCGCCCATATCGTAAGATGAGGAATACAGTTTCTCTTCAACGTACACCCCAAAACCATAGTTTACAAATCCCCTGAACACCCTTACGATATTATGCTTAAAGCTTCTTTCCGGTTTCAGCGTGTTTGATGCTGTATTGTTAGTGGTGGGCTCAAAATGCCTGTTTACACCTGCGGTATTTACGGTAAGAAAGTAAGAAGCACTATCGGTTTCGAGACTTGTATGATCTTCGAGCTGATAGTTGGGATCTTTATATAAATATGCATCAGGCTTGCCGTCTGGTATAGAACCCCAGAATTCTATATAATCTGTTGCGCCAAGGGTTTCAGTGTTCGATACATAAATGGGTACTTCCTGCCCATCGCGCCATAGTTCAAAATCGATACCGCGTACATCTCCTAAACCTGCCGCAGCAATGGCAGCCTGCGGAATTCTTACAACGCCAAAACGAAGCGGAAAGCCGCTCAGCGGGTCTGTGCCGAAAGGCCCAATCTTAAATTTATAGTAAGTTTTATTGTAGTCAATCCACTCATTAAAGTACGGCTGCTGGGCACGCAACGATTGTATACAGAGAAAAAGAAACGCAGTAAATATTATCCTTTTCATTTTTGAACAGGTTTTTCTTCCGGAAATTGAATTGTAAAGCAAGGAAATATTACATATTTTTCTTATTAACCCTGAAAGTTTAATTCAATTATAATACGCTTTACGCGCCGGAAACTCCGGCGGGTCGTACAAAACCAAACGATAATCTTCCAAATGCAGCAAAAAATGTATAAGCCCTGCTATTTTGTTTATATAACATGCGGGCATATGCAGTTATTGTATTAGCCATCATGCTGCCACAAAATGCTTCAGTTGTTTTTAATCTTACACAATACTGCACCGGGAGCAGCAAACTATGCAAAACATCATTTTTATGTACCCGGCAGCAGCACTGTGTGCACCTCCTCTTGCGTCGCACTCTTGTACTGTATATCTATATTCAGCACCGATGCGGGCCATGTTGTTTTTTTGCGGGACTGTAACCTTGCCCAATAGCGATAAGAACGATGAACGGATTGCGACGCAACAAAAGCCCAATCAGGGATATACTGCCGGTATCATTCAAAAAAAGTAATCCTGTAAACGTGTTTGTAATTACTTTAGAGTACGATGGAACTGCAGGCTGCACTGGAACATTTACGAAAGGTTATTTTTGCAATTCACCCTTTGCAGGAAAATGAATGGGCTGATTTTGCTGCCATCTGGCAAAGGTTTGATGCAAAGCGGAAAACCATGCTTACCAAAGCGGGCGAAACCGAACGCCACCTGTACTTTGTACTGAATGGCGTGCAACGGGGCTTTTACCTGCATGATGCCGGCAAAGAAGCTACGATTGTTTTTTCCTATCCATTTTCATTTTCCGGTATTGTTGATTCTTTTCTTACACAACAGCCTTCACGCTTTTTTCTTGAAACGCTTACCGGCAGCAAATTTCTAAGAACAGAATACAGGCAGGTAAATAAGTTGCTGATGCGGTACCATAATTTTCAAACGTGCATGTTTAAAGCGTTGAGCTTTACTTTTGCAGGCGTGCTGGAACGGCAAATAGAAATACAATGTTTTTCGGCAGAAGAAAAATTCAGGGTATTACTCAGGAGAAGCCCGCATGTTTTACAACTTATACCACATAAATATCTTGCTTCTTACCTAGGTTTAGACGCCACTACATTCAGTAAATTACTGGGCTCGGTAAGATTATAAAATATACCTGGCAGAAAATCTTGGTCTTTACCAAGAATTTGTTTTTGATATACATGCAGCTTTGCATTACAAACACACAAACAATGCAAACATACAACACACCAACCTTGCTGTTAAAGCTGCAACAACAAACGGAAACATTACTTGACAAAGCAGTAAGAGAATGGCAAATGATAACACCTGCCGTTTTTAAAAAACAACCTTCGCCAAATGCATGGAGCGCTATGCAGTGTATTGGCCATTTGAATATGTATGGTGATTATTACCTGCCGGCAATTGAGCAAGCCATTATGCAGGCAAACAAGACAGGCAATTCAGCCTCTGCCATTTTTACGCCGGGCTGGCTGGGCAATTATTTTACAAACATGATGCAGACAAGTCCCGGTAAAGGCAGTAAAAAAATGAAGGCCCCAAAAAATTATACCATCACCAATGAAGGCTTAAGTGACGAAGTAATTGCAAGGTTCATAGATCAGCAGGAAAAACTATTGGTACTGCTGGACAAAGCTGCCAACGTAAACCTTAATACGATAAGAATACCAATATCGATCGCACCATTTATCAAGCTAAAACTGGGTGACGTTTTTATGTTTCTTATTGCACACAACAACAGGCACGTGCAACAGGCAGAGAGAGCAATTGATGCTGCGGGCAATACCGACAGAACAACCAATAATATCAGGATTGCGGTTTAGGCAAACATATTGATGAGTGTTTCATCAATCCTTCGCGGACGCTGTGTAAGTCTGTCGAGCGGTATCCAGGTACTGGCGGCAGTAATGATCTTTTTATTGTCTGCCGGGCGTATGATCTCGTAATGTCTTTTCCAGGTAACATTGGTATAGTCGCCCGTCCACGTTGTCATTTGCAGCTCATCATGCAGGAAGGCCTGGTTGTAATAATCTACTTCATGCCGTTTGATCATCCACAGCACGGTATTCTTTAATTCGTCAGACGCAAATGTATTCCAGTGCATAGAGGCAATATCCTGCATCCATTGCACATATATCACATTGTTTACATGCAACACATCATCAAGATGTTCAGGTAAAACAGTAATCGTAATAATGAAACGGCTGTTCTTTAATTCCATCAGCAAAAAATTACTTCTTTAAAAATGCTTCGGCCGCCTTTTTAACCGAGCCATATTCTTCCAGCAGGCGGTGTGCTTCTTCATAAGAGCTGTTGATCTTTTCCATGAGCATTTTGGTACCGCGGTCCTTTAGCTTGGTATTGTTGAGTTGCATGTTTACCATACGGTTATCCTCTACCCTGCCCAGTTGTATCATGGCTGTGGTAGAGATCATATTAAGTACCAGTTTTTGCGCGGTACCACTTTTCATGCGCGTACTGCCGGTTACAAATTCAGGCCCTGCAACTATTTCCACGGCATAATCTGCGGCTGCCGCAAGCGGGCTGCCTTCGTTACATACAATACAGCCGGTAGCAATGCCGTGCTGCCCGCATTGCTCCATAGCGCCAATCACATAGGGCGTGGTACCACTTGCTGCAATTCCAATAACAAAGTCATTTTTACTTACACGGTGCTGTACAAGATCTTCCCATCCCTGCATTACGTCATCTTCTGCGTCTTCCACAGATTTTACAATGGCAACATTGCCACCTGCTATTACCCCGGTTACAAGATCTGTAGGTACACCGTAGGTGGGCGGGCATTCACTTGCATCCAGTATACCAAGCCTGCCGCTGGTGCCTGCACCAACATAAAACAGCCTGCCACCTGCAAGCATTTTATCTACCACTGCGCTAATGAGTCGCTCTATTGCAGGCAAAGCCTTCTCTACTGCAAAAGCCACTTTCTTGTCTTCATTGTTAATATTGGTAATAATTTCCAGCACAGACATTTTTTCCTGGTGCCTGTATGGAGAAGGCTGCTCGGTAACTCTTGTAAAATCTTTCATACGTGTGTATACTTATGCTGTTGTGTGATAGGCGATCAATCCATCCATTGGTTGTTTGAGCACTTTGCCCAATTCAAGTTCGTACGTATTGCACAAATCCTGCAACACATCCTGCAGTCCGTATGCAACGCTACCTACAAAACTGATGGGGTATAACCAGCTTTCCCTGTATTTGTACAGATGTGTAAAGAAAAAATCATTCAGGCCATCTTCTATAATATTTTCAATCATATAGTGGCCGCGGTTTTCTGCAAGAAAAACCGCGAAAGAAGCAAGATAACGATTTGGCTGTGGCCTTTTATAAACGTGCTCCAGTATATCGTTTGCGTTTGTTTTAAACTGTTCATTAAAGCGAAGCAGCAGCTCTTCATCAAATGTATTGTAGAGGAAATGCTGTATCACTTTCCGGCCAAGGTATGCACCACTGCCTTCATCGCCTAATACGTACCCTAAACCCGGGCTGTTTTTTATAATTTTTTTGCCATTATAGTAGCAACTGTTTGAGCCTGTACCCAAAATGCATGCAACACCTTTTTCATTTCCGCAAACGGCTCTTGCTGCTGCCAGCAAATCTATATTGGCCTCTATTTTGGCCGAGGGAAAAACTTTCTTTAAAACTTTCTTTAAAACTTTTACATTATCGGGGTTGCCAAGCCCGGTACCGTAGTAATGCACTTCGTCAACCTGTACATCTTTGATCTTTTTTACAAGTTCGTTTTGCAACAGTGCCACTATTTCTGCTGCAGTTAAAAAATAAGGACTGATACCCTGCGTAATAATTTTCTTTTTCCTGTTGTTGGCAATTAAACACCATTCACATTTGGTGGAACCGCTGTCTGCAATAAGTTTGATTGCCATAGGTTATTAATTAAGGTTTGAAGATATGAGTTATGCCATTTTACAGCAATATTTTTTGGTACCGGCAGTAGTGTTTCATGGCATCGCCTGTTGCCACGCTCGGTTCATGGTTCTGCTCTTTTGGCGGCTGCAGCGTTCTGTTTATGCGTGGCCGCCGGCAAAAGGGTTAAATGAAATTTTGTCACTGCTGCGCAAAACACTTTCTTTGCCGTCCTGTTAATGCTGCCAACTATTCGCAGTTGTGCAATAAGCGGTTGCAAAAAATGCAATTTTGGCTCGTAATGGCTGCGTGGCACAGTAATCGCTAACCCAACTGCATTAACAATCAACTGTTCACTAAATTTTAAATTCATACAATTATGGCTAAAAAGATCAATGTTACCCCTCTGCATGACAGGGTAATCATCCAACCAGCCCGTGCTGAAGAGAAGACTGCTGGTGGTATTATTATTCCGGACACTGCTAAAGAAAAACCTCAGCGTGGTACCGTTGTAGCTGCAGGCCCAGGCAAGAAAGATGAGCCTGTTTCTGTAAAAGTTGGCGACACAGTACTTTATGGCAAATATGCCGGTACTGAGATCCAGATTGAAGGCAACGACCTTTTGATCATGAGAGAGAGCGATATACTTGCGATAATCTAACCGCGGAGCTGCTCAATACTTATTCTATAGTACAAGAGTGCGACGCAACGACTGCTTAATAGTATTGCTGCCGCCTGGTACACAAAAAATTTCGGGTAAGTAAATGTGCAGGTGTACAAACTGCTCTTTAAGATTCAAATTAATTATTAACCGATTTTCAAATTTTAATATTATGGCTAAACAACTCTTCTTCGATATCGAGGCAAGAAATAAAATGAAGCGTGGTGTAGATGTTCTTGCCAACGCAGTTAAAGTTACATTAGGACCTAAAGGTCGCAATGTTGTTATTGAGAAAAAATTTGGTGCTCCTGCTGTAACAAAAGATGGTGTTACAGTTGCCAAAGAAATTGAACTGGAAGACCCGATTGAAAACATGGGCGCACAAATGGTAAAAGAAGTAGCATCTAAGACTGCTGATATTGCAGGTGATGGTACTACTACTGCAACTGTACTGGCTCAGTCAATCATCAGCGAAGGCCTGAAAATGGTTGCTGCAGGTGCAAACCCAATGGATCTTAAACGCGGTATTGATAAAGCTGTTGCACTGGTTGTTGAAAACCTGAAAGGACAGTCTCAGACCGTGGGTAACGACAGCAAAAAAATTCAGCAGGTTGCAACAATCTCTGCTAACAATGACGAAACAATCGGTAAACTGATTGCTGAAGCTTTTGCAAAAGTTGGTAAAGAAGGTGTAATTACTGTAGAAGAAGCGAAAGGTACTGATACTACAGTAGACGTGGTAGAAGGTATGCAGTTTGACCGCGGTTATATCTCTCCATACTTTGTTACAAACAGCGAGAAAATGGAAGCTGAATTACAGAATCCATACATTCTTATCTACGATAAGAAAATCTCTGCAATGAAAGACATTCTTCACATACTGGAGAAAGTTGCACAAAGTGGCCGTCCGCTGGTGATTATTTCTGAAGACCTGGAAGGCGAAGCATTGGCTACACTGGTAGTAAATAAATTACGTGGTACATTGAAAGTAGCTGCTGTTAAAGCACCTGGTTTTGGTGACCGCAGGAAAGAAATGTTGCAGGATATTGCTATTCTTACTGCAGGTACAGTAATCAGCGAAGAAATGGGTCATAAACTGGAAGGTGCTGACCTTACATCTCTTGGCCAGGCAGCTTCTATAACTATCGACAAAGACAATACCATTGTTGTTGGCGGTAAAGGAAAGAAAAATGAGATCGTTTCCCGCGTTAACCAGATTAAAGCGCAGATCGAAACAACTACATCTGACTACGATAAAGAAAAATTACAGGAACGTCTTGCCAAACTAAGCGGTGGTGTTGCTGTATTGTATGTTGGTGCTGCTACAGAAGTAGAAATGAAAGAAAAGAAAGACCGTGTAGATGATGCTTTACATGCTACACGTGCAGCAGTTGAAGAAGGTATTGTGCCTGGTGGTGGTGTAGCTTACATTCGTGCTATTGAAAGCCTTGAAGCTAAAGTAAAAGGCCAGATTGCTGATGAGCAGACAGGTATGGCAATCGTTCGCCGTGCTTTGGAAGAGCCTATCCGCACTTTGACTGCTAATGCCGGTATAGACGGTTCTATCGTTGTTCAGAAAATTAAAGAAGGTACAAAAGATTTCGGTTTCAATGCAAGAACTGAAACATATGAAAACCTTTTTAAAGCTGGTGTTATTGACCCTACTAAAGTGAGCCGTGTAGCATTGGAAAATGCTGCTTCTATTGCAGGTATGTTATTAACAACTGAATGTGTTGTTGCTGACAAACCAGAGCCTAAGAGCGCTGCTGCTCCTGCAATGCCGGGTGGTGGTATGGGTATGGATTATTAATTACAATCGTTTTACGGTTATACAAAACCCCGCAGTACCTGCGGGGTTTTTGTTTGAAGTGCGTGGTATTATACATTTGATTTTTTCTTCCTTCTTTGCAGTAATATTATTGCCATCATAATTATGATTATAACGATACCGCCTGTGATGAGATAGACCAAAGCATTACTATCCGTTTGTTTGTTGAGCAATACATTTTCTGTAATCGTTATTAGCTGGTTTGCGTTTACATTGAGTAGTTCCTGTTTTGCCCCCCCGGACCAACGAACAATTATTTTGTCAATTTTTTGTACCTCACCTAACCCAAAGTGCGCTATCACCGAATTCTGCGAGATATGACTAGAACCTCCTCCATCGATTTCCCTGATCATTATTTTATTTCCTATGTGGATCTCTACTTTTGAACCGATTCCATGAGTTTCAGCCTGCACACCTCTAAGCGCAATTTTTATCCAATTGCCTTTTGCAGAATCATTTCTATACAGCTTTGTAACAGATGGTACCGGATAGTTGGGATATACAGGCTCTTCTTCTACTACAAGCAAATCAAGGTCTCCATCATTATCATAATCGAATACAACAGAACCTCTGCCAATACCGTAATCGGCAAGGCCGTATAATGTAGCCTTTTCAGTGAATCTTCCGCCATTATTCTCGTAATAAAAATCAGCCATCGGGTGACAGTCAGGGTTCAGGTCGCCATTTGCAACGTATAAATCAATGTCTCCGTCATGATCAAAATCTGCAAAGTTTGC
The DNA here is from genome assembly GCF_015831355.1 of Panacibacter microcysteis. Lineage (NCBI taxonomy): Bacteria > Pseudomonadati > Bacteroidota > Chitinophagia > Chitinophagales > Chitinophagaceae > Panacibacter > Panacibacter microcysteis. Next base: position 1,517,999 of record NZ_JADWYR010000002.1, read on the forward strand.
TCCCCAGCTAATGGCATACATGCCCATGCCTAATTCATTGGCTTTATCTATGAATGGCCGTCCACTTCCCTGATTAACCATAAACATATTAAACTTTATGTTGGTAAAGTAATAGTCCATTAAACCATCATTATTGTAATCACCGACAGCTGTACCCATGGAATTAATACGCAGATCCATGTTCTTTTCTTTGCCGACATCTGTAAATTTTTGTTCAGGATACTCATTCTGCAATAACATATCCGGGGTGCGCTTATACCCAAAGTCGTGATTAACTATCAGGTCCTGGTCTCCATCATTGTCATAGTCAGTGAAAACGCCGCCAAATCCAAAACCCCGGTAATCAAGACCATAATTTTCATACACATCTGTAAATTTTCTGCCGCTATTATTTAATAATAAATAGCCTTTTGCAATCTGGTTGGCACCTACTACGGTTGCGTCGTTTATAAAATTTAATTTTCCTTCAAACTGATTAAAATAATTACCCACATAAATGTCAGGATAACCGTCTCCGTTAAAGTCGCCAAAACTTGCACCGGTGCTAAAAGAGTACATTTTATCCAGGCCGTATTCTTTTGTAACATTTTTAAAAGTTCCGTTGCCGTTATTAAGGAAAAGTAAATTCACTTCCCTTGGTATCGGCAGCTTGGTTGTTCTGCTGGTAATTGTTGTTACAAATAGATCTACAAACCCGTCTTTATTTACATCTGCGCCCGAAACACCCTGAGTAACAAAATCTTTTGTAACAGTTAAGCCGGAGTTGTCAAACACATTTGTAAAAGTACCGTTGCCATTATTTTTATATAATACATCATTGTTCATGCCTCCTGTGATGTAAATATCTTCGTAGCCATCATTATTAAAATCGATTATACAAGCACCGCCGCCAAACATACCTTCATAAACTTTAAACGCATGTTGAATGCCCGCAGAGTCGGTAACATCTGTAAACCTTTTTTGTGCATACCCGGAATAAGGTAAAAGCAGCACATACACCACAGCAGTAGTAATAAAGCGGGACATTTTTACGGTTGTTAAGTTGGTTAAATTATTCAAACCATTCACACTAATGACTGGTGCAACAACAAGCAAATAACGAAAACACTCTATGCCACCAGCGCAACTGATAAATTATTTTTACTCTTTAAATCCTTCTACCTGCAACAGTTTTGCCGGAGATTATATAAACGGTGTTGCGATTAATTTTTCCATTCCAGACCAATTACATTCTTTGCAATTTCTTTTCCTTTTTCTATACCTCTTTCATTATCCTGGGGAATATGTATTCCACCATAAAATCTTGAATTGGCTGTTTCATTTGCAGCTTGCCAAAAAGAGTTGAAATGTCTTTCTTTAAAATCTACGTTCCTAATTTCATCCCTGGGTCGTCCAACGTGCAGACTATCTGTAAATGAGAAACTATCGCCATATAAATCGGTAAGAACTGTAGCCATTGCAGCTGCCTGGATGGCATGCCCTGATGGAAAAGCCGGAAATGGAGGATCTGGCCAAAACGATTCCCAGCGGGCATCTATATGCTGCGTTACAAAAGTGTTAGCTCGTTCTGAATAAAACTGATACTTCCATTTCCAGCAGTTTCTGAAAGCATCGGCCAATGCGATACCTAATTTTGCATAAGTCTCTCCACATTTGATCAGTGAAGGTTGTGTTTTCCTTATCGCTATTGTTGCAAGATAATAGGAATGGCCAGGTGGTGTGGGCGTAACTTCAGGATCATCGCTCCACCAAATGGCAGCCTCTTTTTCATCCTGGCTTAATAATTTGTTCTTTTCATATACCTGTATAAATTGCTGATAGTAACCAGAGGATGGCGCAGTATCATAAGAAACAAACACTGGCGCCGCTACAGCCGAATCCTGCGCAAGAAATGTTCTGTTTTTGCCCCAGTGTGGGTGTAAAGGAAAGTGAGAAAATGTTTGAGCGTATAATGGTGGTTGCCAGCAACCGGGCTTTTGCGGTGGTATCAACTTCTTATCGAAATTATTGAGATAGCCACGATGCCCGCCATCATTCTTAGACCACTCAAAAATGGCTGCAGCAATGGTTTTGCCGTAAGCCACAGAACGATTAACAACCGATTGATCGATACCGCCGCTATAGCGCTTTAAAAAACTTTTTTCCAGCGAGTCTATTTTGCGTTTGTTATCGTCAGACGTCTGAATATAAATGTTTCTGATGATGGCTGCCTGTGCCGCATTTAAACATATCTGCCAGTTATACTGTAAGTCCTTACCTGGTATGGGCAGCGCTCCCAGCCCGTTGAGCTGCGTTGCCACAGAACGGTAAGCAGTGCTGCTGTTGACAACAGACTCGTACATGGTAAGACCGATATAACCAAGCGAACGTGAAGCAAATGTTGGTGAGTTTGCCGGTGTGGTTTTAAGTATGTAAACAGTCATATCGGCCCAGGCAGCAGCCAGTTCATAATCTTTTGGCACCGGCTCTTTATTACATGCTAAAAAAGGCAAGAGGCAACATACAAAGGCTGCCGGCGCCATTAAACTTTTAGACCGTCGGGGCAGCCAAAAAGATGCCATATGCACAACCGATGAAGTGATTGCGACGCAACGAAGATGCCATGAAATACAGCAGCCGGTATTTAAATAAATACCAGAAAAAGCTTTCGAAAACTTTTTCATTTTCTCTATTTAGACAAGTAGTAAGCAGTTAGTTTTTGGCCACAAATGCCAAAATATAGTTTATTGTTTACCTGAATGCAGCTTCTTACATCTCCACGTATATGGAAGCCGGATTCACGCTGGTTAATATACGTAAAATTCCCTTTCCCATCACCGGCAAGTAATACGCCGTAATTTGCATCTGCTTTTCCCAACCTTATTTTTAAGTAACTGTTATTTCCGCACAATAACAGGTCTTTGTTTCCATCCTTGTTAAAATCCAGCGTATCTATTGTGTAAACAGGCGCATACTGCGCCTGTATGGGCAAAGCTGTTTCCTGCAACGCTCCCCCGGCAGTACTCATGAAGCATGTGGTAGCTGTAAAATTGGCCGTAAGGTGACCAGCGCCCTTCAAATCTTTTTCTTCAAAAAGCTGATCCAAAGTAACATCGGCATAGCTTTTAAAGTCTGCAAAACGTTTGCGCAATACGGGTAACTGGCTAACCAGTTCATCTCTTGTTATATAGGGATAGCGTTTGCCCTGGATATAAAAACAAAATACAGGGTCTACAGAGCCATTGTTGTCAAAGTCTTTGTAGTAAAGATCGAGCGGCTCTGTATCGGAGGCGTGAAACTGCATGTTTAAACCGATATTTCCGGCGACGATGTCAGGCCTTCCATCCTGATTTAAATCAACTACTTCAATAGTATTCCACCAGCCTTTGTATTGCTTACTGAAGAATTTTTTTGACTGATCAATGAGCTTACCATCCTGCTTTTTATATACCGTGATGGGCATCCATTCGCCTGCCACGATCAACTCGTTTTCCTGGTCTCTGTCCATATCTGCCCATAGGGCAGTAGTAACCATGCCTGCGGTAGCTAATGCGGGGCAAACTTTTTTGGTTTGATCGGTAAACCGGCCTTTACCGTCATTGATTAAGATATAGCTTACCGGCGTTTCAGGATAACGGCCCGGCACCACTCTTCCACCTACAAAAATATCTGGTGCGCCATCTCCGTTGATGTCGTCTACAGCCACACTCGATTTGCTGCCAGCAATAGCGGGCAATAAATTACTACGCTTATAATTTCCTTTGCCATCAGCAATGTATAAGCGATCATGCAGCAAATAAAACGAATCTCCAATGCTGTGATAACCGCCGCTTGCAATATATATATCAGCGTTTCCATCTTTATCAGCATCCAGAATAGCAATTGCTGCATCTACATATTGCTTGTCTTTCTCAAAATCGGCTATTATTTTTTGCCGAAAACTACCATTGGCAGACTGCATGTATAATTGCGCTGGTTGAATGCCATTTCCTCCAAGAATCAAATCTTCCAATCCATCTTTATTAAGGTCTGATTTTACCATGCAGGGACTATTATAAGAAAGCTGGCTGATAAGTAACGCCTGCCTGTTAAAATCATTGATGCTGGTATCTGTTTTATCTGAAAACTGAATGCCGGGCATTGTTTCACTAAACCAGGTTTGTACTTTAGCCGGCTTAAGCCGATTAAGCAGTGCCTCCTTCTCATTTAGTTTTATCAGCTGGTTTACTTTCACATCAGTAAGGCGTTGCATTTTACCGCCGGGCCAGGTGATGATAAGTGAATCAATTAAAGAAGTGCTCCCAAGACCAAAGTGCAGCACAGGAGAAACATTTGAAAGGTAGCCTCGAGCAGGGTATTGTTCTACTTTTTGAATGTGCCCCTTACTATAAACAGTAACTATAGCACCAATACCCTGCAAATTGCCGGCACTTCCTGTAAGGCTGATATTGATAAAATTATTCTTTGAAAGTTTTTCCGATTCATTTTTATACAGAAAAGCAGGAAGATTGATATTGTTTACCACTATATCCAGATCACCATCATTATCAAGATCTGCATAGGCAGCTCCATTACTGTTCGAATGCTGGTTCATACCCCACTCTGTTGCTGCGTTGGTAAAGCCACTACCCTGCTTATTTCTAAACATATAGTTTACAACATTGGATGATGGCATCTTCTTAATAATTTCCATAACGTCTTCGCGCTGCAGTCTACCTCTCGCTTCTACATAACTGTTCATGTAATTGATGAAATCCAGATTGGTATAATCGCGGTAATAGCCGTTTGTAATGTACAAATCTTTCCATCCATCGTTATCATAATCAGCAAAAAGCGGAGCCCAGCTCCAGTCGGTATTAGATACACCTTCCAGTTGTCCTGTTTCACTAAAGGTATTGTTACCATTGTTTATCTGCAACATATTACGCATATACTGGTAATAAAAGCCGCTGCGCACATTCATATTGAACTTTGGGTAGTTGTCAGGCGCCAGCAACAACTTCTGCCTGTGATTATCTTCGGGCAACATATCAAGCGTGAAAATATCGGGCAGGCCATCATTGTTTACATCTGCAACATCGTTGCCCATAGAGAACTGGCTTGTATGCCCTATAGCGCTTTCTATTGTATTCGTAAATGTACCGTTACCATTATTTATATATAAAAAGTCGGGCACAGCATAATCATTAGACACATAAAAATCAGGATAACCATCTTCATTAAAATCAGAAAGACCAATCCCTAATCCGTAACTCAACTCAGAGCCGTTGATTCCTGCCTTTACGGTCACATCTTCAAACACTCCATTGGATTGCTTTAACAGACGCAAGCCTTTATCGGGACTATCCTGTTTGAAGAGTTTGGCAGTGGCTTCAACATTTAGAATAGGTAAGTTTTTAGGGTTATGATTCAATAATAACATGTCCAGGTCTCCATCTTTATCATAATCAAAGAAATACGACTGGTTGCTAAAACCTGTACTGGCAAGACCGAAGGCTGCTGCCTTTTCTTCAAAAAGGGGAACACCATTCTTTCCTGCGCCTTTATTGATGAACAGCTGGTTGGCTCTTTTAGCTTCAGGCATTGCGCCTGAATAACATAGATATATGTCAGGCAGGCCATCTGCATTTACATCTACCGCATTTGCCCCTGTTTTCCAGGGTCCGGCTCTGCCCCCGGCGCCAGAAACAGTTGTAACATCTTCAAATTTGAAATTGCCCCGATTGATGTAAAGCTTGTTATCGCTCATATTACTGGTAAAGTACAAATCAATCAGACCATCATTATTAAAGTCTGCTGTCGCAATACCACCACCGTTATAAAAGTATTCATACATCAGGATGTTGGTATTAAGTCCTTCTGTAAGGGTATTTTGAAAGGTAATATTTGACTCTGACTGATCTACCAAAACAAATAACTCTTTGCCGGTTGAAGTTTTTTGGGGTGCACTTTCCTCTTCTGCCTGCTCATGACACGCACAAAACAAAAGAAAAGAAAACATGAAAAGTGATCTGCTTGAAAAATTCATTGATTGCAATTAGCGACCGGTAATTTAATACGAAGTTTTATTATGGGCCCAACTTTTTTACATGCATTTGGCTTTGGTTGCGTCGCACACTTGTACACCACAATAAAGCTGTGCAACACGAAGCTTTTTCGCTGGGTTGGAATATGATGCTGTCAGGAAAAAGCGCTTCGTTGTAAAATAGTAAACAAAGCGCTGAAGTGTGCGACGCAACAAAAGCTCAATAAAAAACTTACTGCCGGGTACATCATCATTCTTACCACATTTGCGCATTAAAAAAAATCTATCCCTGTCGGGATAGATTTTTTTATAACAGTATAAATTTAATTAATCTGTATAACCAGGATTCTGAACCAGTAAATTGTTCTTACTCATTTCATCCCTGCTTATTGGCCTGTAGTACATTTTATCTTTCCACACCCTTGTTTCATTTTCTGTATTGGCCTGAACAGTATAAGTATAATCGTAAACTGTTTCATCATGCCTGTAAGGAACCAGCGGAGACTTGCCAGGTTTTAGTGTAGCCCTTACATCAATTGCTTTGATACCACGGCCTACAGTTGTAGCGGGTATCATCCATCTCCTGGCATCATGATACCGATGCTCTTCGTATGCTAATTCAATCCTGCGTTCATTTCTATAGCGATCTCTCAGAGCTGTACCGGCATCGTTAATTGCCGGCATACCAGACCTGAAACGGATCTTGTTCAGCCATGTACGGGCTTCACCCTCGTCTCCTGTTTCAATACACGCTTCAACATAATTCAATACCATTTCTGTATACCGGATAAATGGCCATGGCACAACCTGTCCGTTTGACTGGTTATCAGGCAATGCAGGATTAGGATCGATGAATTTTCTTGTGTAGTAGTGTGTACGGCTGCCATTCCAGTTTTCGATGGGAGATTCACGCGTATCAATACCGTTAATAAAACCGCCGGAACCATCTGCATAGTAACCTGTCTGAATCTGGTTAACAGGATCTCTGTCTGCAACATCTGCAGGTCTTGGCTTCCAGTCTGCGCCGTCAAACATTACCGTACCATAAAGCCTTGGATCGCGGTTTGTATACGGATGTGCTTTGTGATCAGCGTTATTCCAGTCAAACTTAGAGCCATCCATCATTTCGTAATCATCTACCAGTTGTTGAATAGGCGTGTTACCTGCCCAGTTATGGTAACCGTTAGGTCCGTTGTTGATGCCATAGTGAATACCACCAAGCGGCCAGTTGTCTTCCTGTGTGTACAGCGTTGTAGAAGTTCTCTGGAAGATAAGTTCTACTGCTGCAGCAGCATCACCCACTGCGCTTTTACCACCCATTGCAATTGAGATATAATTCTGTCTGCCATCTTCAGCAGAAACCGGGGCTGAAAGATCCAGTTTATAACCTTGTGACGCGTCAAGAACAGCTTTTGCAGCAGCTTTTGCGGCCTGCCACCTGGATTGCTGATCTCCACCTGTATAAGCCAGTAATTCTTTATTACTGTAGCCTGACAAAAGCGTTTGCGACTTTGTCTGGTCATGCAAATCGCTCGCCGCATACAATAACACTCTTGACTTAAGTGCCATGGCTGCGAGTTTAGAAGCGCGGCCATCTACCAGGGTTTTACCATCCAGCATTTGCGCTGCCTGGTCCAGATCACTCACTATGAAGTTTACACATTCTTCGTAAGAGCTTCTTGCGATAGAGTAATCTTCATTCAAACCATAGGTGCGATCTATGATAGGTACGCCGCCATAAAACCTTAATAATTGCTGGTAGTAGTAGGCTCTTAAAAAATGAGCCTCGCCCTGCAACTGTTCTTTTAACACTTCATCTGTAAAAGTTGCATTTGGCAGGTTTTCTAATGCAATGTTTGCATCCCTGATAGCAGCATACATATTATCCCAATAATAGGTGGCGCTCATCCAGGCCAGGCCTCCGGGCTCTTCCGTACCTTCTGTAAAATTGTTGATATTTCTGCCTGCATGTGTGAACATTGCTTCATCTGTATACGCAGCGAGCGCCTGTTCTTCAAAACCTCCATAGCCCAGTGAGGCGTAGATGTTTAAGACGAAGGCATTGGAAAGAGGGCCATCACCCCATGTTGCATCGCTGGACACCCTGTCCTGTGGTTTCGTATTTAGGAAATCAGTATTGCATGAAGAAATAGTTACACCAAACGCAACTGCACTGATTACAATTAATGCTTTTTTCATACATCGATTTTTAGAATGTTAAACTAAGACCGCCGTTGATTACCCTTGATTGAGGATAATATACACCACTACCGGCAGTAGCTTCTGGATCAAAAATTTTCATTTTAGAAACGGTAAATAAGTTAAGCGCATTCACAAAAATTCTGAAGTTGCTTACTTTAACCTTATCCAACAAGCGCGCTGGTAAAGTATAACCAATTTCAATATTTTTCATACGAATGTAATTTTTACTGAAAAGGTAATACGTGTTATTTCCATACGCTCCGCCGGTGAAATAAGTATCTCCGCGGCTGGCCAGTCTTGGATTCGTGCTGCTGGGATTATCAATTGACCACCTGTTATCGTAATAATATTTCAGGTAATTGCCAATATCACCAGATTCGGTTTGCACCCGTATTAATGCTCCTGCAGCTCCCTGGAATAGTATGTTAAGGTCAAACGCTTTATACCTTGCTTCAATAGTGGCCCCAAAATTGAAGTTGGGAAATTCACTCTTATTAAGTCTCACAGCGTCATCTGGTGTAATCTTTCCATCGCCATTCACATCTTCAAATTTCATATCACCGGGTATAAGTTCGCCAGTAACTGAACTATAATCTAATGTGTTTTTGTCTATATCAGCCTGGTCGAGAAAAACACCCGCAGATTTGTAAACAAGAAAAGCCTGGTAAGGTTTGCCTTCCTGCCATTGATAATCCGGGTTTGCCTTGCTTTCTGCTATATATTTAACGGTATTCCTTGCATAACCACCATTTACACCTGCCCTGAACCAAAAGTCTTTGCTAAGATTACCTTTATAAGCAAGTGAAAACTCAAACCCTTTATTGTCAATTCGCCCGTTATTTACCGGGGGCAGGCGATTTGCAATACCTGATGAGTTTGGAATGATTCCTCTTTCATCAATCAAAAGAGCGCTTCTCTTGTTGAAAAAGTACTCTAACGTTAAATCGATATGATTGTTCAAAATAGTCGCGTCTAACCCAACATTATAATTGTTTGCTACTTCCCATGTGAAATTATTGTTTGCCAGCACTGTTTCATACAATGTAGTTGCCACAACCCCACCTATTGGGTAGCTGCCAAAACCATAGGTAGACAGGTAAGCGTACTCGTTGAGAACACCATTTCTATATACCTGGTCATTACCCATCTGACCATAAGAACCTCTTAACTTAAGGTAGTTGATGCCTTTAACTTTAAAGAAACTTTCATTGGTTAAGTTCCAGCCTACGAGTATACCTGGAAAGAAGCCGAAACGTTTGTCTTCGGGAAACATATAAGATCCGTCATATCTCCATAAAAACTCTGCGAGATATTTCTCCTTATAGTTATACTGAACCCTGCCGTAATAGCCAAGTTTGGCCCTGTTATATAGTCTTGAAGGATTTGACAGATCATTAGAGGCAGTTTGTATAGTACCGCCAACATAGAGCTGATCAACAGCAGGAGAAATGAAGTTTCTTCTATAAGCAACAAAGTTGTCTGCTTTAAAAGTTTCTTTCGTTACGCCTGCGAGAATACCGATTGTATGTACACCGCCAATTTTGGTGTCATAATTAAGTAATGCAGTAAGATTGGTATTAAGAACAGAGTAATATCCCTGGGTTAACCGGGGATCTGTAAAATTGGATCTTACAGCACCTACCAGTTTTGGCGTTACACCGTCTGCTTCATAAGTAATCCGATCCCATGTATATAACATCCAGGGGGTCTGCCACAATTTATTTGATTCACTCAATTTATCAACTGCTCCTGATAAGGTAAGTTTTAAACCACTTATCCATGGGTTTGTGATTTCTACAGTAGCATTGGTTTGTAAGAAATCTTTAGGATTATCCTGGTAACCCGTTGCATTGGTTGTAATAACATAAGGATTCTGACCGTTCTCGATATCAGGGCCCGGCAAACCATTTGGCCATACTTCAGGCTCTGTCGGACGACCACGCATCAACATACGGAAAATAGAACCTGCACTTTCTGTAGGAAATCTGCGCTGCTCTCTGCGTGCCAGAATACCTACCGTGGTGCTGATATAGTTGCTCACTTTTGCAGTGAGGTTTGTTCTTAAATTATATTGCTGGTAACGTGTTGCAGAATTGTTGTAAATAGCATCCTGGTTTACATAACCGAGCGAGGTAAAATACCTGAAATTTTCAGAACCTCCGCTTATTTGCAGGTTATGCCTTGACTGAGGAGCCCATTTTCTGAACGCATCGGCAAACCAATCTGTATTAGGATACCCCCATGGATCACTTCCGTTTGCGTATTTCTCAACTGCTTCAGGACTATAGTTTGCATTTATGGTAGCTACACCTTCAGTAGGTGAATCATAACTTCCTGTCTGCTGTATAGCTGTCCATGCTGCCTGCCATTCATTTACAGGTATGCTTTTATAAATTGGAATCTCGTTCATTATTTTAGCATACTCAACAGCATTTGACATTTCTGGAATTGTACCTGGCTGAGAATAGCCCTGATTGAAATCATAAGTGATCTTAGGTTTGCCCTGGGCGCCCTTTTTTGTGGTAATTAATATAACCCCATTCGCTGCACGGGATCCATAAATAGCAGCCGACGCATCTTTTAATACAGAAATTGACTCGACATCGCGTGGATTGAGTCTTCCAAGGCCACCTTCTCTTTCCGGCACACCATCAATTACGATCAGCGGGCTATTATTACCAATGGTGTTAACACCCCTGATATTTAAAGAAGCGCCATCGTAACCTGGCTCACCACTGGTTTGTACAACCACAAGACCAGGCAACCGGCCTGCAAGTGAATTCGACATGTCAACAGCCGGTGATTTAACAAGTGCCTCGCCCTTTACGGCACTAACGGCTCCGGTAACAGTAACTTTTTTCTGCGTACCGTAACCTACCACAACTACGTCTGTCAGATTTTCTGATGTAATACTCAAAGCAATACTCAGGTCAGTTTGACTGCCTACCGGTATTTCTTTGGTTTGGTAACCCACATAACTGATTACCAAAACAGCTCTATCATCTGCTACAGTAATAGAAAATGCACCACTGAGGTCTGTGGTGGTTCCTTTACTGGTGCCTTTAACTAACACTGAAACATTTGAGAGTGGCGCACCTTTTTCATCTGTTACCTTACCGGTAACTTTTTTGTCTGGTGCTGAATAGAAATCTTTTGCGAAAGAATAATCAGGCATTGATACAGCAATGCCGGTTAAAAAAACTGCAGCAAGCAAATTGTAAAATGCCCGCTCAAGTAAAAAAGTTTTACTGTAGTTTTTTCTCATAACAAGCAAATTGGAGTGGTTAAAAGATTTAGTTTGTGTAAGCTTTTGCATAACAGGCATGAGCCTATGGTCCATTACTAGAGGGCTGTCGCATTTATTTATGTTTATGGTTTTAGATAAGCAGTTACGTCAATACCTTCGTCAGTCAATTCGATTTTCCGGTAGATGATTCTCTGAAAAACAATACCGGATCAAGCACGATCTTGGTATCGTCTTTCACCCTGGCTTTGCCATCGTTAGCTTTGATAATTTCCATCAGTAAGTTAAACGCCTCTTTGCCCATTTGTACCGTTTGTTGATCTACTGATGATAAAGCCGGGGTAATATGTTCATCAAAATTTTCATTAGCAAAGCCGATGATGCCAAAATCTTCGGGAATTTTTACATTCCTTTCTTTCATACACTTGATAACGCCCAGGGCCGTAAAGTCTTCCACCGCAAAAACCGCATCCGGCGGTGCTGTTAAATTCAGAAAATAATCTGCAGCCTCTTTGCCGGATTCCAGTGATACATTTCCCTGGTAGATATATTCATTAACAATGGTCCTGTTGTTGGCCAGCAGCGCATCTTTATAACCACTCAACCTGTCCCTGAAACCCTTGATGTGCTGCGGACCGGCCACATGCGCTATTCTCGCATACCCGTTTTTTATGAGGTGCTCTGTAGCCAAAAATGCACCGCGGTAATCGTCTATTACTACAGAAGGTACCTGCAACTCTTCGTTTGTGCGGTCAAAAAAAACAAGTGGAATATTACGCTTCCTCAATTCTACATAATGTGTATAATCTACTGTTTCTTTTGCTATAGATGCCAGTATACCATCTACCCTCGCACTTAAGAAAGTTTCAATTGCCTTCTTTTCGAGCGACGTTGTTTCTTCAGACTGATAAAGGATTATACTGTAGCCATTGCTGCTGGCAGTGTTTTCTATACCGTGCACCACCGACCCAAAAAAGTTCATTTGTGCACTGGGTATAATTACGCCTATTGTGTGCGACTTACCGGATCTTAACGAAGACGCAAGCTTATTTCTCCGGTACTTCAGTTGCCGGGCTTTCTCCTGCACCAGCTGCTTTGTTTCTGTACTTATACGCGGATGATCGTTCAGCGCCCTTGAAACAGTAGCGGTTGTTAGGTTCAATTCCCTGGCAATATCGTGTATTGTTATTCTCTGAGACAAAGTGCGCAATCGTGTGCACAAGTTAGCATTTTCTGAAAACGCCAAGTGCTTTTTTTAAACTATTTTTTAACAGTTTTTAGCATTTACTTATCCAAATTTATCATTATTGGATACTCCAGGAAAAATAAATGTCATTTTTACAATTATTAATGAATTTACGCAACAAAGAAGGGAAACAACAGGTGATTACACAACACAAAAAAACAACCCATTGGGTGTATGAACCGCGAACCGGAGATGCTTATTGATATGCAGATGAACGGACTGCGACGCAACGAAGATGCCACAAAGTACTGATGCCGGAGTTATACCTATACTACATAATAAAATACTCGCCCTTTTTGCCTACTGCAATAACAGGCACACGCTTTTCCTTATCAAAATATTCGTATGCTTCTTTGAGTTTTACAGAAAAAGGTTCTATACCGGGATTGTCTTTGAAAAGACGGTTGAGGTAATCTACACTTTTGGAATTGTTGTACCGCACCGGGAAGATGTGTACGGGAATAAAATCCTGCCCGTTATTTTTTGCCGCGGCTGCAATTACGTACAACTCTTCTATCTGCATATCATTAATGGGTATGCAGCCAACCGTAACACAACTGCCATGAATGTAAATACCGCCGCCGGGGCGCAGTGAATCGCTGAGTTTTTTATCTGACTGGTTGGGATAATTGAGTTTAAGCGACAGGTGAAACTCGCTGCGGGGGTTGAATTCAGTAATATAATAAAAACCTTCTGGCACCTGGTAATCGCCTTCCATACGTTTGGGCCCCAGCGTACCCGCCAGTGCGCATACGCGATAAGTCTTGAACAGCTTGAAAGATTCGCTTTGTTCATTGCGTACCCATATCTCCATCTGGCTGTCGTATTTAAAAGACCTGATGTAGATCTCTTTGGGTGGCCATACAAGACCCGCCTTTTCAAACTGCTTTATAATAGTATCCTGTCTTGTTTTAATGGCTACCGCCACTTTAGGGTAGTTCTTTTGTGCATCAAAAAAAGAAGGCTGCGCTTTTGCAACCACCAATACCAACGTAAAAAACAGCGACAGTGCCACGTACTTCATGCCAGCGAAATTATCGATTGTATTAAAAAATGTAACGACAGATGAGAAAAACTTTCTGATGAACTGGTAAAAACGCATGGCAATCTTCAATATTGCCACAGTAATACATAAATAACAAAGCCTTCTCAACCGGAAGGCTTTGTATAATATGCAAAATTATGTTTACAGGTTTCCCCTGAGGTCCTGCTCTCTTTCTATAGCTTCAAAAAGCGCTTTAAAATTTCCTTTGCCAAAACTCTTAGCGCCCTTGCGTTGTATGATCTCGAAAAACAATGTAGGCCTGTCTTCTACAGGTTTGGTAAAGATTTGTAACAGATACCCCTCATCATCCCTGTCTACTAAAATGCCAAGATCTTTCAGCGGCTCCAGGTCTTCATCTATGTGCCCCACCCTTTCCAGCAGGTCATCGTAATAAGTTGAAGGCACTTTTAAAAATTCCACACCACGGTTTTGCAGTTCCGTTACAGTTTCTACAATATTATTTGTTGCAAGTGCCACGTGCTGGCAACCCTCGCCATCATAATATTCCAGGTACTCTTCTACCTGCGATTTTTTCTTGCCTTCTGCAGGTTCGTTGATGGGAAATTTTACAAACCCGTTGCCATTGCTCATTACCTTGCTCATCAGCGCTGAGTATTCGGTAGAAATATCGTTATCATCAAAACTCAGGATGTTCCTGAAACCCATTACATTTTCGTAAAACTTAACCCATGGTGTCATCTGGTTCCAGCCCACATTACCTACGCAATGGTCTACATACAACAAACCGGTTGATGACGGGTTATAAACAGTTTTCCACTCCCTGAAACCGGGCATGAATACTCCGTTGTAGTTTTTTCTCTCCACGAACAGGTGCACAGTATCTCCGTAGGTATGAATGCCGCTTGTTACCACTTCCCCATGTTCATCGGTAATGGTTTGTGGCTCCAGGTAGCTTTTAGCGCCGCGTTGTGTTGTTTGCAGCCACGCATCTTTCGCATCATCCACGCGCAGCGCAAGTGTTTTTACACCATCACCATGTTTGTATATATGATCAGCAATGGCATTGTTTGCTTTAAGTGGCGTGGTAAACATAAAAGTAAGCTTATGCTGCCTTACCACATAGCTTGCCCTGTCTTTTAAACCGGTCTCCGGCCCTGCATACGCAAGACTTTGAAAGCCGAAAGCTGTTTTGTAAAAATGAGCGGCCTGTTTGGCATTGCCCACATAAAATTCTACATAATCAGTACCCTGCAATGGTAAAAAATCAGTATTGTTTACGGCTTTTTTGCCGGGAGCAATCAATGTGTCCATCATAAAAATTTTTTAGGTAAGAAAAAGATGATGAGCCGGGCAACAGAACAAGCATGATGCTTCTGTTGCGTCGCACTCTTGTACGTTCTGTTCGCTTTGCAACACGATGAGCGTTTGCCCAATCGCTAAAAAAAAGGGGAATCCATAGCAAGCGCTTCCATAAGCAGGGAATAGTTAAAGCGCTTGTCACCAAAAATTTTATGTGGATAGTCTGGTAGCATCGTTAGGGCAAAGTTATAAAAATAAACAGCTAAATCCGCAACTCAAATTATCTTCGCCATGTAGCACAATTATTGCTTACAGGTAGCGCCCCGGGGCAAATGTTACAAGGGGTTCATAGCGCAACACAATGCATTGCTCATAAAATTTTTTAAACATATAAAATGAAAGTTGGAATTCTTGGTGGTGGTCAGTTAGGAAGAATGCTTTTGCAGGCAGCAGCTAATTATGTGGTGGAAACATATGTACTCGAAAATGATGAACAATGCCCCGCGGCACACCTCTGCCATCATTTTGTAAAGGGCGATATCAAAGACTTTGAGACCGTGTATAATTTTGGAAAACACCTGGATGCAGTGACCGTAGAGATAGAAGCTGTAAATGTGGAAGCACTGGAAAAACTGGAACAGGAAGGTGTAAAAATTTATCCCAAACCTTCGGCCATCAAAACCATCAAGAATAAGATAACACAGAAAGAGTTTTACAAATCCAACGAAGTGCCCTCACCCGATTTCAGAATTACCCACAGCATTGCCGAGCTAAACTATCATACCAGTTTTTTGCCCGCAGTACATAAACTCGGCGAGGGCGGTTATGACGGTAAAGGCGTGCAGGTATTGAAAACAGAAAAAGAATTCGACAAAGCTTTCGACGCGCCGTCTGTGCTCGAAAAAATGGTCAATATCAAAAAAGAAATCGCCATCATCGTAGCCATGAACAGCAAAGGAGAAACGGCGTTCTTCCCTCCTGCAGAAATGGTATTCGATCCTGTACTCAATTTGCTGGATTACCAGGTAAGCCCCGCAAAACTTACCAACGAAGTATTGTGGAAAGCAGAGGCCATTGCCATTAAACTGGTAAAGGCGTTGAACAGCCCGGGCTTATTTGCCATTGAAATTTTTGTTGACAACAACAATGAAGTGCTGGTAAATGAAACAGCGCCCCGTGTGCACAACAGTGGCCACCATACTATTGAAGCAAATTACTGCAGCCAGTACGATATGCTGTGGCGCATTATGCTGGATTACCCGTTGGGCAATACAGACCCTATTCTGCCCTCTTCCATCGTAAATCTCCTGGGCGCAGAAGGCCATAGCGGCGAAGCAAAATACGATGGCCTTGATGAAGTACTGAAGATGGATAATGTATTTGTGCACCTGTATGGTAAAAAGCAAACCAAGCCTGGTCGTAAAATGGGGCATGTAACGATCATCAGCAAAGAGTACAATGAGCTTACCTATAAAGCACACAAAATAAAAAACACACTTAAAGTCATCAGTTAGGTCACGCATTACATTTAAACACGAACAAATATTTACAGGTATATGTCAATCAATCAACCGGTAGTAGCTATTATCATGGGCAGCGATAGTGATCTGAACATCATGCAGGCTGCGGCAGACATACTAAAAGCGTTTGATATTGCATTCGAACTTACCGTTGTTTCCGCACACCGCACCCCGTTACGAATGGTTGATTATGCCTCCAAAGCAAAAGATCGTGGTCTTAAAGTGATCATTGCCGGTGCCGGTGGTGCAGCACACTTACCTGGTATGGTTGCGTCCATCACACCATTGCCCGTTATAGGTGTACCAATCAAATCATCCAACTCAATCGACGGGTGGGATTCTGTGCTATCCATTTTACAAATGCCCAACGGTATACCGGTGGCAACAGTGGCCCTTAACGCCGCCAAAAATGCCGGCATCCTCGCCGCCACTATCATCGGTGCTTTTGATGACTCTGTCAGTAAAAAAGTAAGCGCTTACAAACAACAACTGGAGCAGGAAGTAATGGCTAAAGTAGACAAACTGCAAAATGATGGGTGGAACAACACTTATGACGTGCATTAACTTACTTCCTCAAAAAACGTATCACACCCAGGTAAAGAATAAAAATAGCTGCGGCATATGTCACCATTACCAGTATGCCTCCATACCTTATATCCAATGCAAACTTCTGCAGGGCAAGCAGTGAATCCGACAATACAAAAAACAATGCGCCGGGTATAAAATAAACCTTTGCCAGTTTCTGCAGGCTTTTGTTATTAACGGTATGTATAGCGGTCAGCAACATCAGACCAAGCACAATGGCGTACAACCCAACCGGTATCTCCATGTTGTTCCGCATAATTCCTGTATGGCACACAAACAACAAAGCTCCAATATAAACGAGTATGATAAATGTGTTTGCAAAGAGAAACAGCCGGTACTTATCAGAAAATTTTTTCAGCCGCAAAAAGAAATAAATAAAGAACAGGTGTGCAAGCAAAAAGCCCGACAGGCCCAGGATGAAATTGCTTAGTTCCGCGTCATTCAGTAAAAAGAAATCGCCCAGGAAGCAAAAGAAAAATGCCAGTGTGATTATCACTTTCGATTTCCTGTGCTTCGTTTCCTGGGAGGCCGCATAAACGCCAATAAGTAATACGGGCACCAGCAACGTTTTGGTATAAATCCTGTAATCATGCAAGCCCTGCGATATCAGCACACAGTCTGTTACAAGCAATCCCCAAAAAATGAACGGCAGTATTCGAAGTATCTTTTCCATTACCAGGGTTTATAAAATTACTGTCACTGTTTAATGCTGATCTTTCTTCCCAATAATTTTTGCAGGGAGTCCCGCATCACAGTTGTATCAGCGGTCTTTAATTTGTACCGCAGATACAGTGTATAATAAGTTACTGTATCTTTTTTGGTACTGTCAACAAACGATGGATGTTTGAAAGCTTTCAGTGCATTGGTACGCTGGTATGCTCTTGCCGCCGAAGTGGTTGTCTCATGTACAAACTTGTAAAAAGCAGAATCGCCGGTTGCAGCAATAACTGCCGAATCCGGCCGGGATACACTGTCTTTCACCACTGTGGCACTATCGTGCACAACCGGTGTTTGTATAACCTGCGCCGCTGTATCTTCAACTGCGGCTGACGGTTCAGCATTAGCTGTACTTTTTTCCAGGAAGAGTTTATAAGTCCCCCATCCCACTACACCAAGTACACCCAAAACAATCAGTAAGGCAATAAAAGTAAGAACCCCTTTGTTGGAAGACTTCTTTACCATCAGCGGCGCTTCCTGTTTCATTTTTTGTTTGCGCGGTTCCTCTTTCCTGTGCGAGGGATCAAATGGTGCAAACTCGTAAGTACCACTGCTGCCCAGCTTAAACATGCCCACACCTTCCAGTTCGTACGGTTTGCCAATATTCATAAACTGGCGCATCAGTTCTACAAAAGATTCAATGTCAGAAGCGATCAGCGCTTTATTCTTGCCTGTCTTTTCAGCAATATATACAATCAGTTCCGGGGTGGTAGCGGCACGCTTGTTATAGGTAAATTTAAAAGATGCCGGATCTGCAGGAGAATGACCTTCCATTACCAGTTCCCCTACTTTTTCAAAAGACACCTGCCTGTGTTCATATATATAGTCTCTTATAAGCGTATCGTAATGGTTCACTTTTTTTTGGCAACAAAATACCGATTTTACATGCATTGCAACAAAATTTACTGTAATCATTTTTCATGCAGCATGTTACCTTTGCACGTATGCTTTCAAAAAACGATGAAGATTTCATCCGCTACTGGCAGAAGAACCGCGGTAAAGAAAAGAAGTTGCTCAGGCAATTGTTCATCGGCCTGCCGCTTGGCCTGCTCATTGCGGGCGGTGTGGTGCTGTCACTTGATCTGGGCTGGTATAGCCGCGCCAATATGGTAGCCAATACACAAATGAATCCTTACGTGCTGCTGATCGCCGTTATAGGCATTGCCGTTTTTACGGCCATCTTCTACAAAAAATACAAGTGGGACATGAATGAGCAACACTACAAAGAGTTACTGTATAAAAAACAACAGGCAGATCAGCATGCCGGTGCAGCCAATTAACTGCATATATTGTCTTTACCAATACAAACAACTGCAATGAGGAACCTGTTAACGGCTGTCATCACTTTTCTGTTGCTATCCGGCTGTGGTAAAAAAGACAACAATGGCATGTGCACCAATGTGGCGCCGGAGACCGAGGCTGCTATAATGGCCAAATTTTGTGCAGACCATATGATCAGTGCCAGTACAGATGAGAATGGCATTTTTTACCAGATCATGAATCCCGGCACCACGCCCTCACCGGACTTGAATGATACAGTATTTGTGTTGTACAAAGGTTCTTTCTTAAACGGTAATGTGCTCGACGAAAGCCTCTCTGCCCCATATGCCAGCGAGCTCAATGATTTTATTGATGGCTGGAAGCTGGGCCTGCAAAAGATCTCCAAAGGCGGGCAGATAAAAATGGTTATCCCATCTTCCCTTTGTTATGGTTGTAACGGTATCCCCGGCGCCATACCATCCAATACCATTCTATACTTTGAAGTCACGCTCGTGGATGTAAAACAAATGCCCTGATGTTGGTGAATGGTGAATGGTCAATCGTGAATGGTCAATCGTGAATGGTCAATCGTGAATGGTCAATCGTGAATAGTCAATCGTGAATAGTCAATCGTGAATGGTCAATCGTGAAACGTGAAACGATAAACGTGAGATACTTTCATCCTATCAACGTAACTGCTATCACGCATCGTGCTGATGCAACTACCACTGCCGAAGCCACAGTAGCACAAAAGCTTAATCAGGGCGAAAGAAAGAAAAGTGCTGTATATCTTTTCTTTCCTGACTTTTTGGTTCTTTTGCGTCAAGGCAAAAGAACAGGAAACAACTTCATAGAAACAGCTTAAACACAGCACCTAATTAAAACTGAGAAGCATTCTCCTAAAACAAAACCGATATTCCGCATCGTGCTGATGCAATTACCACTGCCGAAGCCACAGTAGCACAAAAGCTCAATCAGGGCCAATGAAAGAAAAGTCCTGTATATCTTTTCTTTCCTGATTTTTTGGTTCTTTTGCGTCAAGGCAAAAGAACAGGAAACAACTTCGTAGAAAAAAAGCCAGCCGCACAGGCTAATAATCCCCTACGGTTTCCCGTAAAAAAACAAAGGCACAAAGAAGTGACTTTTGTTTGTTCGAAAAAAAATTTATCTTACCAACATCAACCCACAAAGGTTGCTCACCCAACATGACGCCGGAATTGATACTACTCATCATCATTGCAGTATTACTGATCATTGTACTCGCCAGGCTGTTTACTACCAATAACCTCCAGGGCGAAGTGCAACGCATAGAACAATCGGTAAAAACAGAGATCGCGGCCAACCGCAAAGAAGCGTTTGAACAAAGCGCCTATGCAAGAAAAGAACTGCAGCAGTCGCTGTTGTCTTTTGAGGACAAGCTCAATCACCTGACCAACACGATTGACCATAAACTCACTGCGTTCTCAGAAAGCAATAACAACAATGCACTGGCCAGCCGCACCGAAATAAAAGATGCATTGAATAACTTCAAGAAAGACCTTGCACAAAGCATTACAGAACTCAACAGCATACAAAAAGATAACTTCTTTGCACTGCTCAATAAACAAAGCGAACAAAACACAGACACCAGCACAAAGCTCGACAGCATGCGACAAACCATTGAACAAAAGGTTACCGCCATGCAGCAAAGCAATGAACAAAAGCTCGAGCAGATGCGCATAACCGTTGATGAAAAACTGCAGCAAACTTTAGAAGCACGGCTCGGCGAAAGTTTCAAACTCGTAAGCGAACGTCTCGAAGCTGTGCACAAAGGTCTTGGCGATATGCAGCAGCTTGCCACCGGTGTTGGCGATCTTAAACGTGTACTCAGCAATGTAAAAACACGTGGCGTACTTGGCGAGTACCAGCTCGAGAACATACTCGAGCAAACACTCACCACAGAACAATATGCAAAGAATGTAAAAACAAAACAAGGCAGCAATGCACTCGTAGAGTTTGCCGTAAAACTCCCCGGCACCGCAGATAAAACATTATGGCTGCCCATAGATAGCAAGTTTCCCAAAGAAGATTTTGAGTTGCTGCTGCAGGCATACGAGCATGGCGATAGCACACTCATAGAAGAAAGCCGCAAAGCTTTTGTACGCGGCATAAAAAAATGCGCCGCAGACATCTGCAACCGTTATATCGATCCGCCAAACACCACAGACTTTGCCATACTCTTTCTGCCCTTCGAAAGTTTATATGCAGAAGTGTTGCGCACACCGGGTCTGTTCGAAAGCATACGCACCGAATACAAAATAAACATTGCCGGACCCACCACCCTCTCCGCCTTCTTAAGCAGTTTACAAATGGGTTTCCGCACACTCGCCATAGAAAAGCGCAGCGGCGAAGTATGGCAGTTACTCAGCGCCGTAAAAACAGAGTTTGGCAATTTCGCAGGCTTGCTCGATAAAGCACAGAAGAACATACAAACCGGCCTCGACCAGTTAGAGCATGTTGCAGGCGTACGCACAAGAGCCATACAAAAAAGATTAAGAAATGTAGACACACTCCCCGATACCGAAGTACAAAAAATATTACCCGAACTAACAAATGAAGAGGTGAGTGATGAAGAGTAGAAAATTTTTAGGTGGCCGGCAAAAGTATTTCATGGCATCGACTGTTGCGTCGCACACTTGTGCTTAAGGAATAACATTAAACGTTCATAAATAAGAAATAAAAATAATAAAACAAAAAGTTATGAGAATTGGTTTGGTTCACGTGACAGATATTCATTTTACCGCTAAAACAGATATTTCTAAAAAGATTGCTCCTTTCAGCCGTGCCGTTATTAACGATTTTTCTGATATTTCACATATTTATTTCATTATTAGTGGAGATATTGCTAACAGTGGTGATCCAGCGGAATATAAATCAGCAGAAAGCTTTCTAAGCATTTCAAAACAATTTATACAAGGAGAAAAGAAAGATGCAATCATAAAATATATGATTGTACCCGGTAATCATGATTGTAATTTTTCGTTGGATACGCAATTAAGGAAGAACTCACTGAACAATATAAATTATGAGTCAATTGGATCAGATGATAGTGTGTTGAAAATTTGCTTATCTGTTCAAGAGCCATTTTGGGAATTCTACAAAAAATATAATGAAGTACCACAGGATAAATTATATTATACAATTACTGAACAAATTGGAGATTATAAAATAATTTTTCATTGTTTAAATACTGCATGGGTATCTCAAATAAACGAAAACCCTGGCAAAATTTTTTTTCCAGTTAAAAACTATGAACCTAAGAGTTTTTCGACAACCCATTTGAATATTGGAGTATGGCATCACCCTTTAAATTGGTTTAATCCGAATACTCAAGAAAACAATAAAAAAGAATTCGAAAACTTTGTAGAAACAGTAGCTCCGATACATTTTTTTGGGCATGAACATGAGCAGACTTTTTACATAAATGAAAATAAAAATTCAGGCGCAAAAGTCAACTTACTTTCAGGTGAACTCTTTAATGACGGTAAAGAAAAAAAATCTGGATTTCAAATAGTTGTTCTAGACTTAGTAGCAAATAAAGGGATTTTAAAAAAATACAAATGGCAAAAAGACTTTTATGATTCTAACAAAAAAGATGAAATAAATATTTACAAGTATCAATTTAAACAATACAAAATAAATCCTCTTTTTGCTCAAAAACTTGAAGAGATAAAAATTCCTTTAAAAATTGATAATAAAAAAGAAATTAAACTGCCGGAAGTTTTTATATACCCCGATCTTGAATTTTTAAACAGTGAATCAAAAGATTTAGAGAGATACACAAGTTCATCAAGGCTTCTTAAAGATTCCTTTGAATATTCTATTATTGATGGTGAAGCTCAAATTGGAAAAACGAGTCTGCTTTCAATGCTATACTTAGATCTTCTGGAAAATGATGTTGTGCCTCTTTTTTTACAAGGAAGTCATATTGTAGACAAAAATCTGGACACAATTCTTGAAAAGAATTTTCATGAACAATACTTAGATGAAAATTTCGAAAGATTCAATCAACTTGATAAAAAGAACAAAGCGCTTTTGATTGATGATCTCCACGATTGTATTTTCAACTCGAATACCTCGAGAGATATCTTAGAAAGTCTCCAAACCCGATTTGGCAAAATTATAGTAACTATTGATTCTGCGAATAGTTTTCTTTCAGCAATGTTAGGCGAAATAAAAAATACGAATTTTTTCTCTATAAAGCCACTAGGCTATAAAAAAAGGAATGAGCTTATTGAAAAATATCAACTTTTGAAACATAACTCTTTAACATTAGACGAGCAAACATTTCTTGATTCTGTAAAAATATCCTTTGACAATGTTCAATCAATACTAGGTGACAAACTGATGCCTTCATATCCGATCTATATTTTATCAATTTTATCTGCTTTAGAATATAAGCCTTTAAATCAAGACGAAACATCATTTGGGTACTGTTATCAAACTCTAATCCATTATGCTTTGGTTAAAGCTGACGTGAAAAATGAAGACATTGATGGCTACCTAAATTTTCTAACCGAGCTTGCTTATCACTATATTGAACATGATATAAGTTACTTAAGCACGGAAGAACTGATAAGATTTTTCGCTTCCTATCAAGAAAAATACATAACAATACCTTACGATACTTTGATAAGCACTTTAAAAAAATCCAAAATAATAATTGAAAAAAATGCCAACACGGAGTTCGGTTATAGTTACATTTTGTACTTTCTAGGAGCGAAGAAAATTTCAGATATAATTCATACAAAAGAAGGAAAGAATATTATTAGAAAGTTTTTTGAAAAAGTACATATTGAACGATATGCATATATACTTGTTTTCATAACCCATCATTCGAAAGATATTTCTTTCATCGAAGACTCTCTCATAAATTCAATGTCACTGCTTGAAAATATAACACCAATTTCATTAGAAAAAAATGATATATTTTATACTAGAATAGAAGATATAGCAAGGGAAGTAAAGAAAGATGTTCTACATACTGATAGGAAGCCAAAGCAAGAAAGAGATAAAATGCTTACTTCAAGAGATGAACAACAACGTGAATTTCAAGAGAAAAACATAGATGAAGGAGATTTATCTGAAAAGATGTTACCTTTTCAGCAGGCATTTCGATCAATAGAAATTGTTGGACAGATTATAAAAAACAGGAAGAGATCTTTAGAAATTCCACAATTAGTTCAAATGATTGCAGAGCTTTATAGAACAGGCTTTAGAACGATTAGTTATGTAAGCAATATGTTAGATAATGACAAAAATGAACTTGTCGAGTCGATTCTTAAAGACGAAAAAGACCTTGATAGAAATGAAGTTGAAGATAAAATAAACAAACTTCTACAAATGATAAGCCTCCAAGCTTGTGTAAGTGTTTTCTATAAACTGACTTTATCGCTTGGCAGTAAAGATTTAAAAAAGATTTATTTAGATGTTGCAAAAGAAATAAAAACTCCTGCCGCGAAGCTAGTCACGTTTGGAATTAACTCGTATTACAGTACAGTAAATATCGATGAAATAAAAGAGTTGGCAGATGATTTCAAAAATAATATAGTTGCATTAAGAATTTTGAGGGGGCGCGTAAAATCGTATGTTTATAATAGAAACCTAGACTACAAAACCAAACAAAAAATTGCTAACGCTTTAAATATGGATTTGATTCAAAAAGTCAATCCTAGGGAAAAACAATAATTTCTGTTTCCGCAGAGTCCCCCCAAATGGTCTAAGTATGGTAGTTACTGGCGCAAGTATAAAGTCAAGCGTTGTAGCGTAGGGCACTTGTGCCTTAGTTGCACCTACCATTTTTCCAAAATAAATTTTCGAATTAATAATTAGATGCAATTACTAACGTCAAAGGAACAACTGTAATAACTATATAAAGTGTCTCAGATGTATCGTGCCTTACTTCATCATACATTCTTTTAAGATCAATTTCAATGTTAAAATGTTTTGCTAATTGCACAAGAAGTTCGTTTACTTGTTCTTTACTTGAATATGGAAAATAGACACACTTTACATCCTTCCGCCCTAACTTATTAGTTATAAAATATTCATAGGAATTATTATTCACACGAGCCAAGGTTGATAACCCGAGGATATATTGATAAATGACAGTATTGGAAAGTTCAAATTTCAAATCCCAACAATTTGGAATTGTAAAATTTGGTTGTGAGGGATAATTTTTATTTATAAACTCAATAATCCCCAAATGGTCTAAGTATGATAGTCACTGGCGCAAGTATGCAGCTTAGCTTTTGCAGTGCAGCGTATTTGTGCCTTAGCAAAACGTAATTATTATCCAAGGCATAAGTACGCCAACACACAATAACCCAACTCTGCATACTTGTGCCAGTAGCTTTGATTCTGGACAATTATACTGTCACAACAAGCGGATCAATTAAAATAATATCAAGCATTCCCGCCAAATGGTCTAAGTATGATAGTCACTGGCGCAAGTATGCAGCTTAGCTTTTGCAGCGAAGCGTACTTGTGCCTTAGTAAAACGTAATTATTATCCAAGGCACAAGTACCCCCAAATGGTCTAAGTATGTAAACCTGTTCACTGGCACCCAAATGGTCTAAGTATGTAAACCTGTTCCCCAAATGGTCTAAGTATGGTAGTTACTGGCGCAAGTATGCAGCTTAGCTTTTGCAGCGCAGCGTACTTGTGCCTTAGTAAAACGTAATTATTATCCAAGTCCCCCAAATGGTCTAAGTATGATAGTCACTGGCGCAAGTATGCAGCTTAGCTTTTGCAGTGCAGCGTATTTGTGCCTTAGCAAAACGTAATTATTATCCAAGGCATAAGTACGCCAACACACAATAACCCAACTCTGCATACTTGTGCCAGTAGCTTTGATTCTGGACAATTATACTGTCACAACAAGCGGATCAATTAAAATAATATCAAGCATTCCCGCCAAATGGTCTAAGTATGTAAACCTGTTCACTGGCGCAAGTATGCCCCAAATGGTTTAAGTATGGTAGTCACTGGCGCAAGTATGCAGCTTAGCTTTCCCCAAATGGTCTAAGTATGTAAACATGTTTCACTGGAGCAAGGTACTGTTTGCAATTTCAAATAATTCATGCATTAATTTTGCAAAAGCCGCGAGGATGCAAACGGCGATGCCTTATAAATTCAAAAAAATGAAGCACATACAACAAGCTTTTATCGTTTCTGCTTTTAAGGAAATGGATGATTTAGCTATACAGTTTACAGAAACGCTTACCTATTTAAAACGGTTTGATACAATTAACAAAGCCTATTCAGATATTTTATTTCGTTCATTAAAATTTATTGCCGAAATAGAAAACTTAGGCTTTACAGATATTGAATTTCAAGAAACATGCTTTTTTAACTATGGATTTTCTTTGCAGCATAAAATATCTTGGAATATGGACAGAAAAGCTGTTTACATTGATGGATATATTGCTAAGGACCTTAAGGTACATTTTAGAGAATTTAATAAACGCAAAACAAAAATTGATATAACCGAACATACATCTTTAAATGGCCATTCAACAAGTAAAGAGTTGATTAGTATTTATGATGGTTTCTTATCTCGAAAAGAAGAGTTTCATGAAAAACAAACACTCATTGTTGAAAATAATAAGCTCAATAAAATTATTGAAAGACTAAAAAAAGCAAATAAGGAATTAAAAGCTAAAGCTAAATAAGTCCCCAAGTGGTCTAAGTATGTAAACCTGTTCACTGGCGCAAGTATGCAGCTTAGCTTTTGCAGCGCAGCGTACTTGTGCCTTAGTAAAACGTAATTATTATCCAAGGCACAAGTACGCCAACACACAATAACCCAACTCTGCATACTTGCGCCAGTATCAGTAGTGGAATTAATAAAAAATTGTATTGCTTTTTCCTTTTAAATTAAAATTTTCGTCCCCACAGAGTTACCCGCAGGGAACTCTGTGGGATCGGACGTGACACAACCAAAGCTGCACAAAGAATTTATAGCTCATTACATAACTGATCTGCCCCCAAATGGTCTAAGTATGTAAACCTGTTCACTGGCGCAAGTATGCAGCTTAGCTTTTGCAGCGCAGCGTACTTGTGCCTTAGCAAAACGTAATTGTTATCCAAGGCACAAGTACCCCCAAATGGTCTAAGTATGTAAACCTGTTCACTGGCGCAAGTATGCGGCTTAGCTTTTGCAGCGCAGCGTACTTGTGCCTTAGTAAAACGTAATTATTATCAAAGGCACAAGTACTCCAAATGGTCTAAGTATGTAAACCTGTTCACTGGCCCCAAATGGTCTAAGTATGGTAGTTACTGGCGCAAGTATGCAGCTTAGCTTTTGCAGCGCAGCGTACTTGTGCCCCAAATGGTCTAAGTATGGTAGTCACTGGCGCAAGTATGCAGCTTAGCTTTTGCAGCCCCCAAATGGTCTAAGTATGGTAGTCACTGTCCCCAAATGGTCTAAGTATATAAACCTGTTCAATGGCGCAAGTATGCAGCTTAGCTTTTGCAGCGCAGCGTACTTGTGCCTTAGTAAAACGTAATTATTATCCAAGGCACAAGTACGCCAACACACAATAACCCAACTCTGCATACTTGCGCCAGTAGCTTTGATTCTGGACAATTATACTGTCACAACAAGCGGATCAATTAAAATAATATCAAGCATTCCCGCCAAATGGTCTAAGTATGTAAACCTGTTCACTGGCGCAAGTATGCACCAAATGGTCTAAGTATGGTAGTCGCCAAATGGTCTAAGTATGTAAACCTGTTCACTGGCGCAATTATGCAGCTTAGCTTTTGCAGCGCAGCGTACTTGTGCCTTAGTAAAACGTAATTATTATCCAAGGCACAAGTACGCCAACACACAATAACCCAACCCTGCATACTTGCGCCAGTAGCTTTGATTCTGGACAATTATACTGTCACAACAAGCGGATCAATTAAAATAATATCAAGCATTCCCGCCAAATGGTCTAAGTATGTAAACCTGTTCACTGGCGCAAGTATGCAGCTTAGCTTTTGCAGCGCAGCGTACTTGTGCCTTAGTAAAACGTAATTGTTATCCAAGGCACAAGTACGCCAACACACAATAACCCAACTCTGCATACTTGCGCCAGTAGCTTTGATTCTGGACAATTATACTGTCACAACAAGCGGATCAATCAAAATAATATCTAACAATCCTTTAGTACTTGTATAATAATCTTTAGCAGAACTGTATAACCAGTCTTCAGGCTTTTCAATAAAGCCGGCTGCTACAGGGTTGTTATGCAGGTAATCCAGTTTCTGATGCGTAATTTTTGGAGTATCCAAAACAATTGGTTGATTATGTTGTTGCCAAAACTGAAAGCGAAGATTATTACTGTTTGCGATACCTGCATTTTCCATCATAGATAGCATCCATTCACGTCTGCTTTCTTTTGTATTATTCTTAATAGCAAGATGAAGTGTTTCAGAAGTGTGTCGTTTTAAATCACGCATAATATTCTCCAAAGGATTTCCTGCACTACCAATGATCAAATGAACATGGCTCGTCATAATGCACCATGCATATAATTTCAGGTCTTTCTTTTCAATACAGTAAGAAAGACTTTTAACTATAACATCTTTGTATTCTGTTCTTATAAAAAGGTCGATCCAGTTTATAACTGCAAAGCTTACAAAATACATCTGGTCGTTATTGTTGAATTTGTATTTGCGGCTCATAAAAGAAAAATACAAATTATTATAAAAATAGGACGATTACATTTCTGCTGCATAAAAAACTAACCGTACAAGTGAGTGATCCGGCTAGCCTAAGAATGTAAACAAGCTGTTGGCGCAGGAATGAGGCGTTGGATTTGTGTGTTTGCTTCCTGTGCCTTGCTACAATTTCGTCCCCACAGAGTTACCCGCAGGGAACTCTGTGGGATCGGACGTGACACAACCAAAGCTGCACAAAGAATTTATAGCTCATTACATAACTGATCTGCCTAATTTTATCGCCAAACCTTTTATAATGCCAACGACAAATGATTTTATAGAGCAGTGCATAACCCTGGGCAAACAAGCGGCAGAAAAAGGAAACAGTGCGGTTGGAGCCCTGCTTGTACGGGGTGAGGTGATAATAGGTGCCGCAGAAGAGGCGACAAAAACAAAAAACGATATTACCTGCCACGCAGAAATGGAGGCTATAAGACAAGCTGTGAAAACACTAAACACAAATGACCTTTCGGATTGTGTCTTGTACTCAACACATGAACCATGCATTATGTGCTCTTATGCCATACGGTTTTATAAAATTAGAGCAGTGTTTTACCTGCAGGAATCAACGTATTTGGGCGGCGTATCATCTGCGCTGCCATTATTAACTACAGTAGCCGTTCCACCGGGTTGGAGTGTAGCACCACACATTCATCATATTACCACCTGGTAAGGTTTGTCAACTGTATTGCCGGGCCAGGGCACGCAGTTGGTTGTAAGTATCCTGTTCATTTACAAGTTACCGGCAGCTGGTTCACTAATCAATTTTTGTTGCCACAATAAACCCGGCATACAAGAGTGCAACGCAACAATGCGCAATAGCAGTACAACAGCGGGTAAAAAAACACCTGGCAGTACAATTATTGGCCGGCAGCCAGGATTGGCAAAAAGGTAAGGGCGGTCTATCTTAGTAAAAGTTTACCACAACAGCAACAGATGATGACAACAGTAAGTATCAGTGAAATCAAAAAGGAGCTGGACAGCCTGCCGGCAACAGAGCTTACGCAATTATGCCTCAGGCTTGCGAGGTACAAAAAAGAAAACAAAGAACTGCTGCATTATTTATTGTTTGCTGCACATGACAATGAAACATATGCCAGCCAGGTAAAAGAGGAGATGAATGAACTGTTCGATGATATAAATGCTTCTAATTTGTACTTCGCAAAGAAAACCATCAGGAAAATACTACGTGTTACAAACAAGCACATCCGGTACACGGGAGATAAACAAACCGAGGTGGTGTTGCTGATTTATTTCTGCGAAAAACTGAAGCTGACGGGCATTCCTTTTTATAAAAACAAAGCACTGGAAAATTTGTACCTGCAACAAATAAAAAAGATCAATGTAGCCTTATCATCCTTGCATGATGACATTCAATATGATTTTGCGAAACAGGTAGCAGCACTTGCCCATTACCGTTAATGAACGATAGTGGCTGCAGCCGTTATAACATTGGTCCCGGCTCATTTAAAAGCAAACGTAATCGTCTTATTATTCTCACCTGCAGCTACAGTATCAAGATACCAGGATACGCCTACATGCTCTATCTCGTATACAAAGCCCGCCATTAACGGGGCAGAAGGTGCAGCAGTGATTTTTTTATTGATGATGATCTTATTCGCCTGCCCGGGAATATCTTTTACTTTCATTGTGGTAATGGCAGAATCCAGCAAGGTTTTGTTATCGTCTCTCACAAATACCGAGAAGGTGATGTTGTGTTCATCACCGGCAAAGTCCTCATCTGTGTACAACACAAACTGGAGGTTTCTTTCTGCTGTTGCCGGCGCACTTGTGCCTGTCTTGCTGCAAGACTGCATGAGCAGGAAAGTCAGTGACAAACAAACCAGGAATAAGCATTTCTGTTGCATGTTTTTACTGCAAAATTGCTGCAGGCAATGATCAAAACAAATGAGCTACGCTACGAATGGTGAGTTTTGGTGTATGAAATGAATAAAAGTTTGAATCAACATCAAAGGTGGCTGTACCTGGTTATCCAGGTAAAACTTCTCGTTTCAATCTGACACGGTGAGCGGGAAGTATAGATTGACAAACGCTGACCGAAACTTGCCGAATAAAGCACCAGCCGCACAAGTGAGTGACACAACAAAAGCTTCATAGTAGTAATAATGCTGGCTACATTATACAAAAAATACCTGTCAACCTGCCAGTAAACAAGATTGGCTTTAAAGTTGAATGGTAATAAGAAATACTTAATGATATGGCAATAGAAAAAGCAATACTGGCGGGTGGGTGCTTCTGGGGAATGGAAGAGTTGATAAGGGCCTTACCCGGCGTAAAATCTACCATTGTTGGTTATACAGGCGGTGATGTAAAAAATGCAACTTATCGCAACCATGGCACACACGCAGAAGCGATAGCCATTACTTTTGATACGGAACAGCTGAGTTATCGTAAGCTGCTTGAATTCTTTTTCCAGATACACAACCCCACTACTAAAAACAGGCAGGGTAATGATGTGGGCATGTCTTACAGGTCGGCTATTTTTTACGTGAACAATGCGCAAAAGGAAACAGCACTTGAGTTGATCAATGAGATGAATGCATCGGGAAAATGGCCGGGTGTTATTGTAACGGAAGTGGTAGCCGCCGGTGATTTCTGGGACGCTGAAGAAGAACACCAGGATTATTTGCAGAAACACCCTTATGGCTACACCTGCCACTACATAAGGCCTGAATGGCAGTTGGGTGAAAAAACAGGAGCGTAATAGTTCTTAGGTTAACAACAGTACTTCGGTTGAATCCATACAATAAACCCAACATTACCCGGTTAATACATGAAAAAGTTCCGTTTGTTAAACGGAACTTTTTTTTAAAAATCAACGTATCAGGCTTACTTCGGTAACACTACAGCATCTATCACATGAATAACGCCATTACTTGCTTTGAGATCAGTTGCGGTAACATAAGCAGCACCACCGTTTTCATCTGTAAGTTTTACCTTACCATTGTCAATAGCAGCAGTAAGTGTTTGTCCGTTTACTGTTGTTAACACTGCTTTGCCATTGCCTTTCTTTATTGCATCCATTACTGCAGCAGCATCTAAATTACCTGCCACTACATGATATGTAAGAATGGAAGTAAGTTTTGCTTTGTTCTCGGGCTTCAGCAATGTTTCTACAGTGCCTGCAGGCAGTTTTGCAAACGCATCATTGGTTGGTGCAAATACTGTGAACGGCCCTTTACCTTTTAATGTTTCAACAAGGCCTGCAGCTTTTACTGCCGCCACTAATGTAGTATGCGCCTTAGAGCCCGCAGCTACATCTACAATGTCTTTCGATTGAGCAATTGCTGAAACTGTTGTGAACATAACAAACGCCAACAGCCCCGCTTTGAATAGGTGTTTCATCTTTCGAGTTATTAATGATTATTTAAAAAATACAGGTTAATAAACCTTACGATTGACGATTTGGTTCAAAAAAGTGGAAAGAATTTTTGTTATATTTTTTTGCGTTGATCGTTGTCGATCATAACCACTACAGAAGCTTAAACAATAGCAGGATGTATGGTATTTGTAATGTGCAGGCTAAGCCAGCTACCTTACAGTTGTAAACAAAATAGCATGCATGCTGTAAGTAAGTGCAAAGCTGTGCGTCCACAATAAAAACCAGCTACATGAAACAGCTCATCATTTTATCAGCAGTTATTGCTTTCACTTTATCGGCAAACGCACAAAAATCTGCAGTGTATGTAAAAGAAGACATTGCTATTAACGGCTATGATCCCGTGGCGTATTTTACAGAAGGCAAACCGGTTAAAGGCAGTAACAATTTTACCCATCACTGGAACAATGCCGGCTGGCGCTTCAGCAATAAAAACAACCTTGATTCTTTTACTGCAAACCCTGGTAAATATGCGCCGCAATTTGGCGGCTATTGCGCTTATGGCATGGCAGATGGCCATAAAGCACCCACTGAGCCAGATGCCTTTACCATCGTTAACGGCAGGCTTTACTTAAACTATAACAAACAGGTGCAACAATTGTGGCTGAAAGACCAAAGCAGGCTGATACTGGCTGCCGAACAAAACTGGCCTGTGTTGAAAGACAAAGAATAATGCTGAAAAGAAAATCATGACGGTTGACGGCATTGCGTATGTAAAAACAGCGACGGAAGCCGCATCGTTTTTTTACAAACCCGCCACAAAATACTGCGCCAGTGCAGAACTACACATCTGGTTTACGCACAAACATGCTGCTGTAATACTTCCTCCATGCATAACCGAGGAACAGGTTTGTGGCCAGTAGTATAACACCCATGTACCAGCCTGAAGGAACAAGCATAGTGTGAAACAAAAACACATTTACACTAACAGGAAATAAAACAACCGCAGCAAACGCTGCATACCTGTTAAAAAGGAGTGATATACCGCCTGCCACCTGCAACACTTTCATCATCGGGTAAAAATAACCGGCGGCCATTAGCCCGCTTTTAAACGCAGCAGTGTTGCCTGTATGATTGGGCTGGTACGGTATAAAATGAAAGAAGAAATCGAGACCAAAAACGAGGTACAAAAACCCAAGCGTAATACGCGAAATTGTTGTTGCAGTCTTCATAATTAAAGTTAGCATCTTGCAGCTAAACGCTTTTACATTTATTGGTTACCGGCAGTAGTCTTCGTGGCATCGCCTGTTGCGTCGCATTCCGTTCAACTGCAATGCATGTGGCAGCTGCAGTTCCAGGGCAGACCACCAACACTCTTGCAAACTTTTTTTTATGCTGCAATAAAAAGTGGTTACATCGGGGTCTTTGTGTGCTACTAATTTTCAAAGAGCGCAACCAGCTTTCCTTAATTAAACAAATCTGGCAGTAAAAAAACCACAACATGAGAAAGATTATTTTAGCAGCAGCACTCATTCTAACGATCAGTACTTTACAGGCAAATGCTCACACACCCGTGTGTGAAACAGGCATCATTACCTTAAACAACAACGCACCAATTCCGCAGGCATGTGTTGATTCTTACAACGCAATGTACCCCGGCGCTACCACCTTGAAATGGGCAAGAAAAGGCGAAGGCGTTTACCAGGTTACTTTTATCTACAACGGTCAGAAGATGACTGCAAGATATAGTGCATCTGGTGTTTATCTTGGTAAATAGTATTATTACCTGACAGATACCATTAAATGCTTTAACGCATGCTACGCATGTGTTGAAGCATTTTTAGTTTTTGCACAATGGTAGCCTGTTGTAAACGCTGTTGTGCAATGCCGAAGAGGGAATAAGGCGTACAAGTGAGTGACACAACAAAAGCCCCATAGTAGCAATGCAGCTTACACAATAATTTTCTTATCAGCCATTCAAACGCCAGGTATTATATTTATACATGATCCCGAACGAAGTATTGATACTGGCAGAAAAGCTTTGGCATTACCATCATATGCAGCATACATTGCAGCCATCGGATTGCATACTTGCTTTAGGCAGTCATGACCTGAGGGTTGCGGAACGAGCAGCGCAACTGTATCTTGACGGCTGGGCGCCACTGCTGGTATGCTCGGGCCATTTGGGCAATTTTACAAAAGAGATGTGGGCAAAATCTGAAGCGGAACTTTTTGCTGAAGTGGCTGTTAACATGGGCGTACCCGAAAATGCCATACTAATAGAAAACAAATCAACCAATACAGGTGAAAACATTTTGTTTACACAACAGTTGCTCGCACAACATAATCTTAACCCCGTGTCTTTTATTGTGGTGCAAAAACCATACATGGAAAGGCGAAGCTATGCCACTTTTAAAAAACACTGGCCTTACAAAAAACTGGTTGTTACATCTCCGCAATATTCCTTTGAAGCATACCCCACTAAAGATATACCCATGGAAAGGGTGATCAATATTATGGTTGGTGATCTGCAGCGGATAAAGCTGTACCCGCAAAAGGGTTTCCAGGTTTTCCAGGAAATACCTGCCGATGTTTGGGAGGCCTATGAACAGTTGGTTGCCATGGGTTATAACCAACATATGATGAAAGAAAGTTAAGCGCCGGTGCCGCTCATCCATTCCCTGGATTTTGCCCGGCCTTTTTTTTGGGAATGAAAAAAGTATACATTTACTTTGTATTTCAAAGCACTTTTAATACAAATTTTATGAACCAGCAAAACCTTTACCGGCCGCTCCTTACAGCAGGCATTATCACCACACTCCTGCTGGCAATTCCTTTGATTGCCATGCAATTTTCTACTACTGTTAACTGGAGCCTCGCAGACTTTATCATTGCTGCAGTACTGATCTTTACAACCATTTTTACATGGGTATTTGTGGCTGGCAGATTTACGGGCATAGCTTATAAGCTTGCTGTTGCAGCAGTTATTGGTGCAACATTCCTGCTGGTGTGGGTAAATATAGCAGTTGGTTTAATTGGCGCCGGGCCGTCTGCTGCCAATCTTATGTATATAGCCGTTGCAGGCATTGTAACCGGGGGTGCCATTGTAACACGTTTTACTGCACGTGGCATGGAACGTGTAATGTTTGCCGCCTGCTGTACCATTGTATTGATTGCATTGCTGCAGTTAACCGGCAAAATGTACGAAGCTTCCGGCGGTTCTGCGAAAGAGGTGATTGCTGTAAATGCTTTTTTTGCAGCGCTGTTTGCTGCAGCAGCACTGCTATTCAGGTATGTGCCTGCAAAAAATGTACCCCACACCGGTGAATAATGCACATATAAACAATTATGAAAGCGTTATAACAAAACCTGCTGCACAATTATTACTGCTTAATTACTGACATTAATTTTATACACTTGAAAAGTTACACCAGCAAGAGTGGCAAAGACAGTGGAGTTACCGGTTACGAAACCGGGCGTGATTATATAATAGTAGCTTTCGGTGACAATCACTATATATACAGCTATGGCAGTGCCGGTAAACTGGTGGTTGAAAAAATGAAGTCGCTTGCGCTTGCTTCTGCAGGTCTCAGTAGTTTTATTGCCCGGCATAACCCGGGTTATGAGAAGAAATATTGAGTAGTCTACTGTCGCAAACTGCCCATAAATTGTCGTATCTCCACCTTGCAACAAAAAGATTTTATTCACAGCTTTGTATGGCAAATGATCATTGCGAACATTGTATGTGGAGCAGCTACCACTTAAACGGGCGCCACCGAAAAGCCATATGAGTAGGAGTTTAAAAAACGTATTGTATGCAAGCGAACAGTGTTTCTTTACACAGGGTACTGAAAGCAAGCCCGGAAAAGATCTTCCGTGCATTTACAGAAGCCGGTGCAATGGCCGCATGGCTGCCACCGTACGGGTTTACATGCACGGTACATGAATTGAATGCCGTGACCGGTGGTACTTACCGCATGTCTTTCCAGAATTTTACCACAGGTAATAGTCACGCTTTTGGCGGCAAGTATATTGAAATCATTCCTGCAGCGTTCTTAAAGTACACAGATGAATTTGAAGACCCCAACCTGCCGGGTACAATGACCACCTCAGTGTGGCTCAAAAAGACAATTGCCGGCACCGATATTAAAATAATACAGGAAGGTATTCCCGCGGCGATACCCGCAGAAATGTGCTACCTCGGCTGGCAGGATTCATTGGAAAAACTGGCGAAGCTGGTGGAGCCGGAAATTCCGGACGCTTAACCAAAGACCATTTTACACTTATACTGCCGCAACATGCAAACACGTTGCGGCATTTTTTATGTTAGGTGCGGTGATTACTATCATTGTTTAAAGCAACGGGCATCATCTTTTGTAATGGTTGCAGGCGGTAGTTTTAAAAAAAGGTCACCATGAGAACATATCCCGTCGTCAGCAAATCCAATATCAGCAGGCCCGTGCTTATTGCTATACTTGCTGTGGCAACATATTTCATTTCGTGTAAAAAAGAGTTCAATGCGTTAACTGATACAAGTTCATCGAACCTGCTTAGTGTTGCTATACCTGTAAAACCCAACATTGTATTAATACTGGCAGATGACATCGGTTATGAAGTACCTGCTGTAAACGGTGGTCAGTCTTACAACACACCAAACATTGATATGATGGCTGCTGCCGGCATGCGCTTTACCCAATGCTATGGATCTCCTATGTGTTCCCCCTCCAGATTTATGTTGCTTACGGGTAAATACAATTTTCGCAACTATACAGTTTGGGGTATCATGGACAGGAACCAGCGTACTATTGCAAATATGCTGGCAGACCAGGGATACGATACTTATGCACTGGGCAAATGGCAGCTTGATGGCGGAGATACTTCTGTAAAAACCTTTGGTTTCAACAGTTCGTATACCATCTTCGCCCAGTATGATGATGGCACATTAACCCACGATGCATTTCACAATACTTACGGTCGATATAAAAGTCCTGAATTATATGCCAATGGCCTTCAGCTTGGCAAATCAACGGTAAACAAATATTGCGATGATATACTGGTTGATTCACTTACCGCCTACGCAGCAAGAAGCAGCCAGCAGGGAAAACCATTTTTCATTTATTATTCTACCAGTCTTTGTCACCATCCCTACTCTCCCACTCCTGATGACCCTGAATACAATGCGTGGGACCCAAACAATAAATTGTCTGATTCAACATTTTTTCCGTCTATGGTTCAATACATGGATAAAAAAATCGGGAACATTTTCTCGCGTTTCGATAGCATGAACCTGACCGGTAATACCGTATTTATTTTTCTCGGCGACAATGGCACACCATCTGCCATTACATCTGTCTATTTGGGAGACAGCATTCGTGGCGGAAAGATGAAATCAACAACATGGGGTACACATGTACCACTGATCGTTTACTGGAGAGGGATGATTCCCGCCAACACGGTAAACAGCGACCTGGTAGATTTTACTGATTTTTTGCCAACACTCGCGGGTATAGCAAGAATACCGGTTCCTAAAACCTACGGCACAATCGATGGAGTAAGTTTTGCACCAAGGCTTGCGGCCAGACCGGGCACGCCCAGAAGCTGGATCTTCTGCCACTATGATCCTGAACAAAATCAGCCATCTGTTCTTAAAAGGTGGATACAGGATACTACGTATAAACTGTATGATTCAACAGGCAGGTTCTACAACGTTTACCTTGACCCTTATGAAAAAAACAACCTCAAAACGCTAACACCGGAGCAGGAAGCGGTGAAAGTCAGGTTCCAATCGATCCTGGATTCACTGAAGTAATGCACGACTATAAAACAGGTGCAGCACCCGGAGCACTCCGCAATTCATACACGTCTCCAATTCACGGCATTGGTTATAATTTGTTACAGTTTTGTACAAAGTTTAACGGGCAAATGCTGAGAAAAGATGGAGCAAGGCACTTTTAACACCACCGCAGGATATGGCACAACTTCTGAATAGGCATTACCGTAAATAAAGCGTACCTTTGCACTATCCTCAGAAATTGTAGTATTTTATTGACTGGTATTCGTCCTTCCCCTCAATTTATTATCTACACTTAAAATATAAAAGTCTATGGCAGATTCATGGAACAAGAAAGAACGTGTAAAAAAGAAAAGACAATTGAAAAAAGAAAAAGAAGAGAAAAAACTTGAAAGAAAAGAACATGCCCGCAACGGCAATGATCTCGATGCAATGCTTGCATACGTAGATGAGAACGGCAACCTGACATCCAAACCGCCCGGTGTTGTTCACAAAATTGAAATTAAAACCCGGATTCCCGGTTAATTTGCGCGGTATGGCACATAATACAATGATCGCACAGGTTAATTAAAAAAATGGCGATGAATACACTTAGGCCTTATGCCCTGGTAACCACGCCCGGTCCGCGATAATCGCATGCAAAATAACTTAGTGCCGATCATTTTTATTACGCTACCTTTATGCGTACCTGATCTAAAGCTGAGTAGCATCTGGTTTCTGTAAGAAGCTTTTTACATTTTCATTTATTTGTAATTTTCTCCTCTCACTTACACGCTTGCTTTTTTGCTTTTATCAAATTTTCTATCTAAAAATTTATCATCATGAATATTTATGTATCTAATCTGAGCTTTCATACAACAGAGGAAGACCTTGTACAAATGTTTTCAGCATATGGCAGCGTTAACTCTGCAAAAATCGTTATTGACAAGTTTACCAATAAGTCAAGAGGTTTTGGTTTTATTGAAATGCCTGACGATAATGCGGCACAGGAAGCTATCAGCAAGCTGAACAACAAAGACATACAAGGCAGAACACTCTCTGTAAGCGTTGCAAGACCAAGAGAAGAGAGACCAGGTGGTTTCAGGAGCCGGTCATTATAATATCATAACATTGCTAAACAATATCAGGAATGAACAATCACGAAATAACAAGGTTTTTTGATTCGAAAAAATTAACAGCCAAAGATTGCGTACGTATAGATTTTAAAAAAAGAGAACCCCTATACGGTTTCTTTATCGATGCAGGTGATTACGAAGAACTGAAGAACAAGAACCTGTGGCGAATTGTACTTAAGACAAATGAAACAATCTGGCAAAAAACGCACAGTGTAGATTTCGCGAAAATCTTCAACGGTACTGAAATTACCAAGCTTTCGGTTTCATAAACGCCGTATACATTACTGGTTAATTTTTCTAAATCTTGCCAGTGGTGCCATACGTGCTTTGTTAAGCGACAATACAGAATCATTTACTGTGTAGTTGTCCGCAGCGTCGAATACATTCTTAAGACCGTTCTCAACTGTCATATCAGGGCATGCCATCATCGTGGACATGCCCTGTTTAAATTTTATACTCATCGTAAGCGCGTTCCATTTAATTTTTCCACCCATACCGTTACACCCGCCATTTGCAGCATATGTACTGTCTGCCTTATTGAATGTAATAAAGGGTAGTTTACCATTAATACTGTCAGCAACGGGCTGGCCCATCAATTCTACCAGTTTCCATTTTTTACCGGCTATGTCATTGGCGGGTGTTGCAGATGCCGCAGAATTGTTGTCAACAACTGTATTTTTTGTATTGCTGCATGCGGAGATACATAACATGCTGGTTATTGCTGCAGCACAGAATAATGTTTTCATACGTCTGTATTTACTTTAAACTTAAAACAAAAATACAGCCACGACAGATGCGGAACAATATATACACACGTCTTTCGCAGTCTGGCGTTTGATTACATTACCATGCCGGCCTTCGCTCCTGCTCATATTGTTGCTGCAGTACAAGTGAGTGACACAACCAAAGCTTCATAGGATTACTGCCGCCGGCTACATCATTATTTTTTCATTCATATTGCAAACCACAAAACAAAAACGAACAAAATTTCACGGCTTTAAACAACAAGGTTCTTAAACTTAAGGTTTTGCTATTGTGAGCCCGGCTGTATTACTACTATGAGGCATCGTTGCGTCGCACTCTTGTGCGCCTGTGCATGCGTGGGCATAGCACAACCATTACTATTTTTTAAGTGCCTGCCTTATTGCCTGCTGCACCAATGGTTCCATCACTTTGTAGCCTGCCGGTGTTGGGTGTACACCATCATCTGCATATTCCTTCTTCATGCCTTTGCGTGCATCGGCAAGCGGCGTCCAGTAATCAACATAAATACAATCGTTATCAGCCGCATATTTTTTCATCCATGCGTTTAATGCAACGATTTTTTCAGCAGGCTGCAGGCCTGGCTTCCAGGGGTAATCGTACACCGGCAATACAGAACACAGGATCACTTTTATGTTATGCGCCTTTGCCAGATCTGACATAGAAGCCAGGTTATTCTCTATCATCTCCGGTGTAGAAGGGCCTGTATTACCCGCAATATCATTGGTGCCTGCAAGTATTACCACCACCTTCGGCTGAAGCGCTATAACATCTGCCCTGAAACGAACCAGCATTTGGGGCGTGGTTTGCCCGCCGATGCCACGGTTTATGTATTTATTGCCTGTAAAGAATGACGGGTCTGTATTCATCCAGCCTTCGGTAATGGAGTTGCCCATAAACACCACACGCTGCTCGTTGGCAGCAGGCGCGGCAAGCGCAGCATTTGCATCTTTATATTTTGACAGGTTTGACCAGTCGTTATGGATCATGTATTCAATATACTGCTGAAACTTTATCCATGCAGAATCTTCCTGTTTTTGTTTGGTTGAATCCTGTGCGGCAACAATATTTGTATTGAACATGCACACCATTAAAACGACTGCTGTGGTAAGGTATTTTTTCATATAAAAACTTTTCTAAAAGATACAGTCACTTTACATGCGGTTTACATCTATCGCATAGAAATTCCTGCATTGCCTGTCGTTAACTGTTGGTATTGTGCTTACTTTTAAAAGATCAAGCAATTAATATGAAGCACAGCAATATTTCACTGGCCCAATGGGCGCTGGTAGAAGAAATACAAAAAGGCAAATGGACCACACTGGATTTTCCGCGCATTGCCAGAACAGATTTTGAAGTGGATGGTATTGAATTCGTAAACACCTTATTTGCAGTACCCACCGCCACCTACCTGGATACATTGAAAAAAAATGCTGCTGACAACAACATTGCCATGGTGCTTATTATGGTAGATGATGAAGGTGATGGCTGCGAAGCCACAACAGCGGCAAGGAAACAGTTTGCAATCAACCACCGCAAGTGGGTTGATATCGCACATTACCTTGGCTGTAAAGCCATACGCACCAACTGCCGGGGTACAGCCGGCATACCACCAGCCGAAGCTCTCAGGTACGCCACGGAGTCTTATCATATGTTGCTGGACTATGCAGCGCAGGCAAACATGGAAATACTGGTAGAAAATCATGGAGGCTTTTCAAATGATGCGGACTGGATGATACAATTGATGAACGCTGTAAATAACCCGCTGTTTGGTACATACCCAGACTGGCGGGAGCCTGCGCCTGATTTTGACAACTACAATTACCTGCTAAAAACGTTGCCTTTTGCAAAAGGCATGTCTTACCGCAACCAGCCGGATGATTTACTCACCATTAAAATGATGAATGCCTGTAAAGAGGCAGGCTATACCGGCTGGTATGGTATAGAATCGAATGGAAGGGCGGCAATTATAAAAGGTAAAAAATTATTGCAGCAACATGTGCTCGAAAAAGAATTGCATTAACGTGTGCAGGTGTATA
Organism: Panacibacter microcysteis; assembly: GCF_015831355.1. NCBI lineage: Bacteria > Pseudomonadati > Bacteroidota > Chitinophagia > Chitinophagales > Chitinophagaceae > Panacibacter > Panacibacter microcysteis. Next base: position 1,559,880 of record NZ_JADWYR010000002.1, read on the forward strand.
CATAAGATACGCCCGGATAATGGTTGGTAATGGTCAGGTATTCTCCGCTACTGTTTTTATTTACAATTGCAGTATCAATATTGCCCTGTAGGTAAGTAATGAAAATTGTATCTTTTACCTGCAGCCAGGAAAAAGGCCCGCCTGCATCAGGTACTCCAAGAACAATCGAAGATGAACTGGTTTTATCCAGGTAACAGGTATCGGTGGAGTTAAAAAAATACCCTCCGTTTTTATCATCGTTTAATTCATACTTGTTGTCTGTAAGACAAGGATACTGATCGTTATTGAAAGTATAATTGACAATTCCTTTTGCCTGCACACCCGTTATATACCAGTGTCCCGCAGCATCTATGTAAACAGATGATGCAATACTGTTATCTTCATTTTTGGAGCAGGCTGCAAACGCCACTAAAAAACAAAACGCACAGGAAAAACTACGCATGTAAAAAGGTTTAAAGCTGAATTATTATAAAAGTAAATGCTAATTTACATTTAACGAAATCAAAATCTGCAATCGGTGAATACAGTAGCAACACGTTACGCAACGCTGGAAGACCTCAACACCCTCTTACAATTTGAACAAGGCGTTATTGCAGCAGAGCGTCCTTTTGATGAAACACTCAAAGAAGGTGCTATCAATTACTACGACCTGCAGGAACTGATCCTTTCAGAAGACGCTGCAGTAGTGGTAGCAACAATGAACACAGAGATCATCGCCTCCGGCTATGCGAAAATAGTACAGGCGAAAGCATTCTATAAATTTTCGCATTATGCGTACCTCGGCTTTATGTATGTAAAACCTGCATACAGGGGCAAAGGAATCAATCAACTGGTATTGCAACAATTGTCATCATGGGCTTTATCTAAAAATATTACTGAATTGCGCCTGGAAGTGTACAGCGATAATCTTCCTGCCATTCACGCATACAGGAAAGCCGGTTTCAAACCAGATCTTACTACCATGCGCATGGAAATACAACCTACCTGATAAGCACCAGCAAAAAATATGCTTTACCCACGGCCATTGATACCATACAGCAGCCATTTATAAAATTCTTCCATTGTGTACCATGTGGTAAAATTACTTTAGCACATGCTCGAATTACGTTCGTATACCAAAACATACCACGGAAAAAATGTATTGCATATACCCTATTGCAAACTGGAAAACAATGTGTACTGGGTGCAGGGTGTAAACGGATCGGGCAAAACCACTTTACTTAAAAGCATCGCCGGCTTAATTCCATTTGATGGTGATATTGCACTCAACAATATTAACAGCAAAACTAGTCCTGTTGAATACAGGAGGCTCATAAGCTGGGCAGAAGCTGAACCACTCTACCCTGATTTTGTTACCGGCCTCGAACTTATCAACCTCTATAAAAATATACGTAACGTACCGGCCAGGGATGTAGATAAACTTATTGAAGTGTTCGGAGTGGGAAGCTTTATAAAAAATGCCACAGGAAGCTACTCTAATGGCATGCTGAAAAAGCTATCCCTGCTGCTGGCATTTACAGGCAAGACGAACCTTATTGTACTGGATGAGCCGCTGATAACGCTTGATGCAGCTTCATTACAGGTGGTTTGCGCATTGATCAGCGAAAGGCATAACGAGGCCGGCACCATGTTCCTGCTGAGCTCTCACCAGCCGCCGGAAACAGCAACACTGCATTCAGCAAAAACCCTGATGGTAAAAGCACAACAACTGATCTATACTGAAAGCACTTATTAACATACCGCTTAAATGTTTTGTGCGTTCGTTTTACCGCGAGAACGCCGGCTTTTTCCTGTTCATCTTTGCGATGATGTTTTTTATTGTAAACAAGGTTGATGGTGCAGGGCTTTATGAATACCATTACTCGCTTGCTAAAAGCATTTTAAAAAGCGATGTATGGATGCTCATCGTATTTGCAGCATGGTTCTTTTATACGAGGAAATGTTGTGCTTTTGTTTCCTCAACTGCCGGTAAACCAGGCCACTCATTTCTGCATATATTTAACACGTTAAGCATTGCGGGCAGACTGCTGATCTTTGTATGCATTAGCCTGTTTATGCTTTTGCCGCTGTTACTCTATGTATTCTTCATTGTATTTGTTGGCATCAAAGAAAACTACCTCTCAGCATCATTGGCAGTGCTTTTGTATGCAGCATTCCTGCTGCTGTTTGCTGCCTTCAATAATTTGCGTGCAATGCGGTACGATGTGGCTGCGACACACAACACACAAAACCACTTTGCACCCGGCACGGATAATTACAGTGTTATACTGCTAAAATTTATTATAACTAAACAACCACTACTGTTTACTTTTTTAAAACTCTATACATGTGGCATTGTTTACCTCATAAGCAGGAATAATACTAATGCCATGTATGACAGCAGCTTTCCTTTTCTGTTCTTTACCATTGGTGTTTTAGGCAATGGCACTTTGTTGTACAGAACAAGTTTATTTGAAGCCTCACAACTGTCTTTTTACCGCAGCTTACCCGTTTCACTTTTTAAAAGAATGCGACAATACTCACTGTTTGTGCTGGTCCTGCTCATCCCGGAAGTTATCATTGTCTGCTGTTTAACACCCACACATCTCCACATTTCAGATGCATGCAGCTTTATATTTTCCGGCTTCGGCTTGTTGCTATTGGCTTATACCATTACGCTGTACAAAAACATTGATAAACGATCGTACACTGTTGCTTTATTAATGCTCTTCTTCACTGCATATGTCTTTCTCCTCTACAACATGCTCTATCTTTTGGCCCCCCTTCTTATTGCAGCGGCCTGCCTGGCATTCTTTACATTTTACTACCGGTTCGAGCAAAACATGGCCGACTAAACCGGAACGCTGCAGTCGCCATAAGTTATGCAGTACAAGTGAGTGACACAACCAAAGCTGAGCAGTGAACCAAAAGCCCACACCATCATCCCTTTTATGCGTGTAACAAATACAGCAGCTAACAATAACTGGTGCATTTAATACACACTTTTTGTGTTAACCCTTTGCGTATGACTGCACGGAAAATCAGGCACAGATTTTCGATACAGAAGCCTGCAGACTTTAACAGCATGAAACGTAAAAGCACTTTAATATTTATACTGGTTCTGTTTATATGCAGCCGTTCATTTGCACAGGCAATGCACGACAGCCTTTATTATACAACATTTCCAAATGCGCTTACAGTAAGGCTTTACTCACTGAAGGATTTTGCCAATTTTTCGCTGGCATCATCTAATGGCAACAGTAAGATGCAGTACAGGTCGAACACCACGGTAAATCTTGGTGCCGGCCTTACGTACAAAAATGTATCGGGCAATCTGAGCTTCGGCTTTGGCTTTCTAAACAATAAAACAGAAGAAAAAGGCAAGACATCGACCATCGATTTTCAATTGCATTTCTTTCCTTCAAAATGGACGTCTGATGTGCTTTTCCTGCGCTACAAAGGTTTCTATGCAAACCGCGAATTGCAGCCGCATATTGCAGGCAACAACATTTACTACCGGCCCGATATATCGCTCAACCTGCTTGGCGGTTCTTTGTATCGCATACAAAACGGCAGCCGGTTTTCTTACCGTACGGCATTTTACCAGAATGAATGGCTGCGCAAATCTTCCGGGTCATTCCTGTACGGCGGGGCAGCATACTACCAGGGCATCAGCTCAGACGACAGCAGCCTTCTGATACAAAAAACAACCGGCGCGGCATTGCCGGGTTTAAACAATTTTCATTTTATTACCATTGGCCCGGGTGCAGGTTATGCGCAGAGCCTCGTTTTTAAACATCATTTTTATATAATCGGGTCTGCCATCATTAATGCCAATGTAGTTTTTGCAACCAATGAAACAACAACAGGCAAAGACAGGCGAACAGGTATTGAGCCATCATTGAATTTCAAAACAGCGGCAGGCTATGCCGGCAACCGGTGGAATGTGAGCCTGAGCTGGGCAGGCAATGTACTCATCGCCAAACAACCTTTTGCAGAAAAGGCAAATGTATTTCCCACAAGTGAAGTAAGGTTTACCGTTGCAAGGCACATCATGCTCAAAAAGCCAATACCCGTAGTAGGTAATGTAATAGAAAAAATTTTTGGAAAAGGCTATTAGCAGGTTTGTGTTGCACTACCCGTTACATTATCTGCCGGCATATTTTTTTGATGCAGGCATTTGTTTTTTATGGCATCGCCTGTTGCCACGCTCGGTTCATCATTCTGTTAGTATGGCGTCTGTAGCGTTCCGTTTTTGCCTGCTTCTTGCAGGGCAGTTTGCTTAGCCAGGATAAATCAAAGCCTTTTTGCATCGGTAAAAACGTTATGCTAACAACAAGGTAATGCCAACAAACGTTTATTTACTTTATTGTTTTTAAACTACACTTTGAACTTTTTATAACTTTTCACTGACTGTTCATTAACAACTATGCTATATTTTCGCGTACCATTATGCGGTTTTTCGTAATACTTTCAATATCTTTTTTCTTCCTGTTTGGCAAAGGCTATGCTCATATACATGAGCAATCGGCCGCTTCTGCCTCGCAAGTACTGCATACTAATACCAAACAACCAGACTTTGGAAACAGCGGGTCGTCACCCTGGAGTGTCATTAAAACCATTCCACACAAATCCCAGAAGATAAAGTTGCTTACGCTGGAGTTTGAAGAAGATGACGACGACACGGAATCTTTTAAAAAGAACTTTTCGCTACCCAATCAGTGCCTTATCTGCTTTTATGCCCAGGCACCACCTGCCATTACATTTTTACCAACTTACAGTTTACCTTCTTGTGCGCATTTGTCTTACAGTGCATCTTTCCGTTACCTCACCCATCTCCGCTTAAGAATTTGATTGCCTTGCCAAAGCAGGCTTTAACCCTTTAGCCTGCGTATAACTGCACCTTATCATGCGCAGCTCTATTGCTTTTGCCAATAAAGACTGCAAGCCATTTTTTCTCAAACACTATAATCAATTTTTAGCAATCAACACCAATTACTCAGGTAAGCAACATTACTATGAAAAGAATTTTTATGCTCACAGGTCTGTGTGGCGTATTGTGCTACACAAGCTGTAAACCGAAAGAAGAAGTAAAAGAAGAAAGTCCGGTATTGCAGGTAACCAACCCCGTAAAAATGGACACTACCATTAGTAAAGATTATGTAGGCCAGGTGCGTTCCATAAGACATATTGAGCTAAGAGCGCAGGAACGCGGCTATCTCGAAAAGATCTTTGTAGACGAGGGCCAGTTTGTAAAAAAAGGACAACTCCTTTTCCAGATTATGCCGCAGCTATACCAGGCTGAGCTGCAAAAAGCGCAGGCTGAAGTAAACTATGCCAGCATTGAATACCAGAATACCAAAAGACTTGCAGACAGCAATGTTGTGGCACCCAATGAACTGGCTATGGATAAGGCAAAGCTGGATAAAGCAAATGCCGAATTATCACTTAGCAAAGTACACCTGCAGTTCACAGAAATAAGAGCGCCGTTTGATGGCATTATTGACCGTTTTATGGTAAGAACAGGAAGCCTTGTAGACGAAGGCGACCTGCTTACCACACTCTCAGACAATAGCCAGATGTGGGTGTATTTCAACGTACCGGAAGCCGAGTACCTCGATTTCAAATTGAAAACAAAAGAAGAGAATGACAATGTAAGTCTCATTATGGCCAACAATTTAATGTTTGAGTACCCCGGCAAGGTAGAAACCATAGAGGCAGACTTCGATAATGAAACAGGCAACATCCCTTTCAGGGCTACCTTCCCCAACCCAAAAAGTTTATTGAGACACGGCGAAACAGGTAATGTAAAAATGGTAATACCGGTAAAGAACGCTGTGCTTATTCCACAAAAAGCAACCTTCGAAATTCTTGACAAAAAGTATGTGTTCGTTGTAACCAAAGACAGTACAGTAAAGCAAAAAGAGATTACGATCGGGCCCGATATGGAAGACCTCTACATCGTTACCGGCGGCTTATCAGAGAATGATAAAGTATTACTGGAAGGCCTGCGCAAAGTAAAAGACAGCGACAAAATAAGATACGAATATAAAAAGCCGGAAGAAGTAATCACACACCTCAAAGTACGGGCTGAATAATTATTGGACCTCAAAAACAAGAACCATGTTTAATAAATTCATGAAGAGGCCGGTACTTGCCATAATACTATCCTTAGTTATTATGTTCATGGGTGTGCTGGCTATTAAAACACTTCCTATATCCCAGTTTCCTTCCATTGCACCGCCGATGGTGGTGGTGAACGTAGCTTATCCCGGTGCAAGTGCGAAAGTATTGGTTGAGTCTGTACTCATTCCCATGGAAAAATCCATCAATGGTGCACCGGGTATGAAGTATATGACGTCTGATGCAACAAGTGCCGGTGAGGCAACCATACAGGTGGTGTTCGATCTTGGTACAGATCCTAACCAGGCGATGGTTAGCGTAAAAACAAGAATAGAGCAGGTTACCAACAGATTACCGGTGCTGGTACAAAGAGAAGGGTTGGTGGTAAGCTATACTTCACCCAATATGCTGATGTATGTAAACCTCTACAGTACCGACCCAAAGGCAGATCAGAAGTTCCTGTACAATTTTGCAGGTGTTAATATTATCAATGAGCTAAGCCGACTTTCAGGCGTAGGCAGTGCCAAAATTCTCGGCAGCCGTCAATACGCCATGCGTATCTGGCTAAAACCGGATCGAATGAGGGCATACAACGTTTCTACAGACGAAGTAATGGAAGCATTGGCCGAGCAGAGCGTAATTGGCTCGCCGGGTCGGTTAGGGCAGGCAACGGGTAAACGTTCCCAGTCACTCGAATATGTATTAACGTACCAGGGCCGGTATAACTCAACCGATCAGTACGAAAACGTAATCATACGATCGAACCCCAATGGCGAAATACTGCACCTGAAAGATATTGCAGAAGTAGAACTCGGCAGTGAGTTTTATGATATCTACTCGAACCTGGACGGGCACCCGTCTGCAGCTATTACACTTAAACAAACATATGGCAGTAATGCCAGCGATGTAATCAAAGAAGTAAAAGAAAAGCTGGAAGAGATTAAGAAAGAATCTTTCCCGCCGGGTATGGATTACCAGATCAGCTACGATGTATCGAGCTTCCTCGATGCATCCATCGAAAAAGTAATACACACCCTCGCAGAAGCTTTTATACTCGTGGCATTGGTGGTGTTTATTTTTCTTGGCGACTGGCGCTCTACGCTTATACCTACACTGGCCGTACCCGTTTCACTGATTGGTGCATTCATCTTTATGCAGCTATTCGGACTAACCATTAATCTCATAACATTGTTCGCGCTGGTATTGGCCATTGGTATCGTGGTAGATAATGCCATTGTGGTGGTGGAAGCCGTCCATACAAAAATGGCGGAAAAACACCTTTCGCCCTACCAGGCTTCCAAAGAAGTTTTGCATGAGATTACCGGAGCCATCATCGCTATTACCCTGCTGATGACGGCGGTGTTCATACCCGTTGCATTCATGTCCGGCCCCGTGGGTATTTTTTACAGGCAGTTCTCTATTACCATGGCAACATCAATTGTCATCTCTGGTTTTGTAGCTTTAACGCTTACGCCGGTGTTATGTGCCATGATCCTGAAAAACACCCATGGCAAACCACGCAGGAAAACACCGGTAAACAGGCTGATAGATGGCTTTAACAACTGGTTTGAAAGGGTTACAGGGCGTTACACAAATTTCCTTCAAAAGATCGTTGACAGGCGGGTAGTTACCTGGGGCTTGCTCATTGCCTTCTGTGTGGGTATATGGGTAACCTCGAATACACTGCCTTCCGGGTTTATTCCCAACGAAGACCAGGGGATGATCTATGCCATCATTCAAACGCCGCCGGGTTCTACGCTTGAGAGAACAAATGATGTGGCAGGCGACCTGCAGAAAATAGCGCTGAAGGTGGATGGTGTGCAATCTGTATCTGCACTTGCAGGTTATGAGGTATTAACAGAGGGTCGCGGTTCTAATGCCGGTACCTGTCTTATTAACCTGAAAGACTGGAACGACAGAAAACATTCTGCTGTTGAAATCATTGAAGAACTGGAAGAAAAAGCCAAAGAAATTCCGGGTGCAACCATAGAATTCTTCCAGCCACCCGCTGTTCCGGGTTATGGCGCTGCGGGCGGTTTTTCATTGCGTTTGTTAGATAAAACAAATACTGACAATGACAAGGAATTTGAAAAGGTGAATAACGATTTTATGGCCGAGTTGAAGAAGCGCAAGGAACTCACCGGCCTTTTTTCCTTCTTTGCCACCAACTATCCGCAATATGAACTGGAGATTGATAACAAGGCAGCCATGCAAAAAGGCGTCTCCATCGGGAAAGCGTTAGATAATCTTTCCATACTTATCGGCAGTACGTATGAGCTTGGCTTTATCAAGTTTGGTATGTTTTACAAAGTGTATGTACAGGCTGCGCCTGAATACCGGCAATTGCCCGATGACATCCTGAAACTCTATGTTAAAAACGACCGCGATGAAATGGTGCCTTATTCATCTTTCCTCAAGATCAAAAAAACACAGGGCATGAACGAAATGACGCGGTTTAATATGTATCCCTCAGCAGCCATCAATGGTGCACCGGCCTCCGGTTATAGCAGTGGCGAAGCCATCAAAGCCATACAGGAAGTAGCAGAGAAAACTTTACCGCGTGGCTACGGTATAGACTGGCTTGGGCTATCCAAAGATGAGGTTAGCCGCGGTAATGAAGCCTTGTACATTTTCCTTATTGTACTGGCCTTTGTGTATATGGTACTTGCAGCGCAATACGAAAGCTTCCTGTTGCCGCTGGCCGTTATTCTTTCTTTACCTGTTGGTGTGTTTGGCGCATTCCTTTTAATTAAACTCATGGGTTTATCAAACGATATCTATGCGCAGGTTGGACTGGTAATGCTGGTTGGTTTGCTTGGTAAAAATGCAGTGTTGATCGTGGAATTTGCGGTGCAGAAAAGACAACACGGCGCTACCATACTCGAAGCAGCTATTGAAGGTGCAAAAACACGTTTCAGACCTATCCTGATGACCTCTTTTGCCTTTATCGCCGGTCTTATACCACTGGTGTTTGCCAGTGGCCCCGGTGCATTGGGTAACAGAACCATTGGTGCATCTTCTGCCGGTGGTATGTTGCTCGGAACAGTGTTCGGTGTAATCGTTGTGCCGGGGTTGTACTACATTTTTGCAAAACTGGCAGATGGCAAACACATGATACGCGATGAAGATGAAGTTCCTTTAACCGAAGAAATCGATCACAATGTTTAAACACACAAGAAACAAATATATAGCCGTGGCTATTGTAGCCGTTGGTTTTACGGCATGTAAAATACCTGCTGTGGTGCAAAAGGCTGAAAATACAACTACACCTGCGGTTTACAACAACACGCAGGATACAGCAGACACAACCAACGCAGCGCAGTTGAAATGGCCGGCATTCTTTACAGACCCTTATTTGCAAACGCTGATAGATACTGCTATAAAGAACAACCAGGAATTGAACATCACCCTGCAGGAAATTGCTATTGCACGCAACGAGATCAGCGCACGAAAAGGTGAATATCTTCCTTTTGCAGGCATACGGGCAGGTGCAGGTATTGACAAAAAAGCCCGCTACACCAATCTTGGTGCAATGGAGGCCACCACGGAAATAAAACCCGGTAAGGAAATGCCGGACCCATTGCCGGATTTTATGTTCGGTCTTTCTGCCAATTGGGAACTTGATATATGGAGCAAATTGCACAACGCCAAAAAAGCGGCTGTTACAAGATATCTTTCCACACAGGCAGGAAGAAATTTTGTAATCACCAATCTTGTTGCCGAGATAGCCAATTCGTATTACGAATTGCTGGCGCTCGATAACCAACTGGCGATTGTAAAGCAAAACATCGACATACAGAACAACGCCTTTAAGATTGTAAAACTGCAGAAAGAAGCTACAAGGGTTACAGAGCTTGCGGTACGCAGGTTTGAAGCAGAAGTAATGTACACCACCAGCCTGCAATATGATATACTCCAACAGATCACAGAAACTGAAAACAGGATCAATTTTTTACTTGGCCGTTACCCCCGGCATATAGACCGCAGCACACAGCCGTTTGATGAGGTAGTGCCCGCAACGATCCATACCGGGGTGCCTTCGCAGTTGCTGGCAAACAGGCCCGATATAAAGCAGGCCGAACTTGATCTTGCTGCCGCCAAGCTGGATGTAAAAGTTGCAAGGGCACAGTTTTACCCTTCTGTAGGTATCTCAGCAGGCATCGGTTACCAGGCTTTTAACCCGGCATACCTGGTTAAAACACCGGCATCGCTGCTGTATTCTCTTGCAGGAGATCTTATGGCCCCGCTGGTAAACAGGAATGCTATTAAAGCCACTTACAATAATGCCAATGCAAAACAGGTACAGGCTGCATACAATTACGAGCGTACCATTTTGAACGCTTATGTAGAAGTGGCCAACCAGGTGGCAAAGATCGATAACCTGCAAAAGAGCTACGACCTGAAAGCAAAACAGGTAAACGCGCTTTCGCAATCGATCAATATTTCGAATGACCTCTTTAAATCTGCAAGGGCCGATTACATGGAAGTGTTACTTACCCAGCGCGATGCACTGGAATCTAAATTTGAACTGATAGAAACAAAGAAGCAGCAGATGAATGCGATGGTAAACATTTACCGTGCATTAGGTGGTGGATGGAAATAGCTGTTGTTGATTATAGGTTTAGTTTGGTGTTGAATAGCCGGCTCGTCCGGCTATTTTTTATTGGCAGCCATAACGCTTACGCAATGGTGTTGAAAGAAAGGAACAATTAAATACCGGCATTTGAGCTTTGGTCATCTTCGTTGCGTCGCAATCCTTTCATCGTCCGGGTTATGAATGGAGCTGAAGCGATCCGTGTACAACACCAGGCCGGCATACAACAGGCTTTGAAGACAACAGGGTAAGCCAGGCCCGCGGACTGAAGCTGCATACAGTGCTGAACGCACAAGTGAGTGACACAACAGGTGCTGAGCTGTGTTGATTAGCCGGTCAACAAAGAAAATTTCAACATGGCGCAACTAAAAACGATTACACCATGACAAAACTTAGTGCTGTATGTATCAGCGAACCTGGTTTTTCAGCATAACGAAAATGAGTGTGCCAAGACAAACACCTAATGCAATAGCAAATGCCATAGGATTACCTGTTCTGTAGAACGGTTCTTCCATACTGTAAATAAGTCTTTTGCTTTCGCGGATAAATGAGCGGAGGAAGAGCTGCAGGTTGGTACCTGTAGCAATGATTTTTCTTACTAACATTGGATATTGGTTTTATTGGATTTGGATAACTATATAAATAACGAACTAATTATCCTGTTATTTCAATGCAAGATATTATACAATATACACGCATGCAAGCAACAGGCAATTATTTAAACTGCTTATAAGCTTTATGCATGTAATTGTTGAAAATACCTTTAAGACGGCTTAAGACAAAGGGTATTGTATAACGAAATGTAATAATATATTGATTTACCCTTTGAAAATTTGATGAAGGTTTAATCTCATTTTGGAAAACAAAATACAGCAGCAGGGCAAGCTTTATCAGCCGGCTATTAATTCTGCAGGATAGATCGAAATCTTTTCGCGTTCCGCAAAAACTTCAATATTCGTTACTTCGGTCTCTGTGCCAAGAACGACTACCAGCGTTTTCGCTATGCCTGGCCAGGTATCTCCAAACACAGCATTGCTAACAGTGAGAAATATAGTTCCGTTTTCATTGGCCAGTTGACGAAGCTTCGTGGTTACATCTTTAGGTCCATAAGTGGCTGCCAGTACAAAATGGCCCTGCGCCGGTATTGGTTCAGTTACCTGTTGGTAGATGCTGATGGTATCAGGGTTTATTTTCAACACTTCATGTTCCTTTGCTGCAGCTACCCTCAGCGGGCCATTATCGTAATTATACACCACTGTTAAAGATTTGATCTGGCCTTTCCAGCCATCGAGACCAATGATATCATTTTCAACAAGCAATTCGAGTGTTTCAACTTTACCTTTTGAAGTAAGGGATTGTATTTGCGTGGTTACTGTTTCCAGCCCGTAAACGGCAACGATGATGTTTAGTTTTCCTGAGTTAAATGTTTGCATGTAAAATAGTTTATGTTCTAGTAATACCGCAAAGTAAATCAATTCCTACTAATTTAATAGGAATTAAATTGTTAAAAGCAATTTTTTTTTGAAGTGTTGCAAACATTGCCACAACATGGCAGATTATTTTCTCAGATTTCTTTGATTACCATACAGGTTTTTATGGTACTTAATTTGACTTACCAAGCTTATTAATCAGCTAAATTGAACGGGTATGTACAACAGTGAATACGATTTAAAATTTGAGATGAATTTGAGCCTGGCAGATGTTTCTTCGCAAGTGAACATACAACCGCTTGACAACGGCGCATATGAATTAGAGATAGAATCAGATATACACTTCAACAAAGAAACAATTGAATCCAGCAAGTTTTTGCAGGCCGGGGTGGTATACAATAATACAAAGGTTTATATAAACGACCTGGATGATCTTTACCCGGAAATAGTGAGGGCTGTAAGCATAGCCATGTCATTGGGGTTGATCAACTATCCGCACCCGCAGTCTAACTGATTACGCTACAATAAACAGGCAGCTTTAATAGCTGCCTGTTTTTATTTTAAACGCTAATTGATTTGTTCGAAGCTGCTGGAATATTCATTAACCGGTTCGCCGGGATTTATACGTAGCCACTCTCCTTCCATTTTATAATAATACTTCCCGGTAAGATTGTTTTGTAATTCATCAGCCGAAGCATCCCGGTTTACGGTGGTAGTACCCCAACCATTGTAATGCGCCCAGCCTGCATAGAAAGTAAATGAGCCTTCGGTTGCAGTAGATCCTTCGTCAAACGCAATTGTGCCTGAAGCCTTTGTAGCAGATTGCATATACGCTGATTCTGCAACGTAATAAAACTCTGCATTTTTACCGTCTGCAGTAATCTTGAAGAACTTCCCGCTCTGCCATGCATTACCTACGTATTTACCTGTGTAAACATCTACCAGTTGAGTCATGGAAACAAAACCACTGGCCCAGTTACCGGTCAATCCCTGTGGTGCGGCTGTGGAAGGAGTATTAAAATCAGTTGCTGGTTTACTGCCATCCTTCTTGCAGGATGTTGCGCTGAATGCTACCAATAAAATTGTAGCTGCAAATAAATTTTTCATGGTGTTTTAAGTTTAACACCGCAAAACTACCATGCACTGAACAGCACGCCCAACCAGCCTTTCATGAAATGATTATTGTTTATTATGAGTTGATGAAACGACGCTTTATACCGTTTCGAAATCTTTAAAAAAGTGATAAAATGACTTACAGTTGTACACGCTTTAAAGACTTTGCTGATTCGTACAATGCCTTCATCACCACGTGATCTTTCAGGCCCTCCGCCCCCGGTGTATCAGGTTCTTTGTTATGCAATACGCAATCTGCCATATGGTTGATGAGCAGGGAAAATTGATTTTCACTGATCACATCCGGTACCGGAAATGGTTTTCCCTCAATAGCTGATATTTCGATATTTAGTCCATCATAAGAAAATGCGGGGTCCATACCAAACCAGGCATTGCCAGCAGTAAAACACCTGTAACGCTGCGTATTATGCACCCCATAGCTGGAACCACAGGTTGCCACGGTGCCGTCTGCAAAACCTAGCTGGAAAAGCATAGTCTCTTCTACTTCTTCAAATCGCTCATCACCGGGTGTGCTGTAGGTGTTAGCGGATACCCAGATAGGTTCTGCGCCTTTCAGGTAGCGAATAGTGTTTACGCAGTAGATACCAAGATCCATTAAAACCCCACCACCTGCCATTTCCCGTTTAAAACGCCATTGGGTGGGATCATCAATATTTTCAGAATTGAAAGCTTCGATGATTTTCACTTTGCCAAATACATCATTCTTCACCCATTCTTTTATTACTTTATGATGTGGCTCGTATTGTATGCGATAAGCCACCATCAGCTTTTTATCATACTTCTTACAGGCTTCAATCATGGCTCCGGCTTCTTCCACAGATGAGGCCATTGGTTTCTCACAAAGAATATGCTTGCCGGCCTTTGCTGCACGGATAGTGTATTCTTTATGCAACGCATTAGGTAATACAATGTACACAACATCCACATCTTCATTATCGGCGATGCGGTCGAAATCATCATACGAATAAAGACTGTCTTCCGGTATACCGTATTTTTCTGCCAGCGGTTTTATCTTTTCCAGGTCATCACTTACCAAAGCAGTTACCCGGGCAGCGGGACAATGCTCAAATGCCGGCAGCAACTGAGATTCAGTTAATTCGCCAATACCAATTATAGCAAAACCAACCTGTCGTACTGCAGGTTGCTGACTCTTGTTTGTCATTGTTGATGGTCGTGTAATTTCTTCGCCCATAAGGTGTTTTTTTGGTTAGCGGATACTTTCATACTGCAAACCTTGCTCCACATTCGCAGCGGTGGTGCCGGCAGACATACCATTATGCATGCTGGCACACTTTTAGAAATTTTCCGGCCAAACAACATTTCTTATGGATATAAACAAGTTTTATAATGCCGCATACAACTGGATACTGCAGGTAGGGCCAAGGCTACTTATCGCAATATTGTTTTTTATTGTGGCACAATGGATCATCAGGTTCATCAGGAACAGGCTCAATAAAGCATTGGTAAAGCGCGACATGCATAACTCCCTCAAACCATTTTTGATCAGCCTTGCCGCTGCAATTTTACAGATACTGGTAATGCTGGTGGTATTGCAGATTCTTGGCCTTGAACTGACTGTGTTTACAGCTATTGTAGGTGGCATAAGCGTTGCGGCAGGTCTTGCACTTTCCGGCACCTTACAAAATTTTACCAGCGGCATACTGATCCTCCTGCTAAAGCCGTACCGTGTTGGTGATATGATCGTTACGCAGGGACAGGAAGGACTGGTAAAAAGCATACAGATATTTCATACGATCATTACAACACGCGACAATAAAACAGTGATCATACCCAACAGCAAACTATCCAATGATGTAATCATCAACCTGAGTATGGAAGGTGTAAGGCGTTTGGATATCCCTTTGAAACTCACTTACACGTCCGACCTGGAAGCAATCAAACAACGCATTTCAGGCATTGCAACCCAGCTACCCGGTGTTGTTGACAGCCCGGCACCTACGATGGGTGTAACAGAAATCTTACCGGATGGTTACAAAGTGGAAGTAAGTGTATGGCTTAATGCAGATCAATACCATGAGGTGAAACCTGCCTTGCAGGAGAAGCTGATCCGGGATCTGCAAGCGTCCGACACAAAATTGCCGGGAATGTAACGTCCCACTGACTATACATACAAAAGCCCGGGTATACCCGGGCTTTTGTATAACGTATCTATCACAAATTACCTTGTTATAAGAGCTTCATTTGAAGGGAGCAATACTGTTTCTTCCCTGATAGACTGCTCGTCTATTTTACCGCTCCCGATAAAACTGATCAGGTCTGCATTGAGCCTTTCCCTATGCGTATAAAACAATCCATGTGGTGCATCTTCGTAGATAATGTATTGCGCCGCAGGCATAAGTTTTGCCGTTTTCTCAGCCGAAATGTCAATGGGCACTGTTTTGTCCGCACTGCCGTGAATAATAAGCGCTGGCACATTGATCTTTACAACGTCCTGCGTAAAGTCAGTGTTTGCAAAAGATTTCATACACTCCCTTGTAGATCTGCCTGATGCAAATGAAGCAAGCATCCGGTAATACTCGAGTAATGGGGTACTAACCGGGTGACTTAACAGGTTCACGCCAAAGAATTGTTTGCCAAAATCATCGAGGAAACCAATACGATCATTTACCACGCCGTCCATCATCTCGTCCATTTTTTCCTGTGGCAATTCCGCGGCCATATACGGCGTTACACCAGATATCAATACAGCCTTACTGATACGATCATTTCCATATTTGCCGAAATAGCGTGCTACTTCGCCGGCACCCATAGAAAAGCCAACCAATGTTACATCCTGTAAACCGAGTTCTTCGATCAACGTACGCAGATCATCAGTCAGTGTATCGTAATCGTAATTATCCCATGGCTTATCAGATTTGCCAAAACCACGCCTGTCATACTTTACTACACGAAAACCCGCATTAACCAGGGGTTCAAGCTGGTATTCCCACATTTCTTTGCTCAGCGGCCAGCCATGTATCAATACAATTGGTTTGCCTTGTCCGTAATCTTCGTAAGAGATCTTAACTGCGTCCGGTGTTCCTTTTTTTGTTTCAATAAATTTCATAGGTGAAAGTTTGGTAATGCGGTTGCAAAATCGTGCCAGCCATGATTGCTGAGTGAAGGTTATTGCGCGGCAGCGGTGGTATCAGTATTTGGTGGGGCATACCCGTTGGTCCTGTTACTGTCTACCGTTGCAGAATCGTCGCCGGGTGCAGGCATATATGTATCGTGCACACTTTTTTCATTACCATCACCGCAGGAAACAAAACATGTACAAAGCACTATCAACATCGCTTGTATTGCTTTCATAATATTTATTTAGTGCACACCCGCAAAAGCCAAGCCAGCAAAGCAAAGGAGGCGACAGCAGCAAGATCGGTGATAAACTTATTTTACAATTTTCCTATACAAAGGAATAACCCGCATACAAAACCGACAGGTGTTTTAGCTACGCCAAACAAATGACGCACAAAAAGTTGCCGGTCACACGCAGGCCGCTGCCCAGAAATGCTCTCCGGAAGGGAGGTGATAAATGAGATAGATGGAACGAAAAACATCGGGCATACTTTGTGTTCTATATAGGTTCAAAAAAAAGATATGTCGAAAAGTTTTCCTGTTTTGTTTACAAGCGTCGTCATGCTGTGTGCATGTAATTCAAAAAAGATCAACAGCGTTACATGGGAAGGCTCTTATAAAACGAGTGGCTACAATCCCGATACATTGCCATACCCTTACGCCACACCATCGTCCACAAATTTCAGCAAGGTTACTGGTTGGCATAGTGATCAAAAACCCGTTGCACCCGCCGGGTTTACTGTCACCAAATTTGCCGGAGATCTGGATCACCCGCGGTGGATATATGTGGGCAGGAACGGGGATATTTTTGTTGCTGAATCCAACACAGTATTAAAGGGTATTAAGAAGCTTGGTTCTAAGCTCTCTCCGCGGCTAAGTACGCAACATTATGGTACCAGCGCAAACAGGATAACGTTATTTAAAGATGCTGATAACAATGGCATTGCAGAAAGCCGGCATATTTTCCTGGAAGGCCTCAACCAACCTTTCGGTATGCTCATAATCAATGACGCCTTTTATGTTGGTAATACAGATGCCTTGAAGATGTATCAGTACAAAGCAGGAGCTACAGCTATTACTACCACCGGTAAAACAATCCTTGAGCTGCCAGCAGGAAAACACAACCAGCATTGGGCAAGGAATATCATTACCAACAAACAACAGGACAAGCTATACATTGCCGTTGGCTCTGGTAGCAATGTTGCAGAGCATGGGCTCGAAAATGAGGTACGACGGGCATGTATCCTAGAAGTAAACACAGATGGAAGCGGCGAACGCATCTTTGCCGGCGGCCTTCGCAATCCGGTGGGTATGGCATGGGCTCCGGGCACCAACACGCTCTGGACCGCCGTAAATGAACGGGACGGGTTGGGCGATGAACTGGTACCCGATTATATAACATCGGTAAAAGAAGATGGCTATTATGGATGGCCTTTCAACTATCATGGCAACAAGGTAGACCCGAGGTGGTCTGGCAAAGAAAATGCAGATACCGCCAGGACGGTAATAGTACCAGATATGCTGGTCGGGGCACACACAGCCAGCCTGGGCCTTGCGTTTTACAGCGGAAATATGTTTCCGGAAAAATACCGCAATGGCGTTTTTGTTGCACAGCACGGTTCCTGGAACAGATCGGCATTATCAGGATACAAAGTAATATTTGTTCCGTTCAAAGATGGCCAACCTTCCGGCGATGCGCAGGATTTTCTTACAGGTTTTGTAGATAACATCAACAACAGCGAAGTGCATGGAAGACCCGTTTGCGTTGCATTTTTGGCAGATGGCTCCATGCTTGTAACAGATGACGTAAGCAACACCATCTGGCGTATATCATACAACAAACAATAACAGCTGTTCTCACCGTGGTAAAAAGGCAGTAAAGCCATTGTAAAAATACAATGGCTTAGATGCATACAACTGGCTGAAAGATTATATGCATGTATAAAATACAGTAACGTAAATGCTTAGACGTTAAACTTCAGTTCGTCAAGGAACGCTTCATTGGCAGGTTTTATGCGCAATGTTTTTTGAAGCGTTACCTCTGCCTCTGTAAGTACATTTTTCAAACGGTTTTTCACCTGCTCAAAAAACAATGGCTCACTTTCTTCAAGATGAGACATTTCAGTCCACTTCTTATCAACTACATCATACAGTAGTACAAGATCATTCTGGTCTGAAAAAAAAGTTTTGTGTAGCCTTAGTACAACCACATTACAAGCTTTTTTAAAGTTGTACAATACAGATGCAGCAATGTTTTCCCCGCCACGTGAAACATAAATGGTCATAGATAGCAGATTTTAGATTTAAAGGATAAAATACCGGCGAGTTTTCAGAGAGTAGTTGTTGTGTAAACTTAATAAACAATCCCAATCTGTTAAAATATTTATTTTATAAAATGCAGGAAAATTAAACAAAAAAAAAGTGCCTCTGGCACCATATTGGTTAAACTCTTTTTCATCTTACAAGTCTGTAAAAACACCAATACCTGTAAAAGCATACCTGGAATAACAGGCCGTTGCTAATCGAATTTCTTGTGGAAACATCAAACGTTGCAGCAATGCGGCGTTTTTTAATGCTGTACCCGGCAGCGTCTTTTATGGCATCGTCCCTTGCGTCGCACACTTGTACTGTAGCAAATTTCTCAGCTGCTACGATCTGTTAGTTTATCCGTGCTGGAAATTCAGCCTTCACCGCAAGCTTTTTTGAGAATGCTGCAACGCCAACATTAACGGCACAATAAGTGCATCATTTTTAAAAACGCATCGTTATGGAAAACAATAATACACCTTCGGCAAACCCGCCTCATCAGCATAGTGAACAATCAAATGACGGCAGACAGCAAAAAAAGACACCCTTTCACGTGCCGGTATCAAAAGATGTTGATCCGGGCGACCACAAAAACGAAGACGAATCGCCGGTGAAAGGCAATGCAGGCATTGGCAAAGATGATGAAGCGCATTAATCATGAAGGCATGATCTTTCTCACCAGTACAATATATCCCCATGCAGGCAATACGAAAGCGTCATCACCGGTAAATTGCACCATTTCGGCAGTAAAAAGGTTGTTATAATAACCGATATGATATTTTGTTTGCAGCCTGACCTCTGCAGGCTGTTCACTAAAGTTAAACGCTGCTATAACCTTATCGCTGTTTTTCTCTCTTACAAAAGAGATTACCTGAGATGGTTTATCATTGTATATACGCAACATCTCTCCTCCCCACTCCCCGTTCCACAACGCGCGGTTCTCATGTTTCAGTGCAAACAGTTTCTTATACAGTTCAAAGAATGGATGTGGCTGCCAGTCGATCACATCTTTTTCAAAAAAAGGAAGCTGTTTAGGGTTTCCCGCTTCCTGGCCGTTGTACACCAGCGGCATGCCCCTGGCTATGCAGGTTAGTACAATGCATGCCTCAAGTCCGTCACCAAACATTTCAAACGGCGTTCCCGTCCAGGTATTTTTATCATGGTTATCTGTGAACAACATCCTGATATCGTTAGCAGGCACAGTATTAACATCATGCGCAATGTATTCAACAAGTGCGGCAAATTTTTTCCGTTCTACTGTTACGCTATGCATGCTTTCATAAAGGCTCCAGGAGTAAGTCATGTCGAAAGCTCTCTCGTGCATGTCACGGGATTCCCATTCGGCCAGCATAAATACGGGTCTTATCTTATCGAGTTGTGCCCTTACTTTATTCCAGAAGTCATTGGGTACAAATCCTGCCACATCACAACGGTAACCATCAATACCGGTTTCAGTCATCCAGTATTTTAATGCCGCCAGCATATATTTCCTGATGCCCGGCTGGTCGTAATCAAAATCTATAATATCTTCCCAGTCATACCAGGGTGTAGGCTGAAAATGGCCTTCCGGTGTTTTGGTGTACCATTCAGGATGCTGCGTCACCAGTTTATTATCCCACGAGGAGTGGTTGGCAACCCAATCCAGTATTACGTACATGCCGTGTTGATGGATCGCTTCTACCAGGTTTTTGAAATCCTGCATGGAACCGAATTCCGGGTTAACGGCATAATAGTCTTTTACAGCATAAGGGCTACCCAATGTTCCTTTCCTGTTTTTTACTCCAATCGGGTGTATGGGCATTATCCAGATTATATCCACCCCAAGATCTTTCAACCTTGGCAGGTGTTTGCTGAAAGCATTAAAAGTGCCTTCTTCTGTGTATTGCCTGATATTTACTTCGTAAATGATTGCATTCTTACACCACTCGGGGTGTTTTAGTTTTGTTGTTCTCACCGGCATATTCTCTGCATTTCAAATAGTTTGCCTGATATATTGTTTGGCCACTGTTCTTTTTATTTCTATGTTAATACCTGCTCAAAGTAGTGGCATAATCTTGGAATTTATGGGGCAAATTACCAGCATGTTTGAGCAAATGAGTAAATACTTTGAATCCCTTCCACCGTTTTTATGGAACCTGTTGCTGATCGTGGCTGCCGTTGTAATAGGCATCCTGATCAAATTTATTTTCAAAGCGCTTACCGGGCTTATCAGCCACGATAACGAGGAGTTCTCGCTCCTTCGTTCTATACTAAAAAATCTTTCCACACCACTCACGTACTTTTTGCCGGTTTTTGTTTTCAACATGATGTTGCCGTTCATGAAAGTAAGCGCTCCTGTACTTGCGGTGATTGATAAGATAACGGAAATAGCACTCATTGCATTTTTTACTGTCTTATTAATCAGCATCATAAACGTTATTTCAGATTTTGTGGTATACAAATTCCGGATCAACAAGCCGGATAACCTGCGTGAAAGAAAGATCAGAACACAATTACAGTTTCTCCGCAAACTGATCGTTTCGATTATTATTTTATGTGCTGTATGTTTTGTACTGCTAAGCTTCGAAAACCTGAGGAAACTTGGTGCCGGCCTGCTTACGGGTGTAGGTATCGGCGGTATCATTATCGGGTTTGCCGCACAAAAATCGCTGGGCAATATACTCGCTGGTTTTCAGATCGCATTTACACAGCCACTGCGTATTGATGATGTATTGGTTGTGGAAGGTGAGTGGGGCCGGGTGGAAGAAATTACACTAACGTATGTTGTGTTGAATATTTGGGATCAGCGGCGGCTGATCTTACCAATTAATTATTTTGTGGAAAAGCCTTTTCAAAACTGGACACGCACGCATTCAGAAATGCTGAGTGCGGTAATGATGTACCTCGATTATACTGTACCCGTTGATGCGCTGAGAGAAGAATTCAACCGGCTTGTGAAAGACCATCCTTTGTGGGATAAACGTGTTGCTGTGTTACAGGTGACGAACTTTACCGACAAAACGGTGGAGGTGCGACTGCTCATCAGCACCACTAACTCCGGCAACGGCTTCGACCTGCGCTGCTTCCTGCGCGAAGCTATGCTGCGCTATATAAAAGATAACTATCCTGAAAGTTTTCCCCGTACACGCATGCAATTAACAGACAACACGATCATACCCGGCAGGTAAGACAACCAGGCATTGCTTTGTAAACACGCTGATACCTGGAAAGTAAACCCCGGTACAATAAACGCAGATTGTACCGGGGTTTGCTGAGTAAAGTGATGCCGTAAAAGAGTGCGACGCAACCAAAGTCTCCCGTGGTGATACAGCCGGGTACCAAAAAATTATTCATTGGTATAAACGGCTACGGGAAAATTTTCGAACATGGATTTTAGTGTGGTATGAACGCTAAAATCTGTTGTTGCATCGGTAAAGATATTCTTCCACCTGCCGGGCAATTCGTGCGGTAAGGTTACATGCACATCATCAAAAGCATTTCGATGATTCGCAATATTTAATGGTACCATTATGAGTACATATTGGTGATCATGCTTTCTTACGTAAGCAAGCAAATGCCTGTCTGCATGCGGTACAACAATCTCCTGATATTCTCCGCCAGTAAACAATGAATGCATCTTTTTCCTTAACTGCAACAGCTTGTGTGTGGCATATAATTTTTGCGCACCGACAGCCTTGTTGTGTTGTAAATACTGCAGCAGTTCTGCTTGTCTGGTATGATTGAATATGTTTTTCAATAAATCACCAAGCTTATCATAATCAACAGCACGCCTGTTATCGGGGTCTACATAACTCAGGTTCCACAACTCGCAACCCTGGTAAAAATCTGGTATACCAGGCGCTGTAGATTTGATGACTACCTGCGATAAACTGTGCGTATAACTATAGTCGATGATCTTACCTGCAAAGGCCTTGAAAGAAGAGGTGAAAGTTTCATTGTGCAATATCTCTTTTATGAAATTGGTACATGCATCCTCGTACGCTGTATCAGGATGGTCGTGCGTTGTATGCACTTTGGCTTCTCTTATAGCTTTAATAAAAAACGCGCAGGTGCGTTCGATATATGCATCGTTGATGCCCGTATCGATATCCAGACTGCCCAGCAATGACTGGTACAGGAAATATTCGTCGTTTACAGAAGGCGCATCTGCATGCTGTACCTGTGTCTTGTACTGATAATTCATGCCTCGCCATTTTTCTATATTTGCCATCCATTCTTCGGGCACTTCACTCACAAGATTTATTCTTATACGATTGTCTTCCCCGCGCTTGGTATCGTGCGTGGAAGTACAGTTTAGCGACAGGGGATTATCCTGGCTGCGCACCTTCATCTTCTCATGAAAAGCATTAATGGCAACACCAAGTTCACAAGGCTGATCGCCCACTTCATTATGACCGATTAACGGATTGTAAATGTAAAATGTAGTGTCTTCCACACCCTTTGCAGCAAGCGGGCCGGTAAACTGCATCAACCGCTGAATGAAACGTATGTGTGCATCACTTTCTGTGTTAAAAATCTTTTTCAGATCGCTCAATGCTGTTTGCAAATGCGGCGCATGCTGCGCTGCTTTGTCAAATGCGTCATCAATGTGTTTTTGCTCTTCCGGTTCTATGGGGAATTTGTTTGCGTAGACCCTGTAAACAGGAAATGACGCCATGAATACAGCAAGCGCTTCTTTAACAGCCTGCTCTTTTGCAGGCATATTGCTGATGATGTTGTTTTCGGCAAGCATCCTCACCAAATTGCTCCACTCGCCCTGCATGCTTGTTTTAAGAAAAGCTAGTTTCTTTTCATATACCAATCCATAAAAATCATTTGCTTCCGGAACAAGGTTTTTATAGTAAGCCAGCAACTTTTCACTGCCCTGCAAATCAGTAAGCAGTTGGTTAATATAAGAAAGAAACTCGTAACCGCTTGTGCCTTCTACATTGAGCATAGATGGCATCACTTCTTTTGTATCGAGTATTTTCTCTGCAATGATGTAACAGTCTTCACCAAACAGTTTGCGCAATCGTTCAATATATGTTGCAGGATCTTTTAAACCATCTATATGATCGATTCTTAAACCGTGTATCAATCCTTTTTTATACAGGCTGTGTATATACTGATGATAATCATTGAAGACACGTTCATCTTCCATACGCAGGCAGATAAGGCTGTTAATACTAAAGAACCTGCGGTAATTCATCTTCTTATCCGAATCGCGGTAATCGCTTAGCACATAATGCTGTTCGTCTATGATAGTTTTCAGCGCAGCCTTGTCCTGGTTTATCTCATCCACAGCATGCTGCACTTCCTTTTTTTGCAGCAGTGGCGACAATGCGTTGTGCTTTTCTTTCTTCCATTCCGAAAGGCCTGCAGATATAACTGCAGATAAACGTGCGGTAATCTCTTCCTGATCTATCCCTGCCTTTTGAAGGATGTGCACTACACTCTCGTAACGGAGCGGGTAGCGGTTATCGTAGTACGAAATAAACAGTGCGTCGTCGTGTATAACAAGCTTTAACTGGTTCTTCTGCAACAAGTCTCCGGGAATACCATCAAGAAAAGGTACCATCAGTTTATTTTTAAACGAAGGGTGTTCCCAGTCAATGTCAAAATAGTGAGCAAATGAGGAATTCGTTCCTCTTTCCAGCACATCCATCAGTCTTTCATTATCGCCCGAGAAAGACATATGATTGGGTACAATATCCTGCAACCAGTACATTCCTTTTTCTTTCAGTTGCTGCGAGATCTGTAAAAATTTTTCTTCAGTACCAATTTCTTCATTGATCCTATCGGGGTCTGTTACATCATAGCAGTGCTCACTTCCTTTGCCGGCCTGCAACAGCGGAGATGCGTAAATAGTATCAACACCAAGTTTGTGCAGGTATTCAATGATGTTTTCAAAATCGCGGAAAGCAAAATTTTTATTGAACTGTATGCGGTACGTAGCATTTGGTATTATCATATAAGATGAGCATTTACTACTCTTATGCTATTTTCCTGCCAGTTACGTTATGCTGATGAATGGAACAATTTTCGCTTATGCACACCTGCTAAAAAATCACAAAATATAATGCTGTGCCAAACTTCCGCAACACTGTGGAGCTTTGGTTGTGTCACTCACTTGTACGGCTGAAGCTATACTGAGCAAACGCGAAGACCGAAGCGAAGGCGGTGATCAAACGTTTATAACATCGCTCCTCAAATCAAAAGCATCTTATGAAGAATAAAACAATCATCCAGTTTTTCGAATGGTATGTAAATCCGCCGGAAGGTCTGTGGAATATGGTGGCATTACAGGCAGACAACCTTGCTGCGCTTGGCATAACGGCCGTATGGTTGCCACCGGCCTACAAAGGCTCACGGGGCGCAGCATCGGAAGGCTATGATGTGTATGATATTTATGACCTGGGCGAATTTGACCAGAAAGGAACCATTGCAACGAAGTATGGAACAAAAGATGCATACATCAATGCTGTTCAGGCGTTGCAAAAGACTGGCCTCGAAGTGTATGTTGATATTGTATTGAATCATATGGGTGGCGCAGACGCCACGGAAAAAGTAAAAGCCCGCAAAGTAAATGGAGATAACAGGCTTCAATTTATCAGCGACGAAATAGAAATTGAAGCGTTTACTAAATTCACATTTCCCGGAAGAAACGGTAAGTATTCCGATTTCGTCTGGGACCACCACTGCTTTACAGGCGTTGACCACGATCATGCAACAGGTGAAAATATCATCTTCAGTATTATCAACGAATATGGGGAAACATGGGAAGAAATGCCGCATGATGAAAAAGGCAATTTCGATTATCTGATGTTATCCGACATTGAATTCAGGAACAAGGCCGTAAGGGAAGAATTAAAAAGATGGATAAAATGGTATTACGAAACAGTTCCCTTTAATGGTTTAAGGCTCGATGCGGTTAAACATATCAGTCCTGCTTTCTTTGTTGAATGGATTGATTTTGTAAAAACCGAAATCAACAGCAACATCTTTGTGCTGGGCGAGTTTTGGCTGAGCGATGATCTCAATGTATTACTCAATTACCTCGATATTGTCGATAACAGGATGAGCCTGTTTGATGCACCGCTACACCACAATTTATCAGAGGCCTCAAACCAATACGATCATTACGATCTGCGAACCATCTTTAATAACACGCTGGTAAACGCAAGGCCTGCGTTTGCCGTTACATTTGTCGACAACCACGATACACAGCCCTTACAATCCCTGGAAGAATATACGCTGCAATGGTTTAAGCCGCATGGCTATGCAATCATTTTGCTGAGGCAAACGGGTGACCCCTGTGTATTCTTCCCGGATTTATATGGCACCACCTATACGGGTAACAATAAAGAAGGTTTAACTACAACCGTTGAAATTCCCCCACTGGAAGAACTGCCTGCCTTGTTACGGTTGCGAAAAGATTTTGCTTATGGCAAACAAACCGACTATATAGATGATGCGCACTGCATTGGTTGGGTAAGGCATGGGCTGGCAGACAAACCGGGTTCCGGTTGTGTGGTATTGCTGTGCAACAGTAACAGGAGCGAAAAGAAAATGCATTTAGGCAAAGAACACGCCGGTAAAACCTTTTATGATTACCTGCATAAACACGAACAGGTCGTTATAGATGAAGACGGCAACGGCGTATTCATTGTTGGTGCAAAAAGTGTAGGTGTATGGGTATTGTCTTAAACCCTAAAAAAACGGTTTACCACGCAGCATATCTACACAGTTCATCAATGCCCGAAACTGGTGGTAATTGCCTTTCCAGATATGGCCTTTCATGGCTGTTTTTATTTGCGGGTCTATGTCTGTGCCATTCGCAAACCAGTCGCCATGGGTGTGATCAATGATATAGAGATTGATATACTCCCACTGCTGTAAAAATTTTTCATAATAGTTCACCTGGTCATTGGGATATATTTTACTCAATAACAGCAGGGTGTTCATCTCCTCGCCTTGTGACCACCAGTTTTTTTCATTGTTGATAATGGTAACACCAGGCTTGTCTTTGAAATAATAGCCGGCATCAAAGAAACCGCCCTTGCTGTTATCCCAGGCATACATTAGTGCGTGGTCGGTCAGTTGTTTTGCAACACGCATGGTCTGTGTGTCGTGCTCTATGCCCAGCACATGCGATGCTTCCAACAAGAGATAACCTGTCTCAACGTTGTGTCCAAATGATACATGGTCCAGCCCCCTGTGTTGCAGAATCACTGCTTCAGATGAATCGCGGAAAGATACAGGTGTCCAGTCTGGCTGAAAAAACAATGTCAGGTAGCCTTTATTACCAATCATCGTATCTCTTATCAATACAAGCATTTCATTTAACCGCTCTTTGAGTAAAGGGTCTTTCCAGACACTGTAGAGTTCTGCAAATGCTTCCAGCAAATGAATAGAGCTGTTCTGATCTTTATAACCTGTTTCAGCAACCGACGGTGTAGCTGCAGTACGCTTTATGATATCACCGTTTCGCTGCATGTGCTGGTAATAGCCTTTGTACACCTTATCATGGCTATGCTGCTCAAGCCACAGGAAAGCCGTTTTTGCAAAATTGAGTGCTGCTGTATCTTTTGTGCATTTGTAATAGGCAGCCAGTGCATAAATGGCGAAAGCATTTCCATAGGCAATCTTGGCCGAGTCTGTTACGGCACCTTCCCTGCTTACCATTGTATAGAAACCACCATAGGTTTTATCCCACATTACATCGTGCAGAAAGCGGTAGCCATTTACTGCACATGTCCTGTAATATGCCACCTGCGGGTATCTTACCGCGGCTTTTGATGTGGACCATATATGCCTCGACTGGGTAACGATAAACTTTTCCTGGTTGCCGACAGGTTTAAAATCGTAGGTAAAAGAAGACAGGAAACCTCCATACATGGTATCCATACTTTGCGGGTACCATTTATGCAGCATTTCATGTTGTATGGCAAACTCCATTTTTTCTGCAAGCTGCTTTTGTTGTGCAGTTTGCGCACCGGCACACAGGGCAATGAAGAAAAAGGCTGTTAACAGTATTGGTTTCATATGCAGCACATTTAGTATATAAGTTTAAAACAATACAGCAAGACCGAACCCGGCGCTGCTGCGTAAAGCTTCAGCCGTACAAGTGAGTGACACAACCAAAGCTACATAGCATTACTGCTGCTAAGTACACCAAAAATTCTTTACCTGCATTGTTTTGAAGATTTATTACAAGCATCGGAACAAAAAACATCACAGCTTATGTTAGAAAATTCTTTTACTTTAAGAACTCAAAACTTCACAGCCGTATGATCAAGCCAACTTTACTTTCACTATGTCTTTTTTTCACACTACAAGCAGTTGCACAACAGGTGGCCACAACACCGGAACAAATAAAAGCATTGACTGCAGAATGGAAAGGAGAACGCTTTGCAGACGGGCGACCAAAAACATCTGACCGTTTTATTGAACGTTTAAAACACATTTCGCTCGAAGAAGCGTGGGGCTACCTGCGCAACAAAGGCTACAATAACCAGTTTGAAGGTGAATGGATGATCATTGAACCAGACTCCGTAATGACCGGCCGCGTTGTTACTGCACAGTACATGCCGCAGAGACCGGATTATGACAACATGATCAAAGCAAAAGGCAAGAGCGAAGGCCGTATTGGCGGCACCAACTCCTGGCCGATTGATGTATTGCAAAACGGTGATGTATACGTTGCTGACAGCTATGGAAAAATTGTGGATGGCACACTCATCGGTGATAACCTTGGCAACGCCATCTATGCAAAATCTCAACGGGGTGTTATCTTTTATGGTTCGGTAAGAGATATCGAAGGCCTCGAAGCAATCAAAGGTTTCAATGGCTGGGTAAAGGGTTATGACCCTTCTTACATACAGCAGATGATGCTTGGTGCAATCAATGTGCCCATACGTATTGGCAGGGCAACCGTGCTGCCCGGAGATGTAGTGCTGGCAAAGAAAGGCGGCGTTGTGTTTATTCCTGCGCAATACCTCGAAGACCTGGTTATGAATGCAGAGTTTGTGCAGTTGCGCGATGCATTCGGGCACCAGCGCCTGCGCGAAGGAAAGTATACACCGGGACAAATAGACCAGCAATGGACAGACGATATCAAAAAAGATTTCCTGCAATGGATAGACACACAGAAAAACTTACCCATGACCAAACAGGAGCTTGATACATTTATGAAAGACAGAACATGGTAGTAAAGAGCTGATGTACTAAGCTGCATTGCTACTATCATCGCCTGTTGTGTCACTCACTTGTACATTCAGCTCTTTATTCAGCAAGAGTACACAACCAGGCTGGTGTAAAAACATTTACCACACAATTATTGCTTCATAAAAAATATACCAACATTACCATGACACCATCTGAAAAATATTTGCAAAAACTTGGCCTGAAAGAACAACCCGCCACCGGAGACGATAGCGCAACAGAATTGCCTGAACAAAAAGAAAACGATAACCCACGCCGTTCATTTTTAAAGAAATCTGCACTCGGTGGCATAGCACTGGGCGGCGCGTTTATGTTTTCTCCTATTGAAGACATTGTAGCGCAAAGTACGCAAAGCGTAAAGCGTTACTCCTCACCGTCAGATCTTAAGATTACAGACATGCGTTATTGTGTTACAACCGTCCTCGGCAGAACAGCCATTATTCGCATAGATACCAACCAGGGCATTTACGGTTTGGGAGAAGTGCGCGATGGCGCA
Organism: Panacibacter microcysteis; assembly: GCF_015831355.1. Taxonomy (NCBI): domain Bacteria; kingdom Pseudomonadati; phylum Bacteroidota; class Chitinophagia; order Chitinophagales; family Chitinophagaceae; genus Panacibacter; species Panacibacter microcysteis. The sequence continues at coordinate 1,589,224 of NZ_JADWYR010000002.1, forward strand.
GATGAACGGTATGCGCTTATGCTGAAAAGCAGGCTGCTGGGTCAAAACCCGTGCAATGTGGAACAGCTCTTCAAATCCATCAGGCAGTTTGGCGGACAAAGCAGGCAGGCCGGCGGTGTATGTGGTGTGGAAATGGCACTGTGGGATATTGTTGGCAAGGCATACAACGTACCTGCATGGCAGTTGCTGGGTGGCAGGTACCGCGATAAAATAAGGCTGTATGCAGATACACCGGAAGCAGACTCACCGGAAGAACAAAAGAAACTTATGAATTACCGCATCAATGACCAGGGTTATACATGGCTGAAAATGGACCTTAGCATTGGTGAGCTGAAAGGTAAGCCAGGCACATTGGTGAACGACCAGTTCTGGAAAAACGACAAAGGAGACCTGCAGCAATGGGGAGACCTGAAAGATTATATGTCTTATGGCAATACTGCGCATCCTTTTACACAAATACAGATTACAGATAAGGGACTGGATGAGCTTGCCCGGCTGGTGGACAATGTAAGAAGCATGCTGGGGTACGGCATACCTTTATCTACAGACCATTACGGCCACTTTGATGTAAACAACGGCATAAGGCTTGGTAAAAAAATAGAGCCATACAGGCTTGCATGGCTGGAGGATGTAATATCATGGGAGTATACTGACCAGTGGAAAACACTGTCTGATGCGCTGGAAACACCCTGCCTGACGGGCGAAGATATCTACCTGCTGAAGTATTTTAAACCACTGATCGACAGCCGTGCAGTAGACATTGTACACCCTGATCTTGCCTCATCAGGTGGTTTGCTTGAAACAAAACGCATTGGTGATTATGCCGAAGAAAATGGTATTGCAATGGCCATGCACCAGGCCGGCACACCTGTTTCATTTATGGCATCGGTACATTGCGCTGCTGCAACTCAAAATTTCCTTGCACTGGAACATCACTCCATCGACCTGCCATGGTGGGAGGATCTGGTAAAGACAACGGATGGAAGAAAGCTGATTACAAAAGGATATGCCAACCTGCCGTTGACTGCGCCCGGTCTTGGTATTGAACTGAATGATGAAGTGGTGAAACAGCATTTACATGCCAAAGACAAGAGTTATTTTGAGCCAACCCCACAGTGGGATGACAAACGATCTCACGACAGGATCTTTAGCTAGCGATCAAAGCCTTTGCTGCGCATACGGTTGCGATAAAAACTAAAATCAGCATGCCTTTCGGGCATGCTGATTTTTTTATTGCATCTCGGCCCATTCCCTGAATTCGGGAACACGCTCACGGCTGATCACCATATCTTCTGATTTATGGCCATCTTTTAAATGCAGCATCAGGCGGCTGTTATAGTATGGCCGTACCTGTGCTATACTGTCTATCGCAACAATGATCTTCCTGTTAAGCCTGAAGAACTGGCGTGGATCAAGTACTGATTCCAGCTTTTCCAGGGTATAATCAACCGGCAGTTTGTTACCCTGCTTGTCAATAAGATAAATCACTTTATCTTCTGCCCTGAAATAGGCTATTTCATTGGTCTTTACAAAAATGAGCTTTTGGCCAACCCTTGCGAGGAAGCGTTCTTTGTACTGCGTAAGCGGGAATTGCTTCAGGGCATTGATTAGCGGCTCATAGTTCGTCGTATTATTGGCTGATATCATTTTATACTTATCCAACCCTCTCTTCAGGGAACTGAAGCTCACAGGTTTCAGGAGATAATCCACACTCAGGTATTCGAATGCCTGCAAAGCGTAATCATTAAAAGCCGTGGTGAATATAACCGGGTTCTTATAAGTGGTCCTTTTAAGAATGTCAAAGCTAAAACCATCGGCAAGTTGTATATCAAGCAATAAGAGGTCCGGGTGCTGGTTTTGCTGAAACCAGGTAATAGCGTCTTCTACACTGTCTAAGCACCCGATCACATCTACCTGTTCATCGTATTCTTTAAGTAAAAGCTGGAGGCGTTGTGCGGCAACTACTTCGTCTTCAATTATTAATACTCTCATACGTGTTTATTTCAATGAGTGGCAGGTTAACAGAAAATGTATCCGGTTTCTTTTCAATCGTTATTTCTTTGCCGGCCGTAAGTATATAGCGCTTCTGAATATTGTTCAGCCCTATGTTTGAAGACGGCCCGGTTTCATTTCTTGGCTGCAGGTTATTGATAACAGAAAGGGTGCTGTTTCCGTTAGCATATATCTTGATCGACAACGGTTTTTTCCTCGATACAACATTATGTTTGATCGCATTTTCCACAAGCATCTGCAACGCTACAGGTACAACATAGTAGTTGTAATATTTGTTCGGCACTTCCACAGAAATTTGCAAAGATTCGGGAAACCGCTGTTTCAGCAGAAAAAGGTAAGGCTCCAGGAAATCGAGTTCTTTCTTTAATTCAATGAGTTCTTTATTATGGTTGGCCAGTATGTGCATGTACACCTTGGAAAATGCCTCGATAAAGTTATTCGCGTCCGCACTTTGCTGCATTACAAGCCCGGAAAGTACATTCAGGTTATTGAATAAAAAATGCGGATTGATCTGTTGTTTGATGGCCATTAGCTCCGCCTGTGCGTGCATCCGTTTCAGCTCTTCAGCTTCCAGTTCCTTCGCTTTAAACTTTTCCTGGTATACCACCACCAGGTTTAACAGGTGAAACAGCAGGTTTATCAGCGATGCGTAGATAAGCGTAAGCTTTAAAGGATTTAAAATAGACTCAGGTTTTTCGTGCAGTACCACTTCGGCAAAAAACAAATCTGTGCCGATCGTAGCGAGGTAAGAAACCACAAGGCCTGAAAAAAAGAAAATGATACTTCTGCGAATCACTTTCTCATTACCCGGAAACAGGTTCTCAAAGGGCTTTGCAAGTAGCCGGTTGGCCTCCCACGTAAAAAACGTGATCAGTAAGATAATCAGGAACGAATAATACCAGTGAATATTGATCTGGAAATAGGTATACACCTGGCACAGCTCTGTATTGATGTATGTATACAGTGCCAGCAGCAGGATAAAAAGATACCGGTATTTATAATTGAAAAACATCATAAGTAAAACATATATAACGGCCTGATTGTTCAGGCCGTTATTATATTAGTGCTAAGGAAGCAATACTTCATCAATTACATGTATCACCCCGTTTGTTGCTACGATATCTGTGGCAACAATACCTGATGGAGTGGCGTTGCTGTTACCTTTAACGGTTGCACCATCTGTCAGATCTATCAGCACTGTTCCGCCGTTTACTGTAGCAGGTGTTGCACCGTCGGTAAGGTCAGATGAAAATACCCTTGCTGCAATCACATGGTAGGTAAGTATGGCAGCCAGGTCATCAGGATCTGCAGCCTGGATGTCTGCGATGGTAGCAAAACCGGCATCAATAAATGCCTGGTTGGTAGGTGCAAACACGGTAAAAGGTCCGGTACCGGACAATACGCCGGCTACGTCAGTTGCACCTTCACTTGCACGTGTTACAGCAGCAACCAGGTACGTGAAATCAGCCGATGCGGCTGCAGTCTCAACAATATTACCGGCTGGTGGTATCAACACCTTCTCAATAACGTGTATTACACCATTGCTTGCCAGGACATCAGCAGTAACCACTTCTACCCCATTTACAAAAACACCGTTACTGTTCACGGTAGTGTAAACAGTACCACCACTTAAGACGGTTACTGCCGCATTTGGACCTACAGGTACATCACCTGATTCAACTGTACCGGCAATAATATGGTAAGTAAGAATAGCGGCCAGGGCAGCAGGATCTGCAGCTTCGATAGCTTCTACCGTAGCAAAGCCTGCAGCGCGAAATGCATTATTGGTTGGCGCAAAAACCGTGAGCGGGCCGGGACCTGCCAGTTCATCTGCCAGCCCTGCTTCGGTAGCAGCAGCCAGTAAAAATGAGAAACTGGTATCAGAAGCCGCGATCTCTGCCAGTGTTGGATCAGTAGGTGTTGGCTGTGGATCTTCATCCTTCTTACAACTGATTATCGATAGTGCGAGGAGCGAGGCAAATACGAGATTTTTTAAGATGCTAGTACTTTTCATAACGTGATTTTAGTTTATTAACAGGCGCATGGCTATGTAGATTTGCGTACACTGGTGAAGTGTATAATTTTGTTCGTGAACCGTGCTAAAATAGCCACTGAACTGAAAAGAACATTTCATCATACAGCACTGCATAAAGGCCTGATCCTATATACAAACCCGGCCCGCCAGTCTAAATTCCCTGGGGCGTGCGGCAAATCCCGGCTTAGTATGTTGTTGTAAAAAAGGGGGCAGGTCATCGTAGCAAACGCTTCAGCATTTCGGCCTGCCAAATACTACAATTCACGGATTTAAATGATTATTTCACGAGAAAAAATGTACAACTCGTCATAAGCAGTCATCCGCAGGTAAATTCTTTTGTTGATTAAAGTATAACACACATTTCGCAACATTAATTCATCAAAAAATTACATCTATGAAATCAAGACATTTATCTGCGATTGCTCTGGTACTCTCCGGTACGCTGCTTTTTGCTTCTTGTAAAAAAACATCAGACGTTACTGCACCTGAAAATCCTGACCGTGCAAAAAACAAAGAAAAATTACACTCCGTTTTATCTTCCAACAGTCTTGGCGCACAGGCACCCGGTGCATGGTGGTGGGCTGATGAATACAGCGATGCCGTAACCGCCAGTACAGCCAGGGGCGGTGGCATGAAAGACACTGCGCTGCTTACTTCCTTTACTTTTCTTGATTCAGCCTTGAAATTTACAGGGCTTGATGATGTACTTGCAGACCCTTCATTACAGTACACAGTATTTGCACCATCTGACAAAGCATTTATGAATGCAGGTTTTGCAACCATAGACGACCTTACTGCACTTGGCGTAGATGCGCTTACAAATATTTTGCTGTACCATGTTACCAGCGGTAAGATCTTCTCTACAGATATCGCTGTTGCTTCAAATACACCAGTTACTTCCTTACAGGGCGCCACGTTGTTTGTTACCAAACGCGAAAATGCACTGCCTAACAGGAAAGTGAATGTAAATGGCTGTGGTGTATATATTGCAGACATCGACCTTGGCAATGGTGTAATGCATGACATCAACAGGGTATTACTTCCACCATCCGGCACTGTGGTAGATGCTGCAATTGCTAATCCTGATTTAAGTTACCTCGTTGCTGCAGTATTAAGGGCAAGCCAGGGCAGTACAGATGTTTTAGGTGTACTCAGCGGCGAAGGTCCGTTCACACTGTTTGCACCAAATAACGCTGCATTTATGGCTGCCGGTTTTGCAACAATAGATGATATCAATGCAGCAGATCCAGACGCATTGGCTGCCATACTCACTTACCACGTTATTGCAGGAAGGGCTTTTGCATGCGATGTACGCAAAGGAGATATGCCAACAATGCTTAGCGGCGGCACAACGCTCATTGATGTAGATGAAGCACAGCCAGACCGCTACCTGCTTATCAAAGGCAACAGCAACAGTTCAGGTTCATATATCTATAAAAGAAACCTGGTGTCTACCAATGGCGTAGTTCATTTGATTGACCAGGTATTACTACCATAATGGGAATTGGGGGCAAGGGATATAAAAGCTTCGCATGAAAATGCGGAGCTTTTTTTATTGCAGGCAAATATTTTTGTAGCCGGCTGCATTACTACTATCATCACCTGTTGTGTCACTCACTTGTACTGCAACAAATGTGTGGGCACAAAACAATCTTGTTGACCTGGTACAAACAGCAGCAAAGCCTGTTTCCAATGCGGCATCATAAGCTCATATCCAGCCTACTGGTACCACTGGCTATCCAGGTACAACACAGCCTGGAACAAGGCCGTTGTACATATATGTGTGTTGATGATATAAGTGTGTAGCGCTATGCATACATAATCAACAACCTGAGTACCGGCACTCGCACTGCTCCATCAGGCAATACAGTTGAAGAGTGCGACGCAACGAAAGCTCAATTGATAACCTTTTGCCTGGCCCATAAATAGCCTTTGTTTCCCGGGCATTTGCAGAAAACAATTACAACATGTGGAGCGCCTTTATCCTTAAATGGTCGGTACAGGTATCTTCCAAATTTGTTAAAGCGGAAAATTTCTCTAATCCATTAGTGTAAGGCTTCCCGGGAGACATCGTCTTACGGGGAAATAACACCTGCAAAAAGTGGCAAAAGATATTTTTAAATAACACCAAACAGGTAAATTGCTTAAGGAACAAGTTATCAGAACGAAGATCATCAAAACCAGGAAAATCGAAACACCACCAATCCCAGGTGGTGAGCTGAGTAAACCTGATTACAAAACGTAACAGGAAGAAATAGTGGCAGAAAGTTTATACCAACAACCATATAACCTTTAAAACTCCTGCCAGCAAAGCGTTTCAGCAGTCATGAAAAAGAAGCATTCCTTCATGGGAACTTGTTTTGTATGATGACTGACCAACATAAAGATTTCAAAAGACGAAGGCATAATCAATTCCCCGGCAACTGTATTTACAGCGTAACAGTAACCTGTAATTGTTTCAATACCAATATAAACAAGCAGCATTAACCGATTAAAACCAACCAACATGAACGAAGAAGTAAAATACATTTACCTGAAAGCTCACCCTTTATTTAACAATGCAGATGAACATTTTACAAAAGCTGCCTGCGCATGCATGAAAGTAAGAACAGTTGCAAGAGGGGAAAACATCAGTTACGGTGAAGGCGAATACAGTAAAATTTACCTGCTGATACAGGGCAAAATAAAAATATCCGACTTTAGTGAAACTGACGATGAGCTTATTAAAGACATTCTTACCGCACCCGATATTTTTGGCGATCTGAGTCTTTCCAACAACCTGCCGGCCCATGAATTTGCAGAGGCGCTTACCGCTAATTCGATCATCTGCTGCTTTAATGTTGCAGAGTTCAAAAAACTTTTGCAGGAAAGCCCGGCCATGGCAATCGGTTATGCCGGCATGGTAAATCAGAAATTAAAAAAAATGGAAAGCCGCCATTCAGACCTTGTTTTTTATGATGCAAAAGCAAGACTGATACGATTTATAAAATACTGGGCAAAAACCGATGGCAACCGCATGGGTAATAAAATCGTACTCCACAATTATCTTACACACAGTGATATTGCGGCGGTAATTGCAACTTCCAGGCAAAGCGTTAATGTACTATTGAATGAATTAAGAGATGCCGGCTTACTCTTTTACAACCGCAAAAAAATAGAACTCAACGATCAATTTATACATCATTAAATCATTGGATATTATACAGGTATCTGACAATAATTTTGGTTACAGCCAATGCCATATATGGCAAAGCGAAATCAATACGTCAAAATGTTGAAACAAGATTTTTGCAGGCTGTTCCTCAATCTTAAACACTGTACAAATAAACCAACACTATAATGGATAAAAAACTGCAGGACCAGGTTGCTATTATTACGGGTAGCAGCAGTGGCATAGGTGCCGGTTGCGCAAAAGAAATGGCAAAAGCGGGCGCAACGGTGGTAATCAACTACCCTGTAACGGGTGCAAAAGAGATGGCAGAAGCTGTTGTGGCAGATATTGTTGCCAACGGGGGCTCCGCTATCAGTTACAAGTGCGATGTAAGCAAAGAAGATGAAGTGATACAAATGTTTAAAGATGTGGTAGCTCAATATGGCACTGTAGATATTCTTGTAAACAATGCAGGCCTGCAAAGAGACGCAAAGTTTGTTGACATGACGCTTGAGCAATGGAACTTTGTATTGTCCGTAAACCTTACCGGGCAGTTTCTTTGTGCACGGGAGGCCATCCGTGAATTCCTGCGCAGGGGTATTAACAGCAAGTCAAAAGCCGCGGGTAAGATCATTTGCATGAGCAGTGTACACGAAGTAATTCCCTGGGCCGGCCATGCCAATTACGCAGCCAGCAAAGGCGGCGTAATGTTGATGATGAAAACAATTGCACAGGAATATGCACCAAAGAAAATACGCATAAATAGTATTGCACCTGGTGCAATTCAAACACCGATCAATAAAGATGCGTGGGACACTTCTGAGCATTTGCAAAATCTACTGAAACTTATTCCCGAAAGACGTATTGGCCAGGTAGAAGACATCGGGAAAACCGCTGTATGGCTGGCAAGTGACGATGCAGACTATGTAAATGGTACAACTATTTTTGTTGATGGTGGAATGACCTTATACCCCGGCTTTGAAGACAACGGGTAAATTATATAAGCGCTTATACATTGCAGAAAGATTATTTAACCGGCTGTTGGTAACCTGTGGCATCACCTGTTGCGTCGCACACTTGTATGTTTGGTCCATTGCTCATCAAAGTTCCGGACGTACAAGTGAGTGACACAACAAAAGCCCAATAGTAATACAAAAGCTTACTACATAAAAAAACAACAATGAATGCTGAACAACAACGTTTGCAGGATCCGTTATGGAAAAAATGGGGGCCATACCTCAGCGAACGCCAGTGGGGAACAGTAAGAGAAGATTATAGTGAGGATGGACATGCATGGGATTATTTCCCGCACGATCATGCACGCAGCCGCGTTTACCGCTGGGGAGAAGATGGCATTGCAGGCATTAGTGATGACCAGCAACACATCTGTTTTGCACTTGCCCTATGGAATGGTAAAGACCCTGTTTTAAAAGAACGTTTATTTGGCCTGACCGGTAACGAAGGCAACCATGGCGAAGACGTAAAGGAATTGTACTACTACCTGGATAGTACACCCACGCACAGCTACATGAAACACCTGTACAAGTACCCACAGGCCGAATACCCGTATGCAGACCTGGTGCATACAAACCGCAACCTTACCAGGTTTGAAAAGGAATATGAGTTAACTGATACAGGCGTTTTTGATAACCATAAATATTTCGATGTCTTTACTGAATATGCAAAGAACGATGTTGAAGACATCCTCATCCGCATTACTGTACACAACCGGAGCAATGAAGCGGCTTACCTTGCGGTGTTGCCCACACTTTGGCTGCGCAACCTGTGGAGTTTTGGTATGATGCATACCAAACCCGGCATTTATTTAAAAGACAGCGGTGACAACTATGGCCATGTAAAAGCAGATCATTATTGGGAAGGCGATTACCATTTTTATTTTGAAAAGCCTGTACGCACTTTGTTTACGGAAAATGAAACCAATACAGAACGCCTGTATGGCCAGCCAAACAAAACACCTTTTGTGAAAGATGCGTTTCACACGGCTGTTATTCAACAAGACTTTGCGTGGCTGGAAGCGCAAAGAACCGGAAGCAAGTTTGCACCCATGTATGAGTTTAACATGGAAGCAAACAGTTTCGTTGTTATAAAGCTCCGGCTAAGCAAACACCACATTGACCAGGGCGCCATTGATACAACATTTGATGACGTGTTTAAAAAGCGCATACAGGAAGCAGATGAATTTTATGCAACTGTTTCCACCGCCAAAGACCCGGAGCTCATCCATATTCAACGCCAGGCATTAGCGGGCATGCTGTGGAGCAAACAATATTATAACATTGATATTCCGCGCTGGCTGAATGGAGACCCCGGCCAGCCACCGCCCCCTGAAAAAAGAAAACATGGACGCAATCACCACTGGCCTTCTTTAAATAATGAAGACATTATTTCAATGCCTGATAAATGGGAGTACCCGTGGTATGCCGCATGGGACCTCGCTTTTCATTGCGTACCGCTTGCAATGGTTGATCCTGGTTTTGCCAAACATCAACTGATCCTGTTTTTACGAGAATGGTACATGAGGCCAAACGGCCAGCTACCTGCATACGAGTGGTCTTTCAGCGATGTAAACCCGCCGGTGCATGCATGGAGTTGTTTACAGGTGTACAAAATTGATAAAGCAAAAACAGGAAAGCCCGATATAACATTTCTCGAAAGGGTGTTTCAAAAACTGCTGCTGAATTTTACGTGGTGGGTAAACAGGAAAGACATGCACGGCAAAAACGTTTTCGAAGGCGGTTTTCTTGGTCTTGATAACATTGGTGTGTTTGACAGAAGCAATACCATACCCGGCGGCGGCTCGCTCGAACAGGCAGATGGCACAAGCTGGATGGCTATGTATTGCCTCAACATGCTGGAAATGGCTTTGGAAATTTCGCAATACAACACAGCTTACGAAGATGTAACAACAAAATTCTTTGAACACTTTGTTTACATAGCCGAATCATTAAACCGGATTGGCGAGAACTGGACCAGCAGTTGGGACGAAGAAGAAGGATTTTTTTACGATGTTCTGGCTATGCCCGGCGGCAGGTACATACCGCTGAAAGTGCGGTCATTCGTGGGTTTGAGCACGCTGTTTGCCGTATTTGTGCTAAAAAAAGAGCTGCTGGTAAAAGTGCCTGATTTTTACCATCGTTTAAAATGGTTCCAGCAATACCGTGAAAAAAATAACCAGTATCTCGTTATAGAAGAGTTGAAAGAACACGATGATATCTTACTGTCGCTGGTGCCAATGAGCCGGCTGAAAAAATTACTCAAGGCATTGCTCGATGAAAATGAATTTCTAAGTAAAGGCGGCATTCGCTCTATTTCTAAAATACACGAACATGGTTATACTTTAAATATTGACGGGCAGCGGTTTGGTCTCGATTACCAGCCCGGCGAAGCCACCAGCGACCTCTTCGGCGGCAACAGCAACTGGCGGGGCCCGGTGTGGATGCCGATGAATTACCTGCTGGTGCAGGCATTGCATACCTATTGCACGTATTACAAAGACAATGCACAGGTAGCGTTTCCTGCAGGCTCCGGCAATAGTCTTACGTTAGGCCAGGTTGCACACGAAATTTCCAAACGGCTTGTAGCCATCTTTCAAACAGGAGCTGATGGTCATCGTCCCGTAAATGATTACAACGAACTATACAGGAATGAGCATTTCAGGGAGCTTGTTTTGTTCTATGAATATTTTCACGGTGAAACAGCAAGAGGTGTCGGAGCATCGCATCAAACCGGCTGGACGGGCTTGGTAGCACAACTGATCAACGATATATCAATCTTTGATGGAGGAAGTAAAGAAAAAAAATGATGAGCCCGGCTGCAGCACATGCATGATGCTGTCGTTGCGTCGCACTCTTGTACGTTCTGTTCATTGCCCGGCATTTGACCAACCGCTGAAGTGTGCGACGCAACAGGCGATGCCATAAAAACCAAAAGCCGGGTACACTATATTCTTCTTATCGTCATATACGCGACAAATATTGCTATTCTTTTGTCGTGTATTTGTAATGTAATAAGTGTAAAAACACTTGTTACATTGAAAAGTATTAATAAAAGCACAGGCATCGGCGGCAACAGCATTGTTTTCATATAAAACCAACACATGTTTACCATAGTCGTTTACTGTTTGCTGATTGTAATTGCACTATACCTGCTGGCAGGCGTTGTGTTTACCATTTTTTTCCAGGCAAAAGGTTTATCCTGCATTGATGAAGGCACGCATGGCAGTAGCCTGGGTTTTCGTGTAATCATCATCCCGGGCTGCATCGTTTTTTGGATTGTATTACTTAGAAAATGGATGAATATAAAAGCAAAAAACCGGGCAAAGGCAAATAAAGAAAAAAGACTGCTGTAAAAGGATGCGTAGCTGACGACTGTTTGCAACAAAGTACGATTATTATTCCGGCTGCTTTTTTATATGACAAAAACACACCGCAAAAGACATCTACAAATATGGGCAATACTGGCCGTATTACTGCCCGCAGGAATTTTTGTTGCCTGGCTGTCTGTCCCGCCGGAAGTGAATGACAGATTACTGCAGCCACACCAGGAAGTTGAACTACCGGTAATACTGCATACATCTTATACCAACCCCTCTTACAATGTAGAAATAAGAACGAATACAGACAGTTCGGCATTTCAACTGAAATGGGTGAATAAACAAACACTTACTTACCCTACTGCAACGATCTATAAAATGCCGTTGCATGATACAGACATTGCACATGGTTTGCTGGTTGGCAGGGTTGAAGCCCGTGGCGATAACTATTTTAAATTGGATGCCTCGTTTAAAGACAGGAAAGACGAGGCATACGGGCTGGTTGTTTATGACTTTATTCACAAACACATTATTGATACCATAACTTTTTAACAGCGATGGGTACATCATATTCAGCCGTTGGCTGGAACAGGCAAAAAAGAATATACGACCAGGTAATTGCTGGTTGTTGTGTGTTGTACCTGGTACTGTTTGTTTTAATAACGGTAACAGTAAATCCTGACTGCACTTTTGAAACAGTATTACTGCGATCCACATCAACACTGGCAGTGTTTATACTGCATGTTATTTTGAGTATAGGACCGCTGACCAGGCTGAATAAAAAATTTCTGCCGCTTCTCTACAACCGAAGACATCTTGGAGTAACAATGTTTTTACTTTCTGCTGTTCATGCTGTTTTTGGCATACTGCAGTTTCATTCGTTGGGTAATGTTAACCCGCTGGTGTCTTTATTTACTTCCAATACACATTATGGTTCTATAGCAGATTTCCCATTTCAGTCATTGGGATTTTTTGCTTTTGTTATATTTCTTCTTATGGCCATTACGAGCCACGATTTCTGGCTGCACAACCTTACGCCAAAAACCTGGAAGACGCTGCATATGTTTGTTTACCTGGCCTATTTTCTTGTTGTAATGCATGTAATGCTTGGCGTTATTCAATATGAAACTAACCCGGTGTTTGTGGTGATTATGATAAGCGGCGCTTTTATATTAATTACGCTGCATCTTATAGCAGGCATGGCGGAGGTGAAAAAAGACAAGAAAGCATATAGGCCGGAAGAGGAAGGTTTTGTACAGGTATGCGATGTGCGTGACGTTGAAGAAAGCCGCGCAAAAATATTTTGCATAGCGGAAGAAAGGATTGCTGTTTACAGACACGAAAACAAAATTTATGCAATTCACAATGTATGTAAGCACCAGGGCGGCCCGTTAGGTGAAGGAAAAATTCTTGATGGATGTATAACCTGTCCATGGCACGGCTACCAGTATTTGCCGCACAACGGGCAATCGCCACCACCTTTTACAGAAAAAGTAAGTACATACAAAGTAAAAATTACAGGCAATACAATATGGCTAAAACCCACGCCTGATACAGCAGGAACAACGCAGCAGGGTGCGGCGGTACCTGCTGAATAATGCTTTAACCGTACAAGAGTGCGACGCAACGGAAGCCCTATAGCTGCACTGTTGCCTGGCTCAAAAAAAATACAGGCATGAACAATGACGAATTTTATATTGGCTGGATGCAGCAGGCACCAAAAGGTTTTGCTGTATGGATAAAGAAGTACGTTTTTGCATTGCTGCCCATAACAATTGCGTTGGGTGTATCGGTTGCATTAGCACAAAAAAAATTTGGCAGTGGCAATTTTGAATTTGGCACTTTAACAACTGTAACAGGTGTCTACTCCCACAGCCCTGTACCCAACATAAAAGTATTTGACGGGAAAGATTTTTGGGGCAACAAAAATTATATAACCATTCCGCTGATTGGCTTTGGTAAACATGGTGCTGACGGTGTTATTGCAGACCTGGAAAACGAAACAAATATTGCATTTGAAGGAAAGGAACTGGCACTAAAGGGAACATTACTTTACAACGATGGAAAATTGCTGATGCAGATAGATGCAAATGATAAGCCATTGGTTATGGTCAATGAGCCTGCGGGTAAAGTACCGGAAACCTTGCAGGAGAATATTGGAATAATTGATATTAAAGGTGAGATCGTAGACCCAAAATGTTTCTTTGGTGTAATGAAACCCGGTGAAGGCAAGCCGCATAAGGATTGCGCTATCCGCTGTATTCTCGGAGGTATTCCACCGGTACTAAAAGTTACAAATGACGAAGGTATACAGCATTATTATTTAATGGTGGGCGAACATGGCGAAAAGATGAATGATGCTGTCAGGGATTATGTTGCAACGCCGGTAACCCTTCATGCGAAAGCCGTTGCCTATGGTGACTGGATAGTTTTATATGTGCAACCAGGGGGTTTACAGCACTACTCTTATATGCGTGAACATTACAGCAACAACATAGCGATGTGCGGGAAGCGATGCGTGGAGTGATTTGACAGACGCCGGCTAATGTTTATTCTGTAAAACTTCGGGGGCTGTTGAATACCTGTTCGACAAATACTGCTATACTTTTTCTTGATATGAAAGACACTGTTTCTGGTTGTCTTTTTTTGTGAGTGCATAATCTACTTCATCGGCATTGATAAACCCGTCTGGTCGTGAAATGGTATAATCCAGTCCGGATTGTTGAATTACATCTGCACAAAATGATCTGTTCTTTTAAATCCATGATTGGGTTAGTTTTTAGTCAACGTGGTACAGGACGAGACGGGGCAAATAAAAAAAGCCTCATAAAATATGAGGCTTTTTGTGGGAGTTGACGGGATCGAACCGCCGACCCTCTGCTTGTAAGGCAGATGCTCTAAACCAGCTGAGCTAAACTCCCTTTTTTTTCGTTGGGAGTGCAAAGATAAGCCCGCCGTTTTCTCTGCCAAATTTTTTTGAAAAAAAATTTCAGATCATTCAATCTTCATCTTCTTCATAAAAAGCATCTTCATTGTTGTAATAAACTTCCCGCCATTTTTTTACATCTTCATCACTCAGTAATTCAATAATGTCATGAATGTTGTCGGTCTTTTTTTTCCATACTGCCATCTCTGTATCCCTGAACTTTACAACATACATGGCCGTATCTGTTTCTACTTTTACCTGCAATAATGTTAATGCATCATTTTCTTTCTCCTGTACCAGGTAATAACATTCAGGTTCTAATAAAGCATAAGAATACATATCGTTCCTCCTTAAAAAATTTTTGTCCGCTAATGGTTGCTGTTTTTAAAACTTCCTGAATTTAATGGGTTGTTACAGCTTATGGTGGAGTTAGTGTGTGCAGGAAACAAAAATAGGCTTTTACTTTTTATCGTTATGCAGGCACCTTATTAATTTCTTGTTGCATTTTCCGGCTGCATTCCAATATGCTGGCTATCAGCCCGCATTATAAAAGGTAAGTATATGATGCATCCTGCATCATATGTACATGATAAATTTTATATATACCTGCACAATATCATCATACATGATCAAATTAATATATATTTCGAAATTTTTTATAGCCATTTTATAGCGTGCTGCAGCTTTCGCATTTGTACATGTAAGGTCGTTTTTTGTATTTTTGCCGCATGTCTACAATTTCTCTTAGCACCGCTTCTTCACCATTACAGGATACAGAACTGGATGTGCTTACCGCGGAACAGTTTCCTTACAACCTGGTCGTGTGGAACGATGATGTAAACACGTTTGACTGGGTTATTCAAACACTGGTGGAAGTGTGCGAACATACCGAAGAACAGGCAGAACAATGTTCCATTATCATCCACTACAAAGGCAAATGCGCCGTAAAAAATGGCGACTATGATACGCTGAAACCCATGTGCAATGCCATTACCGAAAGAAACATCAACGCTACCATTGAGATGACGGTTAACAGCTAACATTTTTTTCTTTCCATCTAACACCTTCCCCTTCTTTATTTCAATATCTTTCGCGAAAAAAACAGCATGCCATTGTATGCGCTGGATGATCGCTTATGGTTCCCTCCTGTTGCTGATGCTCAGGAAGATGGTTTACTCGCTATCGGCGGCGATCTCGGCGTAAAACGCCTGCTGCTTGCCTATGAACTCGGCATCTTTCCATGGTTTGAGGGCGATGTGCCATTGTGGTGGAGCCCTGATCCGCGCTTTGTGTTGTTCCCCCATCACTTAAAGATCAGCAAGAGCATGAAACAACTGCTCAAAAGAAACGCTTTCGGCTTTACCATCAACACTGCCTTTCACGATGTCATCTCTCAATGTAAAAAAATATACCGTCCCGGCCAGGATGGAACATGGATCACCACAGAAGTGGTGCAGGCTTACAAAAAATTACACGAGCTTGGTTTTGCACACAGCGCAGAAGCCTGGCAAAACGGCCAACTTGCAGGTGGCCTGTATGGCATAAAGCTGGGTAAAGTTTTTTTTGGAGAGAGTATGTTCAGCCTTGTAAGCAATGCCAGCAAATACGCTTTTATCAGCCTTGTACAACAATTAACAGCCGAGGGCATACAGCTCATAGATTGCCAGGTGTATACCGAACACCTCGAAAGCCTTGGTGCCACCATGATTCCGCGGTCTTCGTTTACAGCATTGCTGCGTGAGTATATTGGTGAGCCTGGCTAAGTACATGCATGAAGCTTCTGTTGCGTCGCACTCTTCAACTGTTGAAACCCTGTTTAGGCAAACGCGAAGACCGAAGCAAACATTAATAATACAATTTTGTACCCGCCCACCAAGACATTACAACACGAATACTATATAACACACACAGTCGTTCTTTAACTGGTACTAATTTTTACGCATGAAAACTTTTTGTTTACCTGTTCTCCTTGTTATGTTCTCAATACCGGTAAAATCTTTCAGCCAGGATACCATTAACTGGCGGCCGGGTTATAAACTTTCGTGGAAAGATTTTAAAGCAAAGCCTGATATGCAATCGTCTTATGCCGCAATTACCGATTGCACGGTTACGTACAGTTTTGGCTACAGCAATAATTTGCTGAACTACCAAGTCTTTTCTTTTTTCAATAAAAACAAATCATGGTCAAAATCAACAAACGATACCGCATTGCTGCTGCATGAGCAGGGGCATTTCGATATCAATGAGATCTTTACCAGGAAACTGAAAAAAGCATTCAACGCATACAAACTAAACGAAGCCACAGTATCTGAAGACCTGCGTGCCATCTTCAACAAAATATGGCAGGAAAAAATTGCATTCGACATGCTGTACGACCAGGAGACAGATCATTCCAAAAACAAAACGCAGCAGGCTGGATGGAACAAAAAAATAGCAGATGAATTAAGCAGGCTGAGTGCCTTTGAATGATAAGCTGTGCGCTGCAGTGTTATTGCATGCCGGCCGAACCTTGCTGCATAGCGTTATACAGCACAAGTGTGCGACGCAACCAAAGCTTCATAGTAATTCATATGTTGGGTACATAAAAAAACTCCGCCGGAAATGCAGCGAAGTTTTCTATTGCTGATTTTTTTAAACTGTTACTTACTTTTCTTTACCGCTTTAAATGTTCCGTTTGGCTGAATCGATAACAGCTCTGTAACCTGCTGCTGATCGTTCCTTTTAAACTGCACCTTAAAGCCTTTGAGTATTTTAATGGCAAACATATCTTTATCTACCGGCATTAATTCGTACTCTGGCTGGCCTGGCACAAAGAGGTGTAATGTTTTATCTCCTTTCAGGTATGTCTTAAGTGTTATACCGTTCAGGTCAAACTCGCCTTCGTATTGCTGTAATTCTTCTTTCGTTGCTTCTTTGGCTTTGGGTGTCCTGGTAAAAAGTATAGGTTTAAGCGCTGCTTCAAAAGTAATACCTACAGACTCGATGTCTCCTGAAAGATTCATGTTAAACTGCAATGGAGTGCCGTTCTCCGTTGAATCGAAAGACCCGTCGGCATCCATTTGCACAGGTGTAAAAATGTCGTATTGTACATGTTTCATCCACCATGTTTTAGAGCCGGGCATTGCGTACAGCGAATCGTTTTTTACCACCACTTCAAAAGTGCCGTAACCTTTATTGTTGTACAACCCTTCGTAGTCTTTTAAAGCATGTGTAGGCGGCGCGGCTTTTGTACCGTTGTCTGTTTTTGCTTTGGTAGCATTTTTGTTTTCTTCCCTGGCCTTGTCTGCAGCTATCTTTCTTTCGCTCTCCCAGTCGAAATATTTCAGCCCCAGCATTCTGTCGGCAATTACATTTCTTACTATAGAAGGCACGGGAGAGCCGTCCTGGTTGCACAACACAACAATACCAATACTGTCGGAAGGAAAAAATGACGTGCTTGCACTAAAACCATCGATATTACCGCCATGCTCTACGCGGTAGTGCCCTTTGTAAGAAGACAGGAACCATCCAAATCCATAATCGGAAAAAAACAGGTCTGGCCTGTCTTTCGCAGGCAATGCACTGCCAACAACCATCTGGCCGCTTATAGCAGCATTTACATAAGCGGGTGACAATATTTCTTTTCCGTTGTATTTACCGCCGTTAATCCAGAGCATCAGCCATTTGCTCATATCTGTTACGCTGCTGTTGATGCTGCCTGCGGGCGCCATGGCGTTGATGTGATAATAGTCGAGCTTCTTTATAACACTGTCATTTTTTAAACCATAACCCACGGCTATATTTTGTTGCTTAACCATCTCATCAATCGAAACGGTTGCGCTATCCATGCCCAGTGGTTTAAAGATGCTGTTTTTAATGTTTTGTTCCCAGCTTTGCCCGGTAAGCTTTTCGGTAATTACACCCTGCAGGAAGAACATAAAATTGTTGTACTGCCAGCGTTCCCTTATACCCGCTGTAGGCTCCATAAACGCAATTCTTTTCAGCATGCTGTCGCGGGAAGTTGTTGTAAAGTAGTACCAGGAAAAATCGTGTCTTGGCAGCCCGGTTCTGTGGCACATCATATCCCGCAATGTGATGTTATTGTTCATTTCATTGTTGTAAAACTTTACTTCAGGTATATAGTCGCGTACAGGTTTATCTATATCCAGCCTGCCATCTTTTTCAAGCAAACCAATAACAGATGCTGTAAATGCTTTTGTACACGATCCAATGGCAAAGCTGGTATTGGCTGTAACAGGCGTTTTGGTGGCCACATTGCTGTAACCAAATCCTTTTGCGTAAACAACCTTGTTTTTTTCCACTACAGCTACGGCAAAACCTGCGGCGTTCCAGTCTTTCAGAACCCTTGTAAAAGCAGTATCAAGACCTGCAAATCTTTTATCTTCCGCTGTTTTCTTTTGCGCATTTGCTGCACTTACAAGCATCAGCAAAGTACATACGGTGAGTAATTTTCTCATAAGCATTATTAATAGTGAAGTTTTTTGGAACGGCAAAGTATGAAAACTATCAGCGCTGCATCAGGCAAAAAATGACGGAAGGCAGAAAGCCATTTTGAACCGGGCAATATTGTCTTTATGCAGCTTTGGTTGCGTCGCACTCTTGTACACCTTAACATCAGGCAGCAACGATACTGCATAACAAACTGTTTAAAAAATAAATGAGAGCTCATACACAAATAACAAAAAAATTAATTCCTACTAAATTAGTAGGAATTAATTTTTTTCCTACATTCGCACTCGATATGGTAATGGAAAACTTATACATGCAATATAAACAAACAGCGATGCGCGGCCCGATGTGTATTGCTTTGAATTATACCAAATCCCGCTGTTGTTGCTGATTTCAACACCTGCATTCGTTTTGTACCCGGCAATCAGCCACATATTCATCATTCATTATAAAACAAACATTTTATGCAATTATAAACCATAAAAAAAATCCCGGTATTGCTACCGGGAGTTGGAGAAGAACAGTCAAGTAACGGCAATCACAAACCTGTTCTTTTTCCTGGCATCACATTAACAACTAAACATTATTAACATGAACCGACTCCGAAGGTACAATAAAAGTACCATTCAACAGCACCTGCCTGTACCAGGCAAGCATTTACCAAAACAGGCTGCATTTACACTGCTGTGCATCCTTACCTGCTTCTTTCTTTTTCCAGGCCTGCATGCGCAGGATAAAGATTACAACCTCAACATCAAAGGCCGCATTGTAGATGAGAAAACAAAAGAACCACTCGCCGGCGCAAGCGTACACATGAAAGGCACCACGCACGAAGTGCTCACGAACGAAAAAGGAGAATTTGCCTTTGTTACCGCACAAAAAATACCAATTGTATATGTAGTTAGTTATGTAGGCTACCAGCAGAAAGAACTTACAGTAAATGATTACAGGTACACCGAAATTCCACTCACCGCAAACGCGGGTACGTTAAACGAAGTTGTTGTTGTAGGCTATGGCACACAACGCAAAAGTGACGTTACCGGAGCAATTGCAAGTGTTAGTAAAAGTGTGCTTGCACAACCCGCTGCAGCCTTCGATAACCTACTGCAGGGCGCTGTGCCGGGTGTAAGTGTTACCCAGAGCTCCGGGCAGCCGGGCAGTACTGCTACCATTCGTGTACGTGGCGGCAATTCTATCTCGTTCGGCAACGATCCGTTGTATGTTATAGATGGTTTTATTGTTTACAACAACAACAGTTACGTAAATACCGGCGCATCCAACGGTGTGGGTGTAAATGCATTATCCACCATCAACCCGAGCGATATTGAATCAATTGAAATCCTCAAAGATGCATCTGCCACTGCCATCTACGGTTCACGCGGCGCAAACGGTGTTGTGATCATCACTACCAAACGCGGCAGGAAAAACAGCACAGAAATAAGCTATAACGCATACCTCGGTCAGCAGCAGGTACGTAAAAAGCTCGACCTGCTCAATGGCACGCAGTGGATGGCACTGGTAAACGACATTAACGAAAGCGACAATAAACCACACACTTTCACAGATTCCGCTATCGCAGCTATCGGCACAGGCTCAGACTGGCAGGGCGCTGCGCTCAAAAATGGTACCATGCAGAACCATGAAATTTCTTTTTCCGGTGGCGATGAGAAATCCAGGTTTCTCATTTCGGGCAACTATTTTAACCAGGATGGCATCGTGGTAAATACAGGTTTTAAACGTTACTCCGGCAGAATCAACTACGAAAGAAATGTCTCGGACAAACTGAAAGTCTCCGCCAATATTTTCGGAAGTTCATCCCGCGAGAACAAACTGTTTGGCAATGCTTATAACAGTATCAACTTTCAGAATACTGCTTATGCAAACCTGTTACAGCTTTCACCCATCGTTAAAATCTATAATGAAAACGGCACGTATAATATCTCAAGCCCCTACTCTGCTACACCAACAAACCTGCTGCAGGATATAAGTACCACTACCAATGTTAGCCTGCTGACGAGGATACTCAGCAACATTTCTGCTGAATATAAGCTGGTACCTGATCTTACGCTAAAAGTTACGGCGGGGGCTGATCTTATCAATGCCAAACAAAACTATTACGCGCCATCCTATACAGGCGCCCCTGCCGGCAACTCAACAGGGTTTGCTGTAAAAGGCTACGCCTCCGTTGGTTCTGTAAAAGCAACCACCTGGATCAACGAGAACACACTTACCTACGATCACGGTTTCAGTAACACGCATTTTGTAAATGTATTATTGGGGTACACCATGCAGCACCAGTCTGACGAATCTGCAGTGGCATCGGCACAAAACTTCCCCAACGATCTTACCAAATACAACAACCTGAACTATGCAAGCACACCGGTATTGTCCGTGTCTGATGCGCATGAATCTGCACTAAATTCCTACCTCGGCAGGGTTAGCTACTCTTACCTGCATAAATATAATGTTACAGCTACATTAAGGGCGGATGGTTCATCCAAACTCGGCGCAAACAACAGGTGGGGATATTTTCCTTCCATCGGTTTATCATGGAATGCAAGCCAGGAACAGTTCCTTAAAACACTTGCACCATTGGTCAGCAATATCAAACTGCGATTATCTGCCGGGCAAACGGGCAACTCAGAAGTACCGCCATATAGTTCACTGGCTGCCTTAACGCCCACCAATTATTACTTCAACAGCACACTTGTTACCGGTATCTCACCCGTACAGATCGCCAATCCTGATCTTAAGTGGGAAACGACCACACAATACAATGCCGGTCTCGATTTTGGCCTCTTCAATAACAGGGTCAATTTTACGGTCGATGTTTATCACAAAAAAACAACCGACCTGTTGCTGAATGTACCGTTTCCTTTATACTCGGGCTATGCAAGTTCTTTACAAAACGTAGGCAGCGTGGAAAACAAAGGATTTGAGTTCAGCATCAGTTCAGACAACATAAAAAACAGTGCAGTTACCTGGAAGTCTACACTGGTATTTGCATCAAATAAAAACACTATCCTTAGCCTTGGTGAAGGAACAGGTTTTTATTTTCCACTGGCACCAACAGGTTACGTGTCTCCTGTAATTGTTAAGGTTGGATTGCCCGTGGGTACATTCTGGGGTTATGAAACAAATGGTTTGCTTACCGCAGAAGACATTGAAAAAGGCGCACCAAAATTAACAGGTGTTCCGCAACTGCAGGGAGACAGGAAATACATAGATTCCAATGGTGATGGTGTGGTAAACACTGATGACAAACACAATCTTGGCAGCGCACAGCCAAAATTCACCTATGGTTTTTCAAACCAGCTTACATATCGCGGCTTCGATCTGTCATTCCTCCTCCAGGGTTCTTATGGCAATAAGATATTCAACTTCCTGCAGCAAAAGCTGGAGCTTACAACAGTAAATCTCAATGCATCTGCAACACTGCTCGATCGCTACAGTGCCACCAATCCAAACGGTACTATGCCGCGTGCAACAAATGCACCCGTATCCCAGGTGGCAGACATCTACGTGGAAGATGGTTCTTACCTGCGGCTTAAAAATGTAACGCTGGGTTACAATTTTGCCAAAGGACTGGTTTCAAAAATTCATGCGAAGAAAATAAGGCTGTATGTAACAGCGCAAAACATACTCACATTTACCAGCTACAGCGGCCTCGATCCTGAGGTTAACTTCTTCGATACCGATAACACCAAACAGGGAATTGATTATGGTGCTTACCCCAGTACCAAAGCATTTCTTGCCGGTATAAATGTCACATTCTAATTAACAGATCCATGAAAAGAATATTTGCAATTACCATACTTTCTACCGCGCTCTTCGCGTGCAATAAACTGGTAGAGGAACCTGGTTCTATCATAACAGGTTCGCAATTTTATAAAACATCTTCCGATGCTGTTGCCGCAGTTAATGCAGTGTACAGCGTACTGAATTCAGACCCTGCCGGAGACTTCCCGATGTATGGCAGAAACCTTAACCTGCTTACCGGTAATGGCAGTGATGACCAGGTGTTCAGCCCGTCAAATACCAACCCGGATGTCAGGGCACTGGGCACCGCCACTTACGTACCCGCCAATGACCGCATAAAAAAGAACTGGCAGCAGCATTACTTTGGTATAAGCCGTGCAAACGTGGCCATTGACAATATTCCACTGGTTACAATGGACACCGTTTTGCAGGCCAGGCTGGTACGGGAAGCAAAATTTTTACGTGCACTGTTCTACTTTAACATCGTGCGTTTATGGGGCGATGCCCCCCTCGTGCTGCATGATCCTGTAAGTACTGATGTGAATGCACTGAAGGTGCCACGCTCACCAAAAGAAGCAGTGTATGCACAGATCATCAGCGATCTTACGGATGCCACCAATCTTCCTGCAGGCTTTACCGGTGCAGACAAGGGCCGTGCCACAGCAGGCGTCGCGCATGCATTACTTGCTAAGGTGTATGTTACCAGGAAAGAGTGGAACAAAGCATTAGCAGAATTGCATATTGTGATCAATGGAAACTATGGTTATGCGCTGTTCGATAATTACTACGACATTATTCAAAAAGCAACAAAGAACGGTAAAGAGCATATTTTTTCTGCGCAGTTTGAAAGTAACCTTGGTGCAAAAAACAGCACGCAAAGTCTAAGCAGTGCGCTCTTCAACTCTTACAACCCTTCTGTTTACCCCGGCGATGGCCCGGCAGACAGTTCGCTGTACCAGTTGTTTGATAACAGTGACACACGCCGTGCGGTAACTTTTTTTACCACGCAAACAAATCCGGCAACAGGGCAGGTGGTAAATTTTGGTGCACCGCGCTTTAATAAATTTATCGACTACTCCATTGCACCATTAACCGCGCAGGCCAACAGCGGCATCAACTACCCTGTCATACGCTATGCAGATATCTTGTTGCTGTATGCAGAAACGCTGAACGAAATAAATGGCGCACCAACTGCAGAAGCTTATACAGCCATTAACCAGGTACGTACAAGAGCACACATCAGCAATCTTACAGAAGGCTTGTCACAGGCGGCTTTCAGAGATGCGGTATTCGAAGAACGCCGTAAAGAGTTTATACAGGAAGGCCAGCGATGGTTCGATCTTTCGCGGAGAGGTGGTACCTACTTATACGACGCGCTTAAAAAGATCAGCGCCAAAACAGGTGCTGCTGTAAAAGATACATTGTATCCTGTGCCACAGGCTGAAATAGATCTCAATCCTTTGCTTATACAAAACCCGGGCTGGTAGTATATCACCCGCTATGTATGCAAAGATTTTTTTAGGGGTTGAACAAGCAACAGAATAAGCATTGGGCTGCTGTTGCGTCGCACACTTGTACAGGTAGTTCTCTATGGAGCACTTTAAACCAACCATGCCGAATTATCAACTGAAAGTACAAGAGTGCGACGCAACAGGCGATGCCATCAGCACTGCAGCCGGGCTCATTATTAAAACTCATCACACAAATTACATACTATGAAAAAAAATGCACTGCTCTGCCTCTCGGCAGTATTGATATCTGTAGTAAATGTGCATGCACAAACACAAGAGCGTTACGAAGGTAAAATTGGTAAAACCTTTGATGAATCGAAGGAATGGTGGCCAAAGCCTGTAACGCCACCGGCAGATGCACCAAACGTTATCTGGATCTTACTGGACGATGTTGGCTTTGGTGCCTCTACCTCTTTCGGTGGTCTGATTAAAACACCCATGATCGACTCGCTTGCCGGCAATGGCCTGCGTTACACCAATTTCCATACCTGTGCCATATGCGCACCTACACGTGCCGCATTGCTAACCGGAAGAAACAGCGCATCGGTACACATGTCTGGTTTTGCGCATTACTGGGGCAGCGCAGGTTTTCCCGGGTGGGATGGCTATATACCCGAAAAAGACGGCACCGCAGCAGAGATACTCAAAAGCCAGGGCTATGCAACTTTTGCGGTAGGTAAATATGGCGTAACACCAGATGCAGAAGCTTCAGACGCCGGGCCATTTGATCACTGGCCGCTCGGTAAAGGCTTTGAGCATTTCTTTGGTTTCCTCGGTTCAGAAACCGACCAGTACAAACCTGCACTTGTAGAAGACAATGCATTTATACAGCCCGACGGCAGGCACTTTAGTGAACAGCTTACAGACAAGGCCATCAGCTACATTGCCAAACAAAAAAAAGCCGCACCGGGCAAACCATTCTTTTTGTACTACGCCCCCGGCGCAACACATGCCCCACACCAGGTGCCCGATAAATGGAGAGACATTTACAAAGGTCAGTTTGCTGATGGCTGGGATGCATACCGCGAAAAGGTTTTTGCCAACCAGCAAAAGATGGGGCTGCTGCCTGCCTACGCAAAATTACCGGAACGCAACCCGCTTGTTGCAGCATGGAAATCATTACCGGCAGGCGAACAAAAATTATATGCACGTTTCATGGAAGTGTACGCAGCCTACCTGACATACACAGATTATGAAATAAGCCGCGTGGTTAACTACCTGAAAGAAATCAACCAGCTCGACAATACCATGATCTTTGTTTTAATTGGCGACAACGGTGCAAGTAAAGAAGGTGCTGATAATGGCGTGGTGGAAAAAGCATGGGGACCACGATACGACAAGAACATTACAAGAGCACAATATATTCAGAAGAACGAAGATGCGATAGATAAAATAGGTACACCTGAATCAGAACCCAATTACCCGCTCGGCTGGGCGCAGGCATGTAATACACCGTTCAAATACTGGAAGCAGGATGCCAACAGCGAAGGCGGCACGCACAACCCTTTGATCATATTTTATCCCAGGAAAATAAAAGACAAAGGCACGTTACGCAATCAGTACAGCCATGTAACAGATATTCTGCCCACAACACTCGAGTTTGTTGGCATACAGCCTCCTGCAAGCATCAGGAATATACCCCAGGATTCTTTGCAGGGTACATCACTGGTGTATTCTTTCAACAACGCTTCTGCCGCATCAACACATACAGAACAATACTATTACATCTTCGGCTCCAGGGCCATGTATAAAGACGGCTGGAAAGCCGCTGCAGCACACCATCCGGATGCGATTGACCTGGCGTCATTTGGTGATAAACCAATACCCGCAGCCGATTACAATAAAGATGTATGGACTTTGTATAACCTGAACGAAGACTTCAATGAACGCGTCGATCTTGCGAAGCAGTATCCTGAAAAATTGAGGGAGTTAAAGGCACTCTTCGATGCAACGGCCACAAAGTACAACCTCTACCCGCTTATCGACTTTTCTGATGTTTACCAGCAGAAATTTATCAATTCAAAAAAGGCAGTGAATTACAGGGTGCCGCCACCGCCACCGGGCAGGAAACAACCTGTAACAAAAACTGCTGCCACCACAACAACAAACAACTAACATGAAATATTTCTTACCACGCAAAGCCCTGTATGCAACAGGCTTTGCATTTATCACCGCATCAGTAATGACTGATGCCTGCGCCCAGGAATCCTACAAGGGAAAGATCGGGAAAACACTTGCAACATCTGAAGAGTGGTGGCCTGCACCGGTAAGCACCCCTAAAGATGCACCCAACATTGTGTGGATACTGTTGGATGATGTAGGTTTTGGTGCATCTTCTGCATTTGGCGGGCTTATCAGCACACCCACATTTGATTCACTTGCAGCCAATGGTTTAAAGTACACCAACTTTCATACCTGTGCCATCTGCGCACCTACCCGTGCAGCATTGTTAACAGGCCGAAACAGTGCATCAGTGCATGTTTCAGGGTTTTCACATACAATGCTGTCTGCCGGTTTTCCGGGTTGGGATGGTAAAATTCCCGCACAGGATGCAACCGTAGCAGAGCTCTTAAAAGAGTATGGTTACAACACATTTGCCGTAGGCAAATATGGTGTAACGCCTGATGAGGATGCCACCGATGCCGGCCCTTTCGACCGCTGGCCATCTGGCAAAGGCTTTGAACATTTCTATGGATTTCTGGGTTCGCAAACAGACCAGTATAAACCAGACCTCGTAGAAGACAATGCACACATTCAGCCTACAGGCAATAACCTGAATGAAGACATTACCACCAAAGCAATTTTTTATATAGACCGGCAAAAGAAAGCCGCGCCCGGCAAACCTTTCTTTTTGTATTATGCGCCCGGCGCCACTCATGCGCCCTTCCAGGTACCAAACGACTGGCTGGATCTTTATAAAGGAAAATTTGATGACGGCTGGGATGCTTACAGGGAGCAGGTGATAGCCAACCAGAAAAAAATCGGCATCATTCCTCAACAGGCAACACTGCCGGAAAACAACCCCGGCATTGTTCCATGGAATACATTGTCTCCCGAACAAAAAAAGACCTACGCAAGGTTTATGGAAGTGTACGCCTCTTACCTTACTTACATCGATGCACAGATCGGCAAACTGGTAGGGCACTTAAAAGACATCGGGCAACTTGACAATACAATGATCTTCCTCATGATCGGCGATAATGGTGCAAGTAAAGAAGGCTCGTACAATGGTGTGCTCGACCGCGGCCCCACTGCGCGGCAGTTAACAGATGAAGATGCTGTAAGAGATAACCTGCAGCGCATCGATCTGATCGGCACACCACAAGGCTCCCAGACGAATTACCCGCTTGGCTGGGCACAGGCATGCAATACGCCGTTCCGCTACTGGAAGCAGGATGCACACAGCGAAGGCGGCACCAGGAACCCATTGATCATCTTTTATCCCAAAGGCATCAAAGACAAAGGCGGTACCAGGAACCAGTACAGCCACGTGATCGATATACTGCCCACTACGCTGGAATACATTGGCATAAAAGCACCGCAATACCTGCGTGGCATAAAACAGGATTCCATACAGGGGCATTCACTCGTGTATTCTTTCAACAATGCCACCGCTGCATCAAAACACACGGAACAGTACTACTACATTTTCGGTTCAAGAGCCATCTACAAAGATGGCTGGAAGGCCGCTACCTATCATCATCCGGATTTTATTGACGAAAGGGTAAAAGACAGCGCATCACTCGCTGCTATCAAAAGAGATTTCAGTAAAGATGTTTGGCAGTTGTATAACATGAATGAAGACTTTAATGAACAGAATGATCTATCGGTTAAATACCCCGACAAGCTGAAAGCGTTACAGGCTTTGTTTGATGCAGATGCAACAAAATACGGCCTGTACCCGATGATCGATTGGGATGATGTACTGAAAAGGCGCATTCATAAAAACGGTGTTGCAGTTGCGCCTGCCGGCGGCGGACATTAGAAGCATATAATGTTACCGGCTGCAGTGCAGGTGGCATCGCCTGTTGTGTCACTCACTTCAACTGCAGCAAATGGCCGGGCAATGCGAAGACCGGTGCGTACGAATACTTTTTCTTAAGGGGTCAATTACGAAACAAACGACTGATAATTTATTATCCACAATTAAAATAAAAGTTATGGTATTACACGATTTTCTGCTGTTGTTTAAAAAGATAGCGGTGGGTGCTGCGCTATTCCTTGTGCCGCTGCTGCTCATCGTATCGATGCTATGGCTCATTCAATTTTACCTGTTAAACTAACCTTTTATATCATTAAAACCAAACACGATGAAAATGGAAAAAGAAATATCACGCAGGCTCGTGCGTGATATACTGCTAAGCGTAATGCTGTATGCATTGCCGGTGTTGCTCATGCTTGCATCCTTTTACCTTGGCAATGAAAGGCCATGGATTACATACCAGCCGGCGCCTGTAAAAGAATCATCAAATATTATTGTACAAATGTTCAGGCACCTGAATACATGGGGGCTTACCGCACTTGCTGTAATACTGGGTATCTGCGAGCTTGCCTATGGTTTATATGCCAATAAGTGGAGTAAGAATGAGCGAACACTGGATATTGTTTGTTTTATTGTTCCAAAAATTATTGCGCGCCCGTTTATTACATACGTAGGCTTGCTGTACCTGCCTGTGTTATTTCCCAACGGGAAAGATGCTTTTGCATGGGTACCATTCTGGTGGGGCTGCCTGATCATAGCTGTAGCAGATGACCTTACACAATACTGGTACCACCGCCTGCACCACCAGGTACCATGGCTATGGCGTTTCCACCGTACACACCATTCAGCAGAGTACATGGGTATGGCAATGGCCAGCAGGCAAAACATCATATACACCATCTTCTTCTCGCAGATCTATCTTACAACAGCGCTGGTGTACCTGGGGCTTGGTTATCCAGCTTTGTTTGTGGGCGTTACAAAATCGCTGATCGTGCTTGGTGCTCATTCGAGTTTGCCATGGGATAAGCCATTTTACAAATACAAATTGTTACGCCCTTTTGCGTGGGTGCTGGAAAGGGTGATCTCTACTCCTGCCACGCATCATGCACACCATGCAGACACGCACGGAGATGGCATTGGTTATTACAAAGGAAACTTTGGAAACATGTTTTTTCTGTGGGACATTATTTTTGGTACGGGCCACATAAGCCGGCAATACCCGGCAGGCTATGGAATAAAACATTACAGGCAGGAAGAATGGTACGCACAATTCCTTTGGCCCATTATAAAATCTAAAAAAGAAGGCAGTGAACTTGCCGCTAATGGCCCGATGGTGGGTGATGCCGTAGATGAAGAGACAAGGCTGGGTGAGGTAAAAGAAGAATATGCTGCAATGGGTGCACATGTATAGAAGGCAATGCCCGTTACCATATAACGGTAACGGGTTTGTTTTATCTAGCGAATTTGCACAGCAAGCCAAAACTGTATATAAAACAACGACGCATAAAATGCAGCGTAGCGAACAGGAAGTACAAGAGTGCGACGCAACAAAAGCCCCATAGCAGCAATGCAGCCGGGATTACAATACATTCGGGAAAGTTTTTAAAAAAATCTATCTATTTTTTTGTCTTTTTGAACTGTTTTTCAACAACTTACATTTTAATTCCTATTAAATCTATGGGATTTATATAAATTTAATTTTTTAGTGTAGTTTTGGCTTCTATTTTTACATCCTTCACAGCCGCATGCTGGAAGGAATTGGAATAGCAGCTATTACCAGGAACAAGTCCGAACCGATTGATTAACCAAAGAAATTTTTAACCAGAACTATCAAAACAAAATCTATGAGGCGTGCATTTTTATTGATCGTGCTGATGCTACCCGTACTGGCATTTGCACAACAAACATTCAAAGGAAAGGTCGTCAACGACAACAACAAAGGCCTGTCATTTGCGAGTGTGGCTTTAAAGAATTCCAAACAAGGTGTGGTAACAGATTCATCAGGAAACTTTTCTATAACAATAGACAGGAAACCACCATTTGTACTGCTTATCTCTTCTGTTGGTTATACACCGCAGGAATTTATAGTGAAAGACGCAGGCATAAACAACGTGGTGATACAACTGGATGCAGCTTTCCAGACCGATACGGTGATCATCACTTCCAGAAGGAGAAGAGAAGTATTGCAGGATGTGCCTATTCCTATTACAGTGGTTACCGGCAAACAGGTAGAAGACGCAGGCGCATTTAATGTTAACCGCCTGAAAGAACTGATACCTTCAGTACAACTTTATTCATCTAACCCGAGAAATACCGCATTGAACATACGCGGCCAGGGTACCACGTTCGGGCTTACCAATGATGGTATTGAACCCGGTGTTGGATTTTATGTAGATGGCGTATACTATGCAAGACCTGCAGCAACCACGCTTGACTTTATAGATGTGGAGCGCGTAGAAGTATTGCGCGGCCCGCAGGGCACGTTGTTTGGAAAGAACACCACTGCAGGGGCATTTAACGTTACTACCCGCAGGCCAACATTTAAACCAGGCGCCAACTTCGAAGTTAGTTATGGCAACTATGGCTATATACAGGCCAAAGCCTCTGTAACAGGCGGCATAACCAAAAAACTTGCCGGCCGTCTTTCTTTCTCCGGTACACAAAGAGACGGGCTGATCGAAAATGTGCGTACACAGAAATTTACCAATGACCTGAATAATCTTGGCTTCAGGGCGCAGTTGTTATATACACCATCTGATAAAGTAGACATTATTTTTGCAGGTGATGCAACGATACAAAGACCGGATGGTTATGCACAGGTAATTGCCGGTGTTGCCCCTACGTTAAGGGCAGGTTACCGCCAGTTTGATTCAATTATTGCAGACCTGAAATACCAGTTGCCCAGCCGCAACCCTTTTGACAGGAAGATCGATCATAACACACCATGGAGATCGAACAATGACCTGGGTGGTGCATCGGTAAACATTGATATAAAGCTTGGTTCGGGAACGCTTACTTCTACAACGGCGTGGCGCTACTGGCTGTGGGATCCTTCCAACGACAGGGATTTTACAGGCCTGGCAGTGTTAACTTATTCGCAGGCTCCTTCCAAACACCACCAGTGGTCGCAGGAAATACGCTATGCAGGTAATATCTCTTCCAGGTTAAACATTGTGGCCGGTTTATTTGGTATCAGCCAGAATTTAAAAACCGATCCTTACCACACGGAAGAATCCGGTGATGCACAGTGGAGATTTTCGCAAAGTTCTACCAGTTCCAAATGGGCCACACCCGGTTTATTTGATGGTTATGGTATAAGAACCTATTCTACATTGCAAACATTCAGCGGCTCGGCATTTACACAGCTTGATCTTGCTATTACAGACCGTTTGCACCTGCTGGGCGGCCTGCGCTATAACTATGATTATAAAAAAGTTGATTACAGGAGAGAAACATATGGTGGATTACAAACAACAGACCCGGACCTGGTTGCGCTTAAGAAAGCGGTGTATTCAGACCAGGCGTTCAATGTAAATACAGATAACATAAATCTGTCGGGTCTGCTTTCTCTTACTTACAAGGTATCGAACAGGATAAACACCTATGCTACTTATTCCACAGCATATAAGTCAGTTGGGCTTAACCTTGGTGGCCTGCCTACTTCGAATGGTGAGGTGCTACTGGACCTTGCTACCATAAAACCTGAGCATGTGGAGCATTTTGAAATCGGCATCAAAACTACGCCGGCAGCAGGTTCTACACTTAACCTTACCTTGTTCAACACCAACATAAAAGATTACCAGACGCTGGTGCAGACAGCGGAAGTAGGTGTAAACCGCGGCTACCTGGCCAATGCAGAGAAGGTACGCATTCGTGGTGCGGAGATTGACCTTAGCTCAAGACTGAACAGCCACTTTACCGTAAATGGCGGCCTGGCTTATACAGAAGGCACTTATGTGTCTTTTACAAATGCACCGGTGCCACTGGAAGAAACAGGCGGTACGGCTACTTTCAAAGATATTTCGGGCGGCGAACTGCCGGGCATATCGAGATGGACAACAACGCTGGGTGCAGAGTTTACCACATCTGCCATCTTTATGGGCAAAGCCGGCAAGTTCTTTATTGCGGCGGATGATTACTACCGCTCCGGTTTTTCTTCCAGCCCGTCACCATCAAAATACCTGAATGTAGATGGTTACATGCTGGTGAATGCCCGTGTTGGGTTTCGCGCCAACAGTGGTATCTCTGTTTTTTGCTGGAGCAGGAACGTGCTTAACAAGAATTATTTTGAACAGTTATTACCTGCTGCAGGAAATGCGGGGCACTATGCAGCAGTGCTGGGAGACCCGAGGACATATGGTATAACGCTGAGGTGCGCCTTTTAACAATGGCAGTCGTTTTTGTAAGCAGAACGTTTTCATATTGGAAAACAGGGCTATATGGTCCACGTTCGGCCGGCTTTCCGGCTGAACTTACATTGAACATCAAGAAAAATTAACGATACAACTTTTGGGGGTTCTGGGTTTAGGGTTTACCTATTGGAAAATACCCGCACCTGTCGAGGTGCGGGGCTTTTTTTTATCCGGGAGGTTGCACTTGCCGCAGGTTGCACTGCCGTACAAGTGTGCGACGCAACCAAAGCATTATAGTAGTAATGCAGCCGGGCCACAAATCTTCTTCCCTATTTTAAAAATCGTCACTGTCGCGGTAAGCCTTCACCAGTTTTGCTTCACCTTCTTTGCCTTTTTCAGAATTGCCATGTTCCATACCGAGTATGCCCTTATAACCTTTATTGTATATATGTTTGAAAATGTTTTTGTAATACATCTCACCTGAGAATGGTTCATTACGGCCGGGGTTGTCCCCTATCTGCAGGTAGCCAATCTCATCCCACACAAGGTCGAGGTTATTGATGATATTGCCTTCGTTGCGCTGCATGTGATACATATCAAACAAAAACTTGCACGCAGGGCTGTTCACTGCCTTACATATGGCAAAAGTCTGGTCTGTGTAGCGCAGAAACAGGTCGGGCGTATCGCTGAGGGCTTCGAGCACCATTACCAGGCCAAGCGGTTCAAAGATTTCGCATGCGGGGCGCAGGGTTTCAATAACATTGGCGGTTTGAATATCCAGCGGCAGTTTGCGCTCATAATTGCCGGGCACAACAGTCATCCATTTTGCATTGCAGCGTTTGGCGCACTCTACGGCATTTTTGCAGGCATCTAAAAATTTCTTTCGCCATTCTTTATCGCCCGATGTCATGGACGTGTGTAGCGGCCAGTGGTCGAAGTTGACCACGAATACACCCATGCTCATACCCAGCCTGGCCAGCTTATCGCCAATTTTCTTCTGTTCATCTACGGGCCTGTCCATAAAACCATTGTCTTCAATGGCGCGAAAACCCATATCGTACCCGTATTGTATCTGGTCTAAAAAGCTGCTCCCCGCACTGTTGCTAAACATTCCGTCGTGAAATGCGTAATTAAGTTTAAAAGGTTTTGCGGCTTCTGCTTTATGGTTAACCCCGGCGTTTACTGTTGATGCTGCCAGTACACCTGCGCCGGCAAGCAAAGACTGGTGCATGAATTTTCTGCGTTGCATAGACAAACAATTATTTGCCGTTAAGATAAGTACTTATAACTATTTCATTGCTAATTGAAAACGGAATTATGGAACCGGGCCAGCAAATGGCAGGCAGGCGGGCTGGTGTGTAAAAGCGGTTTTTGTTGGTACCTGGCTGCAGTACAGGTGGCATCGGCTGTTGCGTCGCACGCTTGTACTGCAGATCATTTTGCAGCACGCAACAACGTACAACCGATGTTTTCAACACTCCCGCTGCAAAGCATAATGCGCCTGTTGTTGCATATAATATATACATCAACTTACCAAAATTGTAACAGCACTTATACATTTCTAATGTTGATAACTACCGCAGGCGCACTTAACTTTTCAACATGCCGTAAAAATACTATCGGCTGTAAGTCAGGCACAGCAAGGGTTACAGGCCGCTGAATAAAAGAAGTAAATGACCGGAAGCGACATTCATTTGGCTGATTTATTGTTTAAGCAACGGATTGCGGCACCTTTTTTGCAAATTTTTTGACGCTATTAAATGACCCCCGTCCTTTAAATGCTTAACAGCAAAGCACCTATAATTTACACCAGATCATCGAAGAAAAAGCTGCAACATCTTGTTTTGCAGTATTTAATGTAACCCCCGTAAAGCAAGTTTTTACGGTTTATTTAATGTGTTTGACGTGGCATGCGTAAGCGCCTGCACAACTGCATTTACCGGTAATGCACTGTAATGGCTGTTTGCGATGTGTATTATTTATTAAACCGATAATGTAAAATGAAAAGAACAGTATCCTTCATGCTGGTACTTGGTTGTATCAGTGCAGTAACAGGCTGCAAAAAAGAAACCATTTCAACTGTACAGGAGACGACCGCAGCAGCAATTTCAGCAGACGTACAGAATGCCGTTAGTAAAGTAACCAACTTTGGAGTGATGGTGGCAGACACACAGCTTGACACCGATGGTAAAATTACCGTAACCGACAAGCTGGGTATGATCTATGTGAGAAACACCGTTATTCTGTCTACGTACAATGGCAAAGCACCTGTACTGGACGACTTTGCGGCAGCAGGTTATAAAGTGATTTTAAACCTGAATGAATACGCCGCAAACGGCGGTGCAAGGGCATTCCCGACGAACATGAAAGAGTACAAAAACCAGCTTAACGATTTTCTTGCTGATTACCAGCCGGAAGTAGCAGTAATAGAAAATGAACCTTACAATGATGGCTATTATACCGGCCCTATTGAAAACTATCTTACCCAGTTGCGCACTGCAGTCGATGTATGCAAAGCAAAAGGCATAAAAGTAGCCGATGGTGCGCTTAACCTGAATATGGTACTGATTTGCGTATACCAGGATTTTGTAAACAAGGGCCAGCAGGCAAAAGCTGATGACTTTGCCAACCGGTCAGGCATGAGTGGATCACTTGTACGGGCAGCACAGGGCAAGGGCAGTGCAGATATTAACGCAAAACTGGAAAAGTGTAAAAAGATGATCACTGCATACAAAGGCATGGCGCTCGACTACGTAAACATACACTGGTACGAGCCTATGGGTGAAAATGCCAGCAAGAGCTCATCCAACTCATCTGCACCAAATGTAGCTACAGACGTGGCAAATTACCTTCGTGCCGCCACCGGGAAAGATGTGCTTACAAATGAATTTGGACAAACCACCACCACACCTTCGCTGGTAGCGAGCCAGGTTACAGAATTCAGGAAAGCCGGTTTGGCTTACGCCATTGATTACTCAGGAACAGGAAATGGTGGCGTGAATCCAAAACCACTACACAAAAATGTCAACCTGCAGCCCAACGGTGTATCATACCGGGATGCTGTGGCAAACTGATAAATGATAAAACCCCCATCAAAAAAAAGCGCTTCCGTAATGGAAGTGCTTTTTTGTTTTATAATGCCCGGAAAAATACTGCAACGCTTACGCTATTCCACTGCGGTAAATAAACTGTATGATATTTGATGCATACCGGTATTGCTTAACCTAAAATATAAGATGATGAATAACACATTCGACATTGTTTACATGAACAACCCGGTAAAAGTAGAAAACACCGGCAAAACACCCGATGGACATAACAGCTATATCGTTCATTTACCGGGCGATGAACTGCACCTGGTACATACTGAAGACGATGAAGGCGCCGGCCGCTGGATGGACAAACAAACAGATAACGAAACAGACGTTTCAGGCGAGATCGGCCAACTGATAGAACTACACCTGGTCCAACAGCAGAACTAAGATCAGTAGTCTTTACGTTGTTGCAGCTCTTTCAATATTTTATTGAGCTTATCAGCATCGTTTACATACGGCGAAAGATCGAAAAGCTTAACCATCCTGAATTCCACAGGGTGGCTTTCGCTTTGGAGGGCGATGAAGCCGCCACCTACCAGGTCTCCATCTTTAAAGCCTGCCTGCTGCACCCATTTATCCTTACCATCGTATTGGGGTTTTTCATATGTTATTACGGTGTCTTTGCCCACTATGTGTTTTATTACAGAATCTCCTAATACCAATGCCGAAACTTTTACCCATTGGTCACCATGATAAGTATGCGAAACGGAAGTTACACAATGCGGTGTAAAAAATTTTCCGTTTAGTATAACATTTGTGCCCGGGGTACAAAGGTTGCAGGTACTGCGCTCATCTTTTCCATTACCACCAAGGAACTGCATTTCAAGCGATATGGGGAAATCCTGGTCCGTTGCTATGGTTTTGGGATCCTGGCAGTGCAGCATTGCGCCACTGTTCCTGATGGCCCAACCCGGTCCGTCCTTGATTTGTTCGCCTGTAAACCGGTATTCTACCACGAGTAAATAATCGGAGAATGCCTTATTGTAATAAATGTGGCCAAACTGTTCTTTAAACTCATTGTTGTATTGATCATAACTAACTTTCAGCACACCATTTTCCACACGAAACGTGTTACCATAATTTTCATTCAGCGGGTGGTCTTTTATTTTAATAACCCAGTCATTCAGATCTTTCCCGTTAAATAACTGTATCCAGCCCTTTTGTGCTGTTGCCGTAAACATAATCAGTGTCATAGCAAGCAGGCAGTATAGTTTTGCATTGTTCATGATACAAGTATAACAAATTAGCGGTAAAATAAGCCGGTGATCATCACAGTTCGGGAAAGAGATACCATTATCTTTAATGCCTTCTTTATTAAAACAGTGTGCTTATGAACCGCAGTGCTTTTTTAAAACAGTCAGCGTTGATCGCAGCAGGCATTGGTATTACAAAAAGCCTGCAGGCGGCAAATGTTACGGCCACAAACAAATTACCCAAATGGAAGGGTTTTAACCTGCTGGACTTTTTTACACCAGGCGCCATTGGTGCGTTAACCACCAAAGAAGAACATTTTAAATGGATGCAGGATTGGGGTTTCGATTTTGTACGCATTCCTATCGCCTACCCCTCCTATCTTGAGTTTGACAGAAGCCGCAATATTACCCCCGACGAAGTATACCACATCAGCAATGCTGCTGTAGAAAAAATAGATACACTGGTTGCTATGGCGCATAAATACAATATGCATGTAAGCCTTAACCTGCACAGGGCACCAGGTTACTGCATCAATGCCGGCTTTCATGAACCGTATAATCTTTGGAAAGATGATGCCGCTCAGCAGGCGTTTTATTTTCATTGGAACATGTGGGCAAAACGGTATAAAAATGTATCGCCTGCAAAAATCAGTTTCGATCTTGTAAACGAGCCCGGCATGCGCGAAGACATGAACGACCAGCATTCAAAAGTATCAGCCGTACCGGGAGAGGTGTACAGGAAAGTTGCCAAAGCCGCGGCTGAAGCCATACGCAAAGAAAACCCACAGCACCTGGTAATTGCAGATGGCAACAATGTAGGCAGCACGGTTATTACAGAGATCACAGACCTGGATATAGCCCAAAGCTGTCGTGGTTATAATCCCGGGCTAATCTCGCATTATAAAGCCCCGTGGGCCAATAACGATCCCGAACATATGCCCGAACCAAAATGGCCCGGCCAGGTTGGCAACCAATACTTGAGCAGGGAAATGCTGGAGAAATTTTACGAGCCCTGGATAGCACTTGCCAACAGTGGTGTGGGGGTACATTGCGGCGAATGTGGCTGCTGGAACAAAACGCCGCACCATGTTTTTCTTGCCTGGTTTACCGATCTGCTGGATATTTTATCCGCCAGCAAAATTGGCTTCGCAATATGGAATTTTACAGGCGATTTTGGTGTGCTCGACTCAGGCCGTACAGATGTTGCATACAAAGACTGGTATGGCCACAAGCTGGATGAGCGTTTCCTGGATGTTTTAAAGAAGGCGTAATACAATACTGTTGCCCAGGCTGCATTACTACTATCATCGCCTGTTGTGTCACTCACTTCAGCGCTTTGATCGCTGTGCGGCATTGTGCACCTTCTTGTGTTTTAATCATCATCGCTTAACTTGCAGGCCTGTAAAAATGTTTGCCTCATGAAAGATTTTACTTTCCACGAATCATTATTAGCATGAAGCGAACGTTCATCGATCCATTTCTTATTGCGTTGGTAGCTGTTGTGGGCATTGCTTATATTTTTCCATATCCCGGTACAAAAGCAAGTCCTTTCCACCTGGATGAAATTGCAGACTTTGGCGTATCACTCATCTTCCTTTTTTATGGTGTACAACTTGGTCCCGAAAAATTAAAGGCCGGCCTTTCTAATTTCAGGCTGCACATTATTATACATGTTAGCACATTTATTCTTTTCCCGTTGATCGTTATTCTCTGCAGGCCGCTGTTTTACACTTCTTTTCTACAGCAAACCTGGCTGCCCTTCTTTTTCCTTGCTGCGCTGCCGTCTACAGTTTCGTCTTCTGTTGTAATGGTTTCAATAGCGGGTGGCAATATACCGGCGGCAATTTTCAATGCAAGTATATCCAGTCTTATCGGCGTTTTTATTACACCTATATGGATGAGTATCTTTATGCAGCAAAACGGCAACATAGAACTGGGCAGTGTTATTGGCAAGCTGTTATTGCAGGTGTTGCTGCCGGTTGTAATTGGGTTGCTGCTCAACAAAAGATTTGGCGAATATGCGGCCTCAAAAAAACCTGCACTTAAACTTTTCGACCAAACAATCATCCTGCTGATTGTTTATTGCTCTTACTGTGAATCTTTCGAAGAAGGAGTGTTTAAAGGTTTTGCGCTTTCTAACCTGTTGTTGCTGCTGGTAATGGTTACCGTGTTGCTGATGTTTGTTTATGAACTTATCAACCTGCTTACAAGGCTATTACATTTCAGCCGCGAAGACAGGATAACCGCTTCTTTTTGCGGCTCCAAGAAATCATTGGTGCATGGTTCTGTAATGTCTAAAGTGTTGTTTGCAAATGCACCAAACTCCGGGTTGGTCTTGTTGCCGCTGATGCTGTACCATGGTGTGCAGTTGTTGATCATTAGTATTGCTGCCAGGAAAATGCAGCAGGCAAAAAATAACGGCATAGCTGAGCGCCTTGACAGACCCGGGAGTGTATAGCGTGTTTATTGAAAACACAGCATGCTGCACTGTGCCGAATAAACAACCAACCGTACAAGTGAGTGACACAACAGAAGCTCAATAGTAGCAATGCAGCCGGTTACATAATCTTACAAACATGCATTTCTCAGCATCTGCATATAGGCTGCGCCTTTCTTTCTTGCGAAATCAATATTTCTTTCCGGAATGGCATCAGGATCAGGATAATTCTCCAGCGCCTTTCCAATGCTCTCCTCCCTTAATACGTGCAGCATGGGATACACAGCACGATTGGTGTAATTGGATGCGTCGTCTTCCTCCACATCATCAAAACAATACTGCGGATGAAAGCTTGCAACCTGGTAAACACCTTCATAATCTTCCTGCTCCAGCAAGGCTTCTGCAAGAGAAACAAAATCTAGGTAGTCTTCAAAATCTGCAAACATATTTGTGTAAATGATGAAGCTCGTTTCTGTGGCAGCATCATCGTCCATGCGCATACATTCGCGTATAAAAGTTTCCAGGCATACGCTGATCTCTGTACTGTTTTCAACAATATAGTGCACCGTGTTGCGCTTTAATTCTCTTGCAGCAAACGGGCAAAAGTTACAACCGACAACAACATCGGTTATCCATTTTTTGGTTTGTGCAATTACTTGCTCTTCTGTATGCATTATTTATAGCGGCAGGTTGTATTGTCAGCTTTTATATAATATGATTTGTAGTTGAGGGCTTTTTTATCCATGCAGCCTTCGAGGTTTAGCAGTTCTATTTTTCTGAACCTTATGGGGTGGCTTTCTGCCTGCAGGGCGAAGTAACCGGTTGTAAGTGGTTTGTCTTTTTGCTCTATCCACTTAACAGAATCTGCAGCAAACCCACCGCTGGTAAAATTGAAATCGTGGTTTACAAAATCTCCTGCAATAACAGGCTTTTCATAAGTAAGTACGGTATCGCCATTCACGATATGGTGTATTACAGAATCGCCATATACATCTGCTTCAGCATTTATCCAGTCGTTTTCGTAGTAATATGGAGAATGGGAATCAATACAATGCAGGTCTGCCGGTTTGCCGTTCATGCTAACCAGTGTGCCCGGTGTGCACAAGTTGCCGGTGTGCACCTTGTTGGCAGAGTCGCTTGCGAGAAACTGCATCTCCAGCGATACAGGAAAACTCTGGTCTTTACCCAATGTAGCTGCTGCCTGTGAATGCAGCATGATACCACTGTTGAGCCTTGCATAGCCCGGACCGCCCTGCAACTGCTCACCATAAAACTGGTATTGCAGGCGCACTTTGTAGTAAGTGTAGGGGGTTTTATAATACATGTGGCCAAACTCTGTTGTAAACTTATCGTAGCCGCTGTAATCAACAACGATCATGCTGTCTTTTACCGTAAAAGTGTTATGGATGTTATCATTGAGGTTGTAACCTGCAATCTTTATGTCCCAGCCATCGAAGTCTTTACCATTGAATAAATTCGTCCATTCTTCTTTTGAAGCATCTGCATTGATCTCTTGTTTTGGTGTGCAGGCGTTTAGCAAAAACAACACAGCAGGGAGGCAACATAGTATTTTGTACATGGGGATGATAATTGCGATGAAAGTAATAAATAAAATCTTTGTGCACGTACATGCGTGATACATATTGCGTAAAGATTGAACAGAATTGCATAAGGTATATTCGCAAAAAACGTTTAGCTTCAGATTTCTTTACACTAACATTATCATTGCTACATTATGAAACAGTTCATCAGCCTGGCTTTGGCAGTTGCCGCACTTCTTGCTTTTACACATAAAGCACCAAACCGGCAAAACGATTGGGTTCCCTTGTTTGACGGCAAAACGTTGAACAACTGGAAGGTTGGTGCCAACGCATCTACATTTGCTGTACAGGATGGAATGCTTGTAGTGAATGGCCCTACAGCGCATCTTTTTTATGATGGGCCTGTTATGAACCATGACTTCAAAAACTTTGAATTTAAGGCAGATGTAATGACCATGCCGGGCTCAAACTCAGGCATTTACTTTCATACCATTTACCAGGAAAGCAGCTGGCCCAAGAAGGGATACGAGGTGCAGGTAAACAATTCGCACACTGACTGGCGCAGAACAGGCAGCCTGTACGGCATACAGGATGTAAAGGATGTATTTGTAAAAGACAATGAGTGGTACACGGAGTATATTAGGGTGGAAGGCAAACATGTAACCATTAAAATAAACGACAAAACCGTGGTAGATTACACAGAACCGGATGGTGTAAAAAGAGGCGAGGGAGACGAACAACGGGTAATATCCAGCGGCACGTTTGCACTGCAGGGTCACGATCCAAAGAGCAAAGTATATTTTAAAAATGTCATGGTAAGACCATTAGCAGATTAATACCGGCACTGGGGAAATGCTTCTTCACAATAACAGCCTTTAATTTTTAAAGGCTGTTCATTTTTTTGCCACGCTCAATTTGCCTGCCACACCATTGCAATATTTCATCTTCAATACTGTGTGTATCGTTCTGGTCTGTTTCCCACCGCTTCATAAGATCGTTGTGTAAAATAAAGAACGGCTGCAAACCATATTCAGGGTGCAGCAGTACAACCAGCCAGCGTTTGGTAACCGTGTATTCCGTTGTTTCCAAAATCACTTCCGGGTGAAACGTGGCATACAGTTTCAGTCCGCCTTCTGTATATTCTCTTGTAAAAATTCCTTCTGCATAATTTACCATAACGCAAATATTTAAACACTGTAACGGTTAAAAAATTGTACCAAACTGCTGCATGTATAATGTGTAAGTTAACTGACATACACCATATACAACGCAATTTCATATTTGTAAAAACTCTGTTAAACGAATTTGCACAGTCAATTGCAAATCAGATTACAGATTTTTACAT
Source organism: Panacibacter microcysteis (assembly GCF_015831355.1). Lineage (NCBI taxonomy): Bacteria > Pseudomonadati > Bacteroidota > Chitinophagia > Chitinophagales > Chitinophagaceae > Panacibacter > Panacibacter microcysteis. The sequence goes on from NZ_JADWYR010000002.1 coordinate 1,631,346, forward strand.
CTATCTTGCGGTGCAATTTTACCACCTGCACCTGCCGCATACACTTTATGAAAAGAACACCCGTAATACCAGTGTTGATTGCCGTTTTAAGCATGTTCATTTTTTCGTGTAAACAAAAAAAAGCAGCGCATGATAATGCGCCTTATGCTTTCGCGGGGCTTACAGCAGCCGATATAACTTTCGCCAGGATTGATACAAACGGTTATAAAGAAGACCTGAAGCTTGATGTTTATATGCCGCAGGACACTGCAGGCAAAACTTTCCCGCTTACTATTTACATGCATGGCGGCGGCTTTAAAGAAGGTGAAAAAAGCGATGGAAAAAATTTCTGTGAAATGCTTGCCGATAAAGGCTTTGTTGTGGCTTCCATCAACTACAGAACCGGTTGGGAAAAAGGCAAAGACCCGTGCGATCTTGATACAGTAGCTGTAAAGGTTGCCGTATACCGTGCCCTGCAGGATGCACATGCTGCCATCAGGTTTTTAACGGCCAACGCAGCTTCTTATGCGGCAGACACCAACTGGACCTTCTTAACAGGCTCCAGTGCCGGCAGCATACTTTCGCTCGGTGCGCACTATTACGATCAGCAGGCTGCCGACGCATTCTTTGGCCGTATTGCCGATACACTTGGCCCGTTATACACCTTTGGAAACAAGTATCGTGGAGAGAGTGTTGTAAAGGCCATGGCAGCTATGTGGGGCGGACTCAATAATCCTTACCTGCTTACCAAAGACAATGGTGTACCAACAATATTTTTTCATGGAGAGAAAGACAATGTGGCGCCATGGAACGTAGATTATTTCTATACCTGTAAAAATTTCTTTCCCTGCTATGGTTCTAAACCATTGTACGAAAGGCTTGACACACTCGGCATACCGGTATCTGCCTACATAGATCCCAATGGCGGGCATGGCGTTTACCCTGCCGCTTTCAGGGTAGATAAAATAACAGATTTCTTCAATGGTGTTATGCACAATGCAGTGCCCAAAGGCTTCAAAATAGAAAAGCCGGGAGACATCAAACAGATGTGATCTGGTAATAACAAAACTTATTGGCCCGGCTGTAGTACAAGCATGGGGCTTTTGTTGCGTCGCACTCTTGTACGGCTATATCTTTACGCAGCTGCCCCGGTTTCAGTCATGTTTATAAATACCAAGACCGGCTTTACCGGTGCAGTACATCAGTCCATCTTTTAGCATAAATCCACCACTTACAAGATCCCTGCTAAGATCAAAACTGCCATCGAGATCAAGATACTTCGTGTTGCTGCATGCATAGGCTATATGCAATGCGGCGCTTATGCCTGCAATACTTTCATCATTACAACCCCAGAAAAGATCGATGCCTGCATACTTTGCTATAGTGGCAATCTCGTTGGCAGCCTTTATGCCTCCGCATTTCATCAGCTTGATATTGAATATGCCAAAGGGCAACGGTTGCTGTGCAAGCTGCATGGCAAAACCTGCATCCAGCAGCGATTCATCTGCGGCAATTTTTTTACGCTCCTTCTCGGGGAACAACAGCAACGCTTCCTCGCTGCCGCGTGGCAGTGGCTGCTCAATCAGTTCAACATCCAGTGTTGCCGTGGCGTTGATGAATTGATTTAGCTGGTGAAAATCATATCCCTGGTTGGCGTCTACACGAATGGTTATATCACCGGCAAAAGCTTCCCGCAGTTTTACGATGCGTTCGATATCTTCTTCTACATGCAGACCCGTTTTTATCTTCAATACCCTGAAACCATTATTGTAATTCAGCTTTGCTTCGTCTACCATTGCGGCAATATCTTTTATGCCTATTGTTACAGAAGTAGGCAGGGCATTTATTTTTCTTCCATACAAGTCTGCTACTGCAATATCAATGTGTTTACAAAAGGCATCATGCAGCGCGATATCTATGGCAGCTATTGTACCGGGCAAATGTTTAAAATGCAGTGTTGCCTCATCTATTAATTGATTGAAAGCACGAATGTCTTTGCCAACCATTTGCTGCACAAAATCTGTCTGCAGGTTTTCGAGTGTTTGCAGAGGTGTTTCACCTACCACTTCTTCAAACGGGTTAGATGCGCCGATACCTGTAATACCGTTATCAAGCACAATCTCCAGGAAAACGATGGATGTATCGGCAATTGTTTTGTATGCAATGGTATAAGGCTTGGTAAGCGGCAGCTTTTCAAGGTACGCATGTACGGCGGCTATCTTCATAACTTTTCTTTGATCAGTGATTGAATACGCGGAACGATTTTCTCCACGCCCTGCTGCAGCGGCAGCAACACGGGTATACCAAGCTCTGCTTCAAATTGCTCCCGGAACTGCAAGGCTTCTTCAGTTGTACAATCTTCAGTATTTAATGCCAGTGCAATTACTTCGGCGTTGTACATGTTAATCAGTGCAATCTCGCTGGCAGGCGATTGAATCTTTCCCCAGGCTTCTACATGTTCGTAACAGGTGCGTTTTGGCGCATGTACCAGCACCACGTAGCGTGCATTGCCTGAAACAAGCATTTCCGATCCACAGGGCCCCGTAGGGTTACGTAGTGCAGACTGACCTTCTATCAGTATCACATCGGGATTAGTGTCTTTATCACAACTTACAATGGCATGCTCCAGTTCGCCGGAAATAAAATCATTTACGGTGGTATCAAAAACGAATCCATATTTACCGCCCTGCAACCAGCCTGTCTGGCCAGTATAAATCATTTGAGCGTTTATATTGCTTTTATTGCATGCCTGCACCAGCATGCGACAGGTTGTTCGTTTGCCCAAAGCGCAGTCGGTACCAATTACTGCGATGATGGGTGCCTTAACGTTGAATATCTCGCCCGTCCAGAAGTGAAGCTCTTTACGGGGCTTTGGTTTACGTATATCTGTTAGTGTTACACCATGTTTTTCTGCAAGTGAGACCATTGCAGGCATTTCACTTAAAAACTCATGCAACCCGTTTACGATTGATAAGCCCTGAGTAATACAATGCTCTATAATGGGAAAAAAATGTTTTGGCATAGCGCCGCCAACCGTTGCCACGCCGATGATGCAATACTTAACGTTACTGATTGTATGTAGTGCGGTTTGCACATTGGCAAATACAGGTATGTTCCGGTGTTTGCCATCGAGTATTTCCCCGGCGTCTTTACCGGCATGAACACTGTCAATAACTGCCACAACCTGGTACCTGTCTGTTCCGCGTATAAGGCCATGGGCTGTTTTTGCATCTCCTGTATGCAGCAGCCCGTCTGTTAATACAATTGCCTTCGGTGTTGCCATTTGCATAGATAATTTTTCTGTACCGATATTATTTGTAACTGCTTTGCAGAAAAGTTATGTGTTAACTTACTGTTTGTAAATGTATGTTGTACGATGAAACGGAACGCTACAGTTGCCATAAAAACGGAACGTACAAGTGAGTGACACAACAGGCGATGCCATACTATTCCACAGCCGGCAACAAAATTATTTTCTTATTACCACCACTTCACCATTCTGCCATTTAATAATAGACGATGCTGCCGCTTCGGTTGCATCATCCTGCCGGTATTGAACAACATAATCAACGCCATGCACTACAAGGCTGTTGATACCCGCAAAATTTGCAGGAGAAGGCTCGCCACTTATGTTTGCAGAGGTGCTTACAATGGGTTTTCTGAATCTCCTGACCAGGTGTTTGCAAAACTCATCGCTGCAGATTCTTATGGCTACAGAACCATCATCTGCCAAAACATTTTCTGCGAGGCCTATTGCGTGCCCGTAAATAACCGTGGTGGGTTTGGTGACTTTACTGAGATAATCAAACACAGCCAGATCAGGCGCTGCAACGTGCTGCAACACTTCTTTTTCTGATGCCACCAGCACCACAAAACTTTTGGTGGCGGGTCTTTGCTTTAGCGCTATAATGCGTTCGACGGCTGCAGCATTTGTGGCATCACAACCAAGGCCCCATATAGTATCGGTAGGGTATAAAATGATACCACCTTTATGCAGCACTTCAAGACATTGTTCTACGTCTGCTGAAAAATCTGTCATGATGCAAATGTGCTGTATTTAATAATGCTGCGCGCAAATTTTCAATGGCTATAAAACAGGCCAGCCGGCTTAATGGTTTTCGAAATTTCCATACGGCACTGTTGCACATTTGCCTAAGTTTGCAAAAATTATATACCGATCATGGATTTTAAAAAACTTATTGCTGAAGCCTGGGCAAACAGGGAACTTTTAAAAGAAAATGTATATAGTGATGCAGTAAAATGTGTGATAGAAGAAGTAGATAAAGGCAGGCTGCGTACGGCTTCTCCTTCTGAAGACGGATGGGTAGTAAACGAATGGGTAAAGCAGGCGATACTCATGTATTTTGGTATACAGCAAATGCAGACATGGGAACTGCCACCATTTGAGTTCTACGATAAAATGTTGCTCAAAAGCAATTACAAGGCACTGGGTGTTCGTGCGGTGCCGCATGCTGTGGCACGCTATGGCGCATACATTGCAAGGAATGTAGTACTGATGCCAAGTTATGTAAACATTGGTGCTTATGTAGATGAAGGCACCATGGTAGATACATGGGCCACTGTAGGCTCGTGTGCACAAATAGGCAAAGGTGTACACCTGAGTGGTGGTGTGGGCATTGGCGGCGTACTGGAACCATTACAGGCAAGCCCGGTAATTATTGAAGATGGTTGTTTTATAGGCAGCCGCTGTATTGTAGTAGAAGGTGTAGTAGTGGAAAAAGAAGCGGTGCTTGGTGCCAATGTGGTGCTAACACAATCTACAAAGATCATTGATGTAAGCGGTGCAGCCCCTGTTGAATATAAAGGCCGTGTACCTGCCAGGAGCGTGGTAATACCGGGCACTTACAACAAAGATTTTCCTGCCGGTTCTTTTGGTGTAAGCTGTGCACTGATCATTGGCAGGCGCAAACCGAGCACAGATCTTAAAACCAGTTTGAATGATGCATTGAGAGATTTCAATGTAAGCGTATAAACGATGGCCCTGTTATGCATGGTGGTAACAGGGCTTTTTAAAACTTTCATTTGCCCGCTTCAACAAAACAAACAAACAATTTTTTTGGCTTTATCGTAGCTTTTGCAGGCGCCGTATTGTTTTCTACAAAAGCGATCATGGTAAAGAAAGCCTTTGCAGATACCGGTGTATCTGCATTGTCTTTACTAACATTCCGCATGCTGTTCTCCCTGCCTTTTTATCTTGTTACAGCATTTGTACTCAGCAATAAACAAAGCAATGTAAAATTTACGTCCAAAGACTGGTGGCTCATTATTTTCCTGGGCGTTATCGGTTATTACCTCAGCAGCCTGTTTGATTTTACGGGGCTGCAATATGTATCTGCAGGCATAGAGCGTCTGATATTGTTTTTGTACCCTACGTTCGTAGTATTGATCAATGCATGCATGTTCGGGCAGGCTGTTACACGCACACAAAAGATTGCCCTCATACTTACCTACATCGGTATTGGCATTGCATACTTTGGCGAGCTGAATATTACATCTGCAGGCGATAACTTTTTCCTCGGCAGTTTACTAATTTTTTTATGTGCTGTTACCTATGCATCTTACCTGGTAGGCAGTGGCAGGCTTATACCAAAACTGGGCGCATCAAAGTTTACTGCGTATGTAATGCTTACCGCAACGGCAGGTGTGCTGGTACATTTTTTTGCAGCCTCAGGTTACAGCACACTGGTGCTCACAAAAGAACTCACCATTTATGCCATCCTGCTGGCAGTGGTGGCAACGGTCATCCCATCCTTTCTCATTGCGTATGGCATGAAAACCATTGGCGCTAACAATACCGCTATTGTCACAAGCGTAGGGCCTGTTTCCACCATTTTACAGGCGCACTGGATTTTAGGAGAACATATTTTCACCGAACAGATCATCGGAACAATACTCGTTATTATCGGCGTTTTATTGATTGGCTGGAAACAGAAAACCGCCACGGCCGAAGCATAATAATATCGGCAGAAATTTTTACCGACGTTTTACCGCCGCTTACCTACCATTTACAGTTTACTGCCTATCACCTGTTTTCCTGCACACACCGGCATATTAGCTTTGTTGTATCAAAATCAGCAGATATGGCAGAGATAAATGACAATAAAAACGAAATAAAACACAGGGACGGAAAAGTGATTACCGGCACGTTCTTCCTGGTTATTGGTGCACTGTTGCTCGCAAACAAAATGGGCGCAGGCATTCCCAACTGGCTTTTTACATGGCCATCCATCCTCATCATTGTAGGTTTATATATTGGTGTAAAGCACAGGTTTCAAAACTTTGGCGCACTCATCATGATCGCTATCGGTTCGCTTTACCTTATCAATAACGAGTTTATAGATCTCAACCTGCAGGAATACGGCCTGCCCATTATTTTCCTGGCTGTTGGCTTGTTGTTTCTTACACGCCCCAAAAACAGGTTTCGCGGAGATGATTACTGGAAGCATAAAGACGAATGGAAAAAAAAATGGGATGATAAGATGCAACAGAAATATGGCACTTACGGAATGGAAACAAACACGCCCGATGCAGATGCCATCAACAAAACTACAGGCGAATTTATAGAAGTAAACTCCGTATTTGGCAGTGCAAAAAAGTTTATCCTTTCCAAAAACTTTAGGGGTGGCGAGATCAATTGTTTTATGGGCGGTGCAGAGATCGATCTTACACAGGCAGATATACAGGGCCCGGTGATCATAGAAGCCAACCAGGTATTTGGCGGCACCAAGCTCGTTATCCCTGCCCACTGGGATCTTAAAATAGAAAGCACCAGCATTTTTGGCGGGCTGGAAGATAAACGCAGACCCGTTGCTACACAAATAGACACCAACAAAGCACTCATTATAAAAGGTGTCACCATCTTCGGTGGCATGGAAATAAAAAGCTACTAAAAAAAACATTATGGGCCCGGCAATAGTAATTCTTATCAACGCCTGTTGCGTCGCACTCTTGTACAGTATAATGTAATGCAACAGCTTCAAACCAAAGTCGCTAACAGTTAAAGAACCAGTTTTATGAATCTTGCAATACCACCAACAAACCATACATACGCATTGTATGCAATTACCCTCGGAGACTATGTAGAAAACGCAGCTGAAAAACAAATAAGACAAGTGTTCGACCATATGAAACAGGCATGGGCAAATGCAGATGCAGCATCGTTCGGCGAATGTTTTACCGAAGACAGTGATTTTGTAAGCTTTCGGGGCGAGCATTACAAAGGTAAAGCCAGCAATATAGCCGCACATGAAAAATCATTCAGCGGCATGCTAAAAAATTCAAGCCTCTATATCAACATCAAAAGTATCCGCTTTCTCAACGAAACAATGGCGGTTGTACATGCAGAAGGAACAGTGTTGAAAGAATATGAAACAGCCACAAACTGCAAACTAAGTTACACTACAAATATTCTGATCAAAGAAAACGGCGTATGGAAGATCACTTCCTTCCATAACAGTAAAAAGCATAGGAAAGGATTGTTCAGCAGGCTGTTGGGTATCTGATCGTCTGCAAAGCATCAATCAATGGTACTTACCTCATCATGTGCATATCAAAATTGTTTAACTATGAAATGGTACTTAGCAAAACTTATTTACCAGATAATCTGCGGCGATGGTACACATACTCCGCAGTTCGATGAACAGTTACGCGTAATCATGGCAGAAGACGAACTGCATGCATTTCAAAAAGCCAGGAGCATTGGCGAAAGAGAGCAGGACGACTTTCTAAACCACTCCAACAAACCGGTACGCTGGAAATTTATTGACGTGCCCGAAATGCACCCGATGAATGCGCTGGTAGATGGTGCAGAAATGTATTCAAGAATACGGGAAGAAGACAATGCAGATATTTATATTCGTGTTACGCAAATGAAAGCGGCACACCTGCTGGAAAGCAGTGCCCACCAATGTATCAGACTAAACTAAACGGCCTTGAACACAAGCGCACCATCTTCCAGGAAAAGTCTTAAAATAATCAACGCAGTCTGGTGGACAGCCGTAAGCATTATACATTCTTTTTCACTGGCCAATTTCAACGTTAGCAATACACAGGTTATAGCAGACAGCGTAATTACCAATCTCATTCTCGCAGGCAGTTGCATGCTTATTTTTAATAACATGCGGTACTACCTGCCAAAACACGAAAAATACTGGTATGTATTAATCGTAAGCATTATTGTAAGCAGTATATGCCTTTTCATTTCTAACACGGTTTTGAAAATGGTTTTTAAAGACGATGCGCAGTACCTGCTGATACTGGGCGACTCCTTGTCTATCCGTTTTGGTGTGTCCTTTCTCATGATCAGTTGTATGAGCATGATCAGCTTACTATGGTACACGCAGGAAGAGCAGGCAGATATGGAAGCCAGGAAAACAGAAGCAGAGAGATTATCCAAAGAAGCGGAATTATTTAAACTAAGGCAGCAACTGCAACCGCATTTTTTATTCAACAGTTTAAACTCTATCAGTGCCTTAACGGGCTCGCAGCCTGAGAAGGCAAGACATATGATACAACAGCTCAGCGATTTTTTACGTGGCACACTAAGAAGGGATGAACAGCAATGGAGCTCGCTGAAAGAAGAACTGGAATACCTGCAGTTATACCTCGATATTGAAAAAGTGAGATTTGGTTACCGTTTGCAAACACAGATCAATTGCAATGAAGCATCACTGCAGCTAAAACTGCCTGCATTATTATTGCAGCCGGTGGTGGAAAACGCTATAAAATTTGGCCTGTACGATACTGTGGGCGAAGTAACCATCAGCATTCACGCTACCACAAAAAACGACCACCTTGAAGTAAGTGTAGAAAACCCTTTCGATCCTGAAACGGCACTACCCTTGCAGGGCACCGGGTTCGGACTGGCCTCTATTCAAAGAAGGCTGTTCTTATTATTTGGCAGGCACGATCTGCTGCAAACAACAAAAACAGGACATCTTTTTATAACAACCATTTCTATTCCTCAGTTACAACAGATCTAATGAAAGCAATTATTATAGATGATGAACCACTTGCAAGAAGTATTGTAAAAGAATACCTGCAACAGCATGCCGGCATTGAGCTAATAGCTGAGTGCAATGACGGTTTCGAAGGGGTAAAAGCTATTAACCAATACCAGCCCGACCTGATTTTTCTTGACATACAAATGCCAAAGATCAACGGCTTTGAAATGCTTGAACTGATCGATAACCCGCCACAGGTCATTTTTACAACAGCATTCGAAGAATATGCCATCAAGGCTTTTGAAACACATGCGGTAGATTACCTGCTAAAGCCTTTCAGCAAAGACCGTTTTGACAAAGCACTGCAAAAGCTCATGCAGCAGCAACAGCAAAAACCGGCAGTAGAAAAAACCAAACAGATCATTGAAGAAGCAGGCAAATCACCCGTGCAGAGTAACCGCGTGGTGGTAAAAGATGGCGGCAAAATAAAAATTATACCGGTTACTCAAATTCAATACCTCGAAGCAGCGGATGATTATGTAAAAATTCATACGGCCGAGGGCGCTTTCCTGAAGAAAAAAACCATGCAGTTTTTTGAAGACAGCCTGGCAGCTTTTCATTTTGTGCGGGTGCATCGTTCCTACATCATCAACACGCAACTGATTACACGTATTGATGCGTATGAAAAAGACAGCCACCTCGTATTACTCAGCAGCGGTACAAGAGTGCCGGTTAGCAAACAGGGTTATGCAAAGCTGAAAGAGGTGCTGGGATTGTAATGGAGATGAATCGTGAAAGGTGAAGCGTGATTGGGGAGACGTAAATGGGAAGCGGCAATCGTGAGACGTGAGAGGTGAAACGTGAGAAAAGTTGACAGTTGATCGAGTATATGATGATTTACATTGAGATACCAGCATTGGTACTTCGTGGCATCGCCTGTTGCGTCGCAATCCTTTCAACGGTATCTTTTCATGGCGGCAGCAGCGATCAGTAATGAATAATCAAAAGAAACAACAGCCAGCCTGATAAAAATAACTGTCTTTAACGCGGCCACGTGGCCTACGCAGTATCGTTGTTCATACATGTTCTGAAAGTACAAGTGTGCGACGCAACAACCGATGCCACCACTACAAAAGCCCGGCCCATAACAAAAAAGATTTTATGGCTTTACGAGGTGAGATAAAATGATACCCGTTGCTACCGCTGCATTCAGCGATTCTGCATGGCCGCTGCCGGTTATTGTGAGCGCTTCCTGTATGTATGGCATCACCTCTTGTCTTATACCTTTTGATTCATTGCCAATGACCAATATGCCTTCTTTCACAGAAGTCTTTTCATAAATACTTTTTCCGTTGAGTAGCGCGCCATAAACAGGCACATCTGCCGTAGCCAGCCACGATGCAATTTCTTTGTACCATACATTTACACGCATAATACTGCCCATGGTAGACTGCACCACTTTGGGGTTATACATGTCTGCCGTATCGTTACCTGCCACAACCTGTGTAATGCCGAACCAGTCTGCAATACGCATAATGGTTCCAAGGTTGCCGGGGTCTTGTATGCCATCGAGCACAAGGGTAATGTTATTTTGGAGCACGGGCTCGTGCAAAGGTTTTTGTTGTGCAGCAACAGCGAGTACCATATTGGGTGTATGAAGGCTGCTCATTTTTTCAAGCTCCTGCAATTCTATTTCCTGCACGTTTTCAAATGCTACGGGGCTTTGCCAGTTGCCCGTTGCATAAACCTTCCTTACAGGAAAATTGTTTTGTAATAGTTCGTTAACAAGCTTTACGCCTTCTGCTATAAACACGCCCTCTTCATTCCTTACTTTTTTATGGTACAAACTTTGAATATATTTGAGCTCATTCTTACTGATCATCTTTATGCGTTTTAGCCGGAAACTGAGTTGTGTTTTATGTTATTTTTTACCGCTTGTTTTACTGATAAGTTCATGCACAGTTGTAAAAAGACCACCTGCCGGTAAACCATTTGTATTCGATAACAAGGTTACAATTATAGGCAATGTTGATAAAGATGAGAAAAAAAGACTGACCAATGAACTTGCCAATTACTGGGATGATAGTTTATATGCTGCAAAAGTGCAACAGTTTGGCGTACGGTATGTATTAAAAGACCCGCCTGTTTTTGACACGGCAAATATTGCACGATCGGTGTCTTTCATGAAAAGTTATCTCAATTCCCAGGGCTATTACAACGCTTCTTTTCTTAACCCTGATTCATCTTATACCTTCGAAAAAAAAGATGATGAGGTTCGTACCACCATCAACTTTGTGATCAACCCCGGCAAAAGCCTGATCATAAATTCTATATATTACGATCTTGGTGATACTGCTTTGAACCGCTTCTCTAAGATAAATCGTAAATACAGCGCTGTTAAACCCGGCAAAACAAGATTCTCCAAGCAGGTGATCGCTGCAGAGCTTGACCGCGAAGTAGCGCTTTTCAGGCAGCGCGGTTATTTTCTGCTGACGAGAGATAATCTTGTGGCAGAAATAGACACGGCCGATCTTTCATTATTGCAGGTAACACTCGACCCGTTTGAACAGGCTGAGAAAATTGCGGCGGCCACGCAGAGACGGCTTGAAAATCCTACTGCAGTCGTAGGCATCAAAAAGAGAAATTTTAAAGACTCGGTTATGTCTGCGGGCGACAGTGCGTTTTTTAAACGATACTATATTGGTAAGATATACTACTATCCCGAAACAGGGAGGTATGATCAGCCGGACTCGCTGGTAACCGATACGGCATCTTTCAAAAGAGTTCCTGTAAATGCGTATACATTGTTCTATAAACAGGATAAACCTTATGTAAGATTCAGAACACTCCGGGAGCATACATACCAGTTACGCGGTAACATGTACAACGAAACAAACTTTTACAGAACACTGAATAACTTTAACCAGATAGGTGCATGGGAACGGGTTGACTACAGAACTTATCTTAGAAATGATACTGTAGACTTTCATTATTTTCTTACACCAGCCAAAAAAGAAACGCTTGGCTTTTACGTGGAGGCCAGCCGCAATACCGGGGATCTCCTTACATCCGGAACCCTGATTGGTTTTGCGTTGAACACAACCTACATAAACCGGAACGTGTGGCACTCGGCCATACAATCCAACACCACATTCAGTAATGGCGTAGAGTTTAGCTTTTTGCAAAACAATTCTTTGCTGCAAACTTTTCAATCGTCGCTCAGTCACGGTTACACCTTTCCGCGGTTTATACTGCCACGCTTTACCAAACCCAAGAATCCCTATCGCCTGGATAATATCCGCACCAGGTTAAATACCAGTGCGTCTTACGTGGAAAGAAAGGATTTTTACCGGTTACGCTCACTCATTGCCAACTGGGGGTATGAATGGAAAAAGAAAAACATTTTTTACTCGGTAAAAATTCCAAATGTTGAATTATACTCACTGGATACACTGCCAAACCTGCGTGATGAATTTGAAACAAACCCGTTTCTCCGCACATCTTTCAATACCGGCACAGTAATAAGCCTGCAGGGTAGTGCCTTGCTCTCTTACCCGGGCAAAAACAATAACGTAAGCAATCTGGTAAGGCTTGCAGCAGAAGAGTCGGGCGCTATACTTGGGCGCATTAAAGGGTTGCAGGATAAAATCTATCAATACATCAAATTTGAAGCTGAATACAGGAAGCTGATCTCTCAAAGAAAGTCTGCCATTGCATTGCGGGCATTTGCGGGCATCGGTTACAACTATGGAAAGAATGAACGCTTTGGTAAAACACTGCCATTCTTTAAGCAGTTTGTTGGCGGTGGCCCAAACAGCATGCGTGCATGGGGGTTGCGGCTTATTGGCCTCGGTTCTTCCCTCTCGAGCGATACGGCGGCAACTTTCCGCGACAGGTATGGAGATATGCAGCTTGAAGCCAATGCAGAATACCGCTTTACGCTGGCAGAGTTTAGCGCAGTAAAAGTAGGCAGTGCTTTATTTGTAGATGCCGGCAATGTATGGAACCTGCACCCCAACGAAAATTCGCCAAACAGTAATTTTGATTTCGACCGGTTTGGTAAAGACATTGCTATTGGCGTGGGTACCGGCTTACGGTTCGATTTCAATTATTTTCTGATAAGGGTTGACATGGGCATAAAACTGAAAGACCCTGTACGTTCTGCCAATAATGGCTGGCTCAGCATCAAAGACTTTACCTGGAAGAATTACGAGTACACCGACAAAGGTGCCCCTACACGCAACAACTACGCCATACAGTTAGGCATTGGCCTCCCCTTCTGATGTTGCAGCCTGTTTCAATTGCATAATGTGCGCTTCAAAACCCGCCAGTGTATATGCATGCCCGATATTAAAATCGCCAATTTTTGTGCGGCATAAACTGCTCAGGTAACCACCACAACCAAGCGCTGCACCAAAATCATTTGCCAGGCTCCTGATATATGTTCCCGTTGAGCAAACCACCCTGAAATGCACCACGGGCATTTCGATTTTCGTGAGCTCAAACACATCAATCGTTACAGGACGTGGATCAGGGTTTACTTCCTTGCCTTTGCGTGCAAGCTCGTATAGTTTTTTACCGTCTTTTTTTATAGCCGAATGTATTGGCGGCACCTGCAGAATGTTCCCTGTAAACTGCCGCGTTGCATCATGCAGCACAGCGTCTGTAATATGCTCTGCAGGCTTCCTGTTTCCAGGTTCGCTTTCAAGATCGAATGTTGGCGTAGTTGCGCCAAGCGTAATACTGCCCGTATATTCTTTTGGCATACCCATGTATTCATTGATCTTCTTTGTAAACTTACCTGTACAAATAATGAGCAGGCCTGTTGCCAGCGGATCGAGCGTACCGGCATGCCCCACTTTTGATACACCGGTAAGAATACGCACCTTCTTTACTGCATCAAAAGACGTCCAGCGCAGCGGTTTGTTCATCAGTATAACCTGGCCTTCCAGGTAAGGCTGCATAGCAGCATGTATGGGCTTTTGTTTCATTACACAAATATCAAAGTGGGCAAAGGTGCGGTATTTTTTGTAAGAATAATCATGAGCCCGGCAGCAGTACATGCATGAGGCACCTGTTGCGTCGCACTCTTGTACGGTATAACAATATTGAACTTTTGGCTGCGGAAAACCGGGCCGGTTACGTGTTTGGACCAACAGTTGATGGTTGCACACCTGTTGCGTAATGAACAGGAAGTACAAGTGAGTGACACAACCAAAGCTACATAGTAGCAATGCAGCCTGCCACATAAAAAAAACCACGCAATAGATGCGTGGTGTCTTCAAATAATATCTGTACAATTTACTTACCCATTTGTTCTATTACCTGCGGTGTTACGCCGGTAAAGCTGAAACCACCATCATGGAAAAGGTTTTGCATGGTTACCATGCGTGTAAGATCGCTGAACAGCGATACGCAATAGTCTGCACATTGGTCGCCGGTTGCATTACCCAGCGGGCTCATTTTATCGGCATAATCTATAAAGCCGTCGAAACCTTTTACACCACTACCTGCAGTAGTAGCAGTTGGTGATTGTGAAACAGTATTTACACGCACTTTCTTTTTAACAGCGTAGTGATAACCGAAGCTGCGCGTAACACTTTCGAGCAATGCTTTTGCATCAGCCATTTCGCTGTAATCCGGGAACACTCTTTGTGCAGCAATATAAGTAAGCGCTACCACGCTGCCCCATTCGTTGATGGCATCCATATCCCATGCAGTGCGTAATACGCGGTGCAGGCTCATGGCAGAAATATCGAGTGTTTTCTGGTTAAAACCATAATCAAGTTCTGTATAAGATTTGCCTTTACGCACATTAAGGCTCATACCTATTGAATGCAGCACAAAATCTACACCGCCATTAAAATGTTTTGTTGCAGTTTCGAAGAGTTTTTTAAGATCATCCATACTTGTGGCATCTGCAGCAACTACCGGTGCATTTACTTTCTCAGCCAGTTTATTTATTTCGCCCATACGCATAGCTACAGGCGCATTACTCAAAACGATTTCTGCGCCTTCTTCATGACAACGCAGTGCGGTTTTCCAGGCAATTGATCTTTCATCAAGTGCGCCGAATATAATTCCTTTCTTTCCTTTTAGTAAGTTATACGACATACCTTGTTGGGTTTACTTTTATAATGCGGTAAAAATAATACTATGATTGAAGCGAAAAAAATTTAAAAAACGTAAGCATACAAATGAAATACCATGCAAAAGAGATGGCCACCACAGCAAGCAGCCACAAGATAAAGGCCGTAAATCCCTTGCGGGGCTTCATTTTGCGCTCAAGGTATTTTGAAACAGCATACACAGGTAACCCCAATATAACAACAGGTGCAAGTACGATAACGATGGGGTTCATGTGTTTTTGTGAAGGTTTAATTCATGATCATTTCTCTTGCGTTTTCCAATGCCGCAGCGGTAGGTTTTTCGCCGCTCAGCATTTGCGCAATGGCAGTAATGCGTTCGTCCTGGTTCAATAACCGTATGTTCGTTTTTATTGCATCGCCTTTGATCTCCTTATAAACGAAAAAGTGCGCGTCTGCTTTTCCTGCTATTTGCGGCTGGTGTGTTATGGCTATTACCTGCCGCTTACCTGCCAGCTTCTTCATAATAATGCCAACCTGTTTGGCGGCTTCGCCGGAAATGCCGGTATCTATTTCATCAAAGATCATAGTAGGCAGATCGATCGATTCTGCTACCAGCGATTTTATACAAAGCATCAGCCTGCTTAGCTCACCGCCGCTCGCCACTTTTCTCAAAGGTTCGAAGCGGTTGCTTTTATTGGCATCGAAAAGAAATTCGATGCTGTTTTTTCCAAACTCGTTCAGTGCCGCATCTGCCACATCTATTTTTAGCCTGGCATTAGGCATACCAACCTGTGTGAGCAGCGCATTCACTTTTTTACACAGCGGCTCTGTCTCTGCTTTTCTTGCGGCCGAAATGTTTGTTGCAACCGCTTCTGCATCTTTCAGTAACCTGGCCGTGTTTTTTTCTTTATTGATGATCTCCTGGTCAATATTTAAAACAGTCTGTAATCGTTCTTCCAGTGACTGCTGTACCTGTAATAATTCATCGGTTGTTTTTACGTTGTGTTTTTTCAGCATTTTATAACCTGCGGCAATTCTTTCATTCACTTTATCAATGCGCTGTTCATCATACACGATCTTGCTATCTGTATGTTCGGCCTCAGAAGCTATATCAGCCAATTCAATCTGTGTGCTGCGTAATCGCTCTATCAGCGTTGCTATGGCGCTATCGTATGTCTCATATGATTGCAACTGGTTAACCAGTTGTTTGATAACCTGTAAAACAGGCTGTTCCGTTTCTTTTAATTCGAAGTAAACTTTACCCAATGCATTTTTGATGGCCTCTGCGTTGCTCAGTACCTGTAGCTCAGCATCGAGGTCTTCAAGCTCATTTGGCTTCAGGCCAAGATCATTCAGTTCATCAAACAGGAACTGGAAATAATCTAGTTCTTTATTAAAATTGCTTTTTTGCAACTGCAGTTGTTCCAGTTCTTTTTTTGCGCTCTGCCACTGGTAATACAACAACCGGTATTCAGCAAGCATGGCGTTATTACCGGCAAGCGCATCGAGCACCTCGCGCTGAAAATCTGCGTCGCCTAGTTCCAGTGTATCGAATTGCTGGTGCAGGTCTACCAGCAAAGAAGCCAGTTGTTTCAACTGTTGCAGTGTGGCGGGTGAGTCATTGATGAAAGCTCTTGACTTACCGTTGGCTGCGATTTCTCTTCTCAAAACCAGTTCATCATCCACATCAAACTCCTGCGATGCGAGAAATGCTTTTACGGGTTTCTTTTTTTCTACCACGAAAAACCCTTCAATAAAGCATTTCTTATCGGTTTTCATCAGCATAGATGTATCTGCACGTTCGCCCAGTATCAGGTTCAATGCACCCATCAGTATACTTTTACCGGCACCCGTCTCACCGGTAATAATATTGAGCTGTTTTGAAAAATCTATTTCGATCTCGTCTATTATAGCGTAGTTCTGTATGTGCAGTTTCTGAAGCATAGATTAAGTTGAAAATTAGTCAATTTGAAGATTGAAAAATATTCATTACGCAAATGTGCGTATTATTTAAAAATGATGCCGCTGAACATTTGCACATCCCCGGATTTGCGGAAATGATCAGGTGCCTTCGCAGCGGGCTATGCCTGCTTTTGCTTTTTGATCGAGCGAGTCTTTATAATCGTGGTCTTCCATGTCCATACACTGCGTGTAGTATTGTTTGGCCAGTTCTTTTTTACCCTGTCGTTCATATATCCAGCCAATTTGCAGCGCAGCCCTGGCGGCATAATATTCAGTTCTGTCTTTGCCAAGCTGTATTGCCAGCGCATACATTTTTATAGCGTCTGTATCGCGGCCAATATCATCATAGATTCTGCCTACACGGTAAGCAAATTCCAGTTTCTCTTCCGCTTTTGCAAAGTCAGCAGCACTTTTACCGTGCAGTAGTGCAAGCGCTTCATTGTTATAGCCACCATCGTTGAGCAATCGTACTTTCAGCAAAAGGTTATTGGGCCATACACCACTCTTAGCGTCTTTTTGAGCCTGTTTATCGGCATCAGTAATAAGGCTGCCTTTTTGTAACACCTGCTTTCTTGCCTGCTCTGCAGCCTGTGCATTGCCCTGCAGGTAATAGCACCAGCTCATTTTTTCGTAAGCATCTTTTACATAAAAGTTGCCACGAAACTTTGCAAAGAATCTCTGAAAATACTGGATGGCTTCCGCCGTTTCCAAATGGTGCAGTTTAACGTACGCCATCTCAAAATCCCAGATGGCAATGTCGAGGTATTCAGATGATTTATTCCGGTTAATGATAATATTTTTTGCATACTCGGTTCGCTTGTTATTAATGGCCAGGTTGGCCGCCATGTAGGCAAGCAAATGATTGTTTACAAGATCCAGCTTACGTTGCGCTATAAACCTGAACACTTCTTCCTGCTCGTTCTGTACGTAAAACAATACGTAGCAATAGTAGAAACTGGCTTCATTGAAAAAAAGTTTGGCGAGGGGGTCATTATTGTTTAGAAATTGTTGTATCAACGACATGCCATCTTTGATAGAGCCTTTTATACCAAAAATGCTTGCCAGCCATTTGTAACCCGGTGGTATGGTGCCGGCCGCTACCTGCATCGGGCCATAGATCATATTATTTAGCTGGAAACCGGGATAATTTTTTTTATTTTCTTTGATTAAACTAAAGGCTTTCCTGAAACTCCAGCCTGCAGCCCATTGCCGGCCAAATTTTATTTCCACGCAGGCTTTGTGCATATAGATAACCGTTCTCCAATAATTATAAAACGGTGAGTTGGACGGCCCCTCTTCAATCCTGCCCAGGCGTTCTTCAAAATGGCCGATGCGCTTATCGTATTCGGCTTTATCCTCGTTTAAAAAAAGTACATAGAAGTCAATATAGCTGTCCAGTATTTCGGGAATAAGATTATCAGGGTTTTCTTTGCGTGCCTGTTGCACCAGAAGCTGACCATTCGTGATCTTTAAACTGCTGATTTGCTGGTAAGCCTGCTGGCAGGTGGCGGTAAAGTCAAAAACTTTCTCTGCCTTGGCACGTGCAGCAGTAAAAACCGGCACCAGTACCAGCAGTGCTTTTATAAACATGGCTGCACTGTGCCGAACAATGTTCCTGCCGTTGCAGTGTGCGACGCAAGCAAAGCTCAATAGTAGTAATGCAGTCCGGCTCATAGTAATAGTCAATGGCATTTTCACAGATGGCCCGAAAATAAAAAAGGATGCTGAAACAGCACCCTTTTTACGATGTTTAATATGCTCTTTAACGTTAATTTACTTCTGTGGCATTGTTCAGATCATCATCCACCAAAATACGACCGCAGTTTTCGCAGATCATTACTTTTTTGCGCTGGCGTATTTCGCTCTGCTTTTGTGGCGGTATAGCGTTGAAGCAACCACCGCAGGCATCTCTTATTACCGGCACAACAGCCAGGCCATTGCGGTAGCTTTTGCGGATCCTGTCGTAGGAATGTAACAGGCGCTCATCGGTACCTTTGCGTGCGGCATCTGCTATATCAAGAAAATGCTGTTCTTCTTTTTCCGTTTCTGCAATGATCTTATCCAGCTCGCCTTTCTTATGGCCAAGTGTTCCTTCTCTTGTACCAATTTGTTTTTTCACACTGTCCAGCGCCCTTACTTTATCAGCAAGTTCTTCGTTGGCATCGCGAATGTGTTTTTCTGCAAGTTTACCTTCGAGTGTCTGCATTTCAATTTCTTTATTGATTGCTTCAAACTCGCGGCTGTTTTTTACAGATTCGCTTTGTTTTTCATATTTCTTTACCAGTGCCTCAGAATCTTTGATCGATTGTTTCTTTTGCTCAATGAATTCTGAAATACCGTTAATTTCTTCTTCAATACGTGTTCTACGCGCATTTAAACCCTGTAATTCATCTTCAAGGTCGCTAACCTCCATCGGAAGTTCGCCTTTTAAAACTTTGATCTCATCTAATTTTGAATCGATCTTTTGCAGCCTTACGAGAGCTGACAATTTTTCTTCAACAGAGAAATCTTTAACTGGCGCCATATTATGATGTACGATTTTGTATTTGGGATGTTTGAATGATGAGCCCGGCATTTAATCTTTCTTCAGCTTCCGTTGCGTCGCACTCTTGTACTTTTTGTTCTCTGCTGTACAAAGGCGACCTACGTATAGTAAAAAACCGGGTTCGTTCTCACTTCCGTTTTAAGGACGGCAAAGGTAGGGAATTTAGCTGTTAAAATATCAAACAGCAAATCAATGGTAAATTGCTCGCTTTCCCAGTGGCCGATGTCGGCAATTACCAGCCGGTCATTTGCATCAAAGAACTCATGGTACTTCACATCGCCGGTTATGTAAAAATCAGCGCCTGCGGCTATTGCCTGGCCCGTTAAAAAACTGCCCGCCCCACCGCAAAGTGCCACTTTCTCCACCTTTTTACCGCGCAACGGTGTGTGCCTGATTACTGAAAGACCAAATGCATCCTTTATTGCTGCCAGGAATAGCGGTTCGTCTATTGGTTGCGGCAACACACCAATTATACCGCTGCCTGCCTGCAGGAATTCGTTAGCAAGCGTAATAACGTCGTACGCAACCTCTTCGTACGGGTGCGCTTTGATAAGCGCAGCTACAATGCTCTGTTGCAGGTACGCCGGGAAGACAATCTCTGTTTTAACTTCTTTTTCATAATGCAACTCATGTTGTTTACCCACAAAAGGTTCAGTGCCTGTTCCTGCTTTGAATGTTCCGGTACCCTCCGCGTTGAAGCTGCATTCGCTGTAATTGCCAATATTGCCGCCACCGGCATTAAATATGGCAGCCCTTACCGCGTCTGCATGTGCTACAGGCACAAACGTAAAAAGCTTCTTCAACTGGCCGCTTTTTGGAGCAAGAATATGACGGTTAAGCAGGCCCAGTTTATCGGCCATTTTGTTGCTTACACCTTTCAGTATGTTATCCAGGTTTGTATGCACAGCGTAAATAGCAACATCATTTTTTATGGCCGCGATGATTGTTTTCTCAACATAGTTTTTACCCGTAATTTTTTTTAAGCCGCCAAAGATGATGGGATGATGTGCCACTATGAGATTACAACCTTCTTGCAATGCTTCCTGCACTACCGCTTCTGTTGCATCGAGAGCACAAACAATACCTGTACAATCCCAACCCGGGCTGCCGGTAAGCAGGCCGGCATTGTCGTAAGACTCCTGGTATGATGGCGGTGCAGTTTGTTCGAGTAACTGTATAACATCTGCAATCTTCATATTTGCAAGTTAAGTAATGTGGTGGCAAAATTCTGATAACTTGCGGTAATGAAATATGTGGTGCTTATTTGTTGTTTACTTCCGCTACTCCTGCAAGCACAGCAATACAATACCGTAAATGTGGATTCAGGTTGGGCCGGTAATTCGGTGAACGTCGTGGTGTTCCGAAAAAATTCGCTCGTTACTTTTAAAGACACACAATTTATTGCCTACTACAATGCGCGGCAACATGTGGTATTGGGAAAGAGAAAAACAGGAGCCGGTCACTGGACCCTGCAGGAAACGCCCTATCGTGGCAATACATGGGATGCGCACAACTCCATTAGTATAATGGTTGACGGTGATGGATATCTACATATTGCATGGGACCACCATAACAATACACTGCACTATTGCAAAAGCGTAGCACCCGGCTCACTGGAACTTACTACGCCGCTGGCAATGACGGGTACGCTGGAGGATCGCGTTACCTACCCCGAATTTTTTAAGCTGCCGGGCGGCGACCTGCTATTCTTTTACCGTAACGGAGAATCAGGTAAAGGCAACCTGGTTATAAAGAGATATAGTACCGCAACCAAAGCATGGAAACTGGTGCACGACAACGTTGTAGACGGAGAGGGTGAACGGAACGCGTACTGGCAATCCTGCACAGATGAAAACGGCGCCATTCACCTTTCCTGGGTGTGGCGCGAAAGTGCGGATGTTGCCAGCAACCATGATATGTGCTATGCAAAGTCAACAGATGGCGGGATAAAATGGTATTCCTCAACCGGCAAACAATTCAGCTTGCCGATTACAGCTGCTAATGCGGAATATATCAGCTTTATACCCGAAAAAAGTGAACTGATCAACCAGACGTCCATGTATGCTTTTGATGGTAAAATTTTTATTGCCACATATTACCGTGCGCAGGCGGATAGTGTGCCCCAATATCATATTATTTATAACACCGGCAGTGTGTGGCAAAGCAATAGTCTTTCATTCAGAAAAACGGCATTTAGCTTAAGCGGCGTGGGAACTAAAAGAATTCCTGTTTCACGGCCGCAGATAATTGCTGCAAAGCAACAGGATGAAATAATTGCCTGCATCATTTTCAGGGACGAAGAGCGGGGCAGTAAGATATCTGCTGCAACCTGCGATGACCTGCACAGCAATAGATGGCTGGTGCAGGACATTACAGCATATCCGGTTGGTTACTGGGAGCCAACGTACGACACAGAGTTATGGAAACAGCAACACCTGCTTCATTTGTTTGTGCAATATGCAGAACAGGCAGATGAAGAGGGAAAGACTACCACAAGGCCGAAAATGGTTGAGGTATTGGAATACGCTCCCTGGTAATATTTTCAATTATTTATTCAATAATCTTCTGTGATAGTTGACCTGGCCAAGGTGATAGCTAAGGTGACCATATAAGTGAATAAGAAAAAACTCTGCAGACATTGCATACCCGAATACTTCTGTAGGGTACAAAGCACTGAGCATTGCATCGTCAAGTTTTTCAATAGTAGATAAAACCGCTGCTTTGGTTTCATTTATATACTGAAGCAATTGTTGCTGCGGCACGTTCTTATCAGAAAACTCTTTGTCACGCTGTCTTTCATAAGGAATATTTCCTAAAGTCATTCCCACAAAGTGTTTAAGGTTGCCGACAAGGTGCAGGCAAAGATTACCGGCACTGTTGGCAATGTTATCCTCTACTTTCCACAGATCGGGTTCGTTGGTATACGACGCTATTTCCTGCGAAAGTTTGCTGAGATCTCTTTCAAAAAGTTTGATGAGTGCTTCTTTTGTCATGATGCGTTTTTAGGCGTTATTGTACACTTTATAAACAGGTTCTCTCAACACCTCTCCTTTAGCGCTGCAAATAAATTCCAACACTTCAGCGATCTGTCCGGGCTTTACCCATGCATCGTAATCTGCGCCGGGCATAGACTCACGGTTTGGTGGCGTATCGATGGTACCTGGCGCCACAACAGAGGCTACAACATTGGTACCTTTTGTCTCTTCATTTATAAACTCTGCCAGGTTGAATAAAAGTGACTTTGCCAAAGCATAGGCCACTACATTCTTACCTTGTGCAGGTTTTAAAGCGGGTCGCGCACCGATAAACACCAGCCTTCCATACCCGTTTTGTTGCATGTGCGCCAGCAGCGGCCTTGCAACAAAATAAGCTGTTTCAAAATTGAGTGAATATTGCTTCTGGAGATCGGCCCTGGAAGTTTCTGCCACCGTGCCCATGGCAAAGCCACCTACAAGGAGGAGTGCAGCATCTATCCTGGAATGTTTTGCAATAGTCGCTGCTATAAAGCCGGCGGTAGCTTCTTCACTGGAAAGGTCAACACTATGAAATTCGAAATGCGTGGAAGAAGCAGCAAACTCCAAGTGATTATCTTTTGAGTCGACAGCTATAACGCGGTATGATTCGGACAGAAATTTCTTTACGGTGGCTACACCCAGGTTTCCATTAGCACCTGTTATGATAACGGTTTTCATTTAATTCGGTTTGCAGCTAAGGTAGGTTATTCAACTATTGTTATGCCATTGCGTAAGCGTTGACACACGATTTTTATCGATGATTTGTAAATGCCTTCCGTCTGCTTTGATCAACCCTTCTTCTATCAGCTCATTAAGCATTCTAAAAAGTGTTTCATAGGTAGTACCAACAAACGACGCCAGGTCTTGCCGGCTGATGTCTATATCTATTATGCCGTTTTCCCGTACACCAAATTTATTTTCCAATGCAATCAAAGCCTGGGCTATCCTGTTTTTTACGGGCATGTGTACCAGGTTGCGCATATTTTGTTCTGACTCTTTAAGATCGCCTGCGAGAAACATTATTAATTCATAACTAAGGTCATGATTGACTTTAATAGTGGCCCTGAAGAAATCAAGATCAAAAAAACATACTTCGGTAGTACCAAGTGCAGTGGCAGAAACAGGATATATAAAATCTCCGCCAAGCCCCCTGTGCCCTGCAATGGCGCCACTGTTTGCAAGTCTTAAGATGAGCTCTTTATCTCCCCATTGCTTGTGTACTTTTACTGTTCCTTCATTGATAAAGTACACACCCCGCACGGCATCGCCTTCTTTAAAAATGAGCTCACCTTTTCTGTATGTGTAGTTACTGCGGCTGGCAGCAAGCGCAGGTTTCCATTCTTTCATACATAACCTGCACATCATGCAGGTGTTTAAATCGCATTGTTTCTTAGATTCTTTCATAGTTATTTGTTGGCTGGCCGCGTTCCTGTTACGGAATGTGTTATTGCAAAAAAGTAAAATCAGATCATACAATTGTTTGAGACAGCTTTAAACAAACGAAGTACGCTGTGAAGGCCTGCTTGTAGTTATTGTTCTCTGCAGAACGTGCATACTGCCTGCTATTGCAATTTACTGCAAATAAACAAAGTAGAAATAATGACTATCTGTAATCTGCTAATTACAAGAGATTTTAGCAGAAAATTGATTGTTGGGTGTGAGATGCACACATGTTTGATACCTGGGCTTTACGATGAAAGTCAGACTATTGCGTATGCAAAGCAAACAGCAACGCAGCAGCTGCCATAACAACGGAACGCACAAGTGAGTGACACAACAGGCGATGCCATGAAAAACAATTGCTGAAACAACAATTATTTCCTGTTTTTTTTATTGCCTGCTACTGCTATGTAATACAAGGGAATACCGATGAGTGTGATGATTAGACCGGGCCATGTAAACTGTGGCTTGTAAATAATGAGGAGTACACAAAATGCAACACCCATAATAACATACAGCGCCGGCAGAACCGGGTAACCGAATGCTTTATACGGGCGTGGAAGATCGGGTCTTTTAACTCGCAGGATAAATATGCCAACGATTGTTAAAACATAGAATATTACCGCCACAAAAGAGATCATATCAAGCAGGTCTCCGTAGCGCCCACTTAAACATAGTATGGAAGCTACTACAAACTGCGCCCACAAAGACCATTGCGGAACGGCATTTCCATTGAGCTCGCCTGCTTTTTTGAAAAACAATTTATCTTTTGCCATGGTGTAATAAACACGTGCACCGGCCAGTATCAGTCCATTGTTGCAACCGAAAGTTGATATCATGATCATTACAGCTATTACATACGTGCCCACGTTGCCAAAGATGACGTTTGCAGCGGCCACAGCCACACGGTCCTTATCTGCGTGTGCAATTTCATTCATGGGCAGCAGGGATACATATACAAGGTTGGTAGAGACATAAATGACCGTTACAATCAAGGTGCCGAGAAACAGGCTGAGCCCGATGTTCTTGCCGGGATTTTTTATTTCGCCCGCAATAAAGGTTACGTTGTTCCATGCATCGCTGCTGAATACCGATCCAACCATTGCTGCGGCTATGCCGCCGAGGAGTGCAGCGCCCGCAATAGGCGTAACGGCAGAACCTGCAGCCGGGTTACAGGCATCCAGCAATGATTCTTTGGTGGCCTGCCAGCCTGTGGCCCAGTTGGCCTGCCATATTTCGGGCTTAAATGCTACCAGCCCTGCGATGATCAACCCAAACAGCGAAATAAGCTTTGTACCGGTGAAGATATTCTGTATCCACTTGCCGCTTTTTACGCCTTTGGTATTGGTATAAGTAAGCAACCCAATTATGCCGATGGACACAAATTGTGCGGCGCTGATGGTATAGAATGTTGCATTGCCACAATCGTCTGTTCCGGTAGGAATAGCTACCAGCTTATTATCTTCACTGAGAAAAGGAATAAGGTAAGCAGCAAACTTTGAGAATGCCACACCAACTGCAGCAATGGTGGCTGTTTGTATGACAGCAAAAAAACTCCAGCCGTATAAAAATGCTACAAGCGGGTTATAGGCTTCTTTTAAATATACATACTGGCCGCCTGCTTTGGGAAACATGCCGCTTAACTCGCCATAACTTAATGCGGCCGTAAGCGTCATAAATCCTGTAAGTACCCATACAAGTACAAGCCAGCCTGCGCCACCTACGTTACGGGTAATATCTGCACTTACAATAAAAATTCCTGAGCCAATCATGCTTCCTGCAACAATCATGGTCGCATCCATCAAGCCAAGTGTAGGTTTAAAACCAGGGGCGTGTTCTGACATACTGCAATTATTTTGTGGTTGATGACTTTACAACATACATTAAAAATCCCGTTGAAGCATCAACGGGATTGGAAGATATAAAATTATGTGGTAAGTTATTTTGTCTTTGTTGCTTTGTATTGTGCATTTAGCCCTATAACAATACTGTCAGTTATATTGCGTATAGAATCTTTGTAATACAGGTCATCATCTTTGCTTGATGCAAACACATAAGCATACCCTTTGCTGGCACAATATGTTTTAAGATAATCCTGGATCTTAATTTTTACACTTTGCAGCTTATCCAGCATCTCTGCCTGCATTTGAGAATTTACGTTTGCTTCAGTGGTCTGGTAATCGTTCTGCAGTTTCATCAGTTGTTGCTCATATTCGCTTTGCTGGTTTTGAGACAGCGTTGGCCCTTTTTCCTGGTATTCCCTTAATTTACCCTGGTAGCGGTTGCGGATGCTGTTGAGTTGTGCGCTGTAATCAGCATCTTTTTTTGTCAGGTAGTCTTTCACCTCTTTATAATATTCATATTGCGTTTGCAAAGAATCCAGTTCAAAGTAAGCAATTTTAAAAGTGTTTGCCGCAGCGGTTTGTGCCTGCTCAATCTTGTGAGAGTCCCTGTGGGTATAGTCAAAATAGAGATAGTAAAGTACACCAACAGCAATAATCAATACCACATTCAAACCAAGTAAAGCCTTATTCATGCATGCAAGATTTTAAGGCGTGTAAGATATATGGATTTTTAAAAAACGATTTGTTAAAACACTTAACAAATTAAATATTGTGAGCCCGGCAACATTGCTATTATTGAGCTGCTGTTGCGTCGCACTCTTGTACTGCATATAACACTGCAGCATTTGCTGCCTTCGTATTACACCACAGGCAGGTTAACAAACGCCCCCACATGCAAACGCTATCAGCAAACGGAATTACGCGACATATAAATAACAGCCCTGCAACGATTGTCAGATTATATAAGTATGGTGTCAAACAAAAACGGGAAGCAAAATTGCTTCCCGTTCTTTATCATCAGTATTTCAAATTATTCTTCATCATCAAAATTCATCACCTCGCGGGCAGTAGCAAGTAATTCATATTCTTCCTTGTTACCAACAATGATGTTCTCGAATTCTTTCTGACCGCTACCGGCAGGAATCAGGTGACCGGTAATAACGTTTTCTTTCAATCCAAGCATTTCATCCGTTTTACCTTGTATTGCAGCAGAGCTCAATACTTTGGTTGTTTCCTGGAATGATGCCGCGGATATCCAGCTTGGTACACCTAATGATGCCTTTGTGATACCAAGTAATACCGGTGTTGCTGTTGCCGGCTGCGCATCCCTCACTTCCACCAGTTTCTTATCTGACCGGCGGAGCACGGAGTTTTCTTCACGCAACTCACGAACAGAAACGATCTGACCAGCCCTGAACTTAGTGCTTTCGCCAGCTTCAGTTACAACTTTCTTGTCAAAGATTCGATCATTCTCTTCATTGAATTCGTAACGGTCTTCAAGATCTTCTTCCAGGAAGCGTGTATCACCTGCGTCAACAATTTCTACCTTTTTCATCATCTGGCGTACAATCACTTCAATGTGTTTGTCATTTATACGCACACCCTGTAAACGGTAAACTTCCTGTATTTCATTTACTACATATTCCTGTACTGCAAACGGTCCTTTGATTGTTAAAATATCAGCAGGTGCAATCTGGCCATCAGATAGAGCAGCACCGGCTTTTACAAAGTCACCATCCTGCACCAGTATCTGTCTTGTAAGCGGCACAAGGTATTTTTTAACAACACCATCTTTTGCCTCTACCACGATCTCACGGTTACCACGTTTTACGTTACCAAATGCCACCACACCGTCTATTTCACAAACCACCGCAGGGTTGCTCGGGTTACGTGCTTCGAAAAGTTCAGTTACACGTGGAAGACCCCCTGTGATATCACCGCTTTTACGCATGGTTCTCGGAATCTTCGCAATTACCTGTCCGGCTTTTACGGCTTCATTTTCTTCAATAATCAACCGTGTTCCTACAGGCAGGTTGTACACTTTATTTTCCTTTCCTTCCACAACCAGGCCAGGGATCTTCGTTTTATCTTTTGTTTCAATAACCACTTTATCACGGTGACCGGTTTGCTCATCCGCCTCTTCGCGGTAAGTAATACCTTCTATTACGTTTTCAAAACGCACTTCACCCGCAATTTCAGAGATGATTACATTATTGAACGGATCCCATGTACATATAACATCACCTTTCTTAATTTCCTGTCCGTCTTTTACAGCAAGTGTAGAACCGTAAGGAATATTATTGGTAATAAGAAGGCGGTCGTTCTTCACATCCATTATCCTTACTTCACCTGTACGGCCAATTACTGTCTGTACTTTCTGACCCTCTGCATTTTCCGTTGTAACGGTACGCAGACCATCAAACTGTATAGTACCATCAAACCTGGCAGTTAATGAAGATTCTACTGAAGCAGAACCCGCAACACCACCCACGTGGAAGGTACGAAGTGTAAGCTGTGTACCTGGCTCACCGATTGACTGAGCAGCGATGATACCTACTGCATCACCTCTCTGCGCAATGGTACCGGTTGCGAGATTTTTACCATAACATTTTACACACACACCGCGCTTGGATTCGCATGTTAATACAGAACGGATTTCCACTGTTTCAACACCTGCTTCTTCTATTTGCCTGGCCACGTCTGCCATTATTTCCTCACCCGCTGTAATGATCAGTTCATCAGTTACAGGATGGTAAACATCATGCAACGATGTACGGCCTTCTATTCTGTCTGATAATGGTTCTATGATATCCTCATTATCTTTTAATGCACTTGTTGCGTTACCGCGAAGTGTTCCGCAATCTTCTTCACTGATTACAACATCCTGAGCTACGTCAACAAGACGACGGGTAAGGTAACCCGCATCTGCTGTTTTAAGGGCCGTATCAGCAAGACCTTTACGTGCACCGTGCGTAGAGATGAAGTAATCCAATACGTTCAGACCACCTTTAAAATTTGAAAGAATCGGGTTCTCAATGATCTCAGAACCTGTAGAACCGGATTTTCTTGGTTTAGCCATCAGACCCCTGATACCAGCAAGCTGTTTTACCTGCTGCTTTGAACCACGGGCACCGGAATCAAGCATCATATACACAGAGTTGAAACCCTGCTTATCAGTCGCCATTTCACGGATAAGTGTTTCTGTAATACGGGTATCTACACGGCTCCAGATATCGATAACCTGGTTATAACGCTCATTATTGGTAATAAGGCCCATATTATAGTTTTCCCATACCTCATCTACTTCCACTTTTGCCTGATCGAGCAGTTCGTTCCTCATTTCCGGAATGATCAGGTCATTCACATTAAACGACAAACCTCCCCTGAAAGCCATGCGGAAGCCCAATGTCTTGATATCATCAAGGAATTTGGCTGCAGTAGGTACGTTGGTAATTTTTATAATATCGCCGATAATTTCTCTCAAGCTTTTCTTCGTAAGTAGTGCATTAACAAAACCTACTTTTTCCGGCACAAACTGGTTAAACAATACACGGCCTACCGTTGTATCGATAAGCTTCTTTACAATATCTCCGTTAGACTGGCGAACGTTCACTTTCACTTTAATACCCGCATGCAGGTCGGCACGACCTTCATTGTACGCAATCATCACTTCTTCCATGCTGTAAAAGGTCATGTTTTCACCTTTTACTTTTTCAGTTTCAGTTGAACGCTTGCCTTTTGAAATGTAGTAAAGACCAAGAACCATGTCCTGTGAAGGAAGGGTGATCGGTGTACCGTTCTGAGGATTAAGAATGTTATGCGCAGAGAGCATCAGCAACTGGGCTTCAAGAATTGCAGCATTGCTCAAAGGTACGTGTACCGCCATCTGGTCACCATCAAAATCCGCGTTGAACGCCGTGGTAACCAACGGGTGCAGCTGTATCGCTTTACCTTCAACAAGTTTAGGCTGAAATGCCTGGATAGAAAGTCTGTGAAGCGTAGGAGCACGGTTAAGCATAACCGGGTGCCCTTTCAATATATTTTCCAGGATATCCCAAACAACAGCATCTTTTCTGTCAACGAGTTTCTTTGCCGACTTAACTGTTTTTACGATACCTCTTTCGATAAGTTTGCGAATAATAAATGGCTTGAACAATTCTGCGGCCATATCTTTTGGAAGACCACATTCATGCATTTTCAACTCAGGGCCAACCACGATAACCGAACGACCGGAATAGTCAACACGTTTACCAAGCAGGTTCTGGCGGAAACGACCTTGTTTACCTTTCAGTACATCTGAAAGTGATTTCAGGGCTCGGCCACCTTCAGCTTTTACCGCATTTGATTTACGGCTGTTATCAAATAATGAATCTATCGCTTCCTGCAGCATACGTTTTTCGTTACGCAGGATTACCTCAGGTGCTTTGATTTCTAATAACCTCTTCAGACGATTGTTACGGATGATAACACGGCGGTACAGGTCATTCAGATCAGAAGAAGCAAAACGTCCACCGTCCAAAGGTACCAACGGACGCAATTCCGGTGGAATAACTGGAATATATTGCATAACCATCCATTCCGGACGGTTGGTAATTCTTGTACTCGCATCGCGGAATGCTTCTACTACGCTCAAACGCTTTAAAGCGTCTGCTTTACGCTGCTGGGAAGTCTCCGTTGCCGCTGCATTACGTAAAGAGAAACTTAATTCATCAAGGTCTAACCTGCCCAGAAGATCATGGACAGCTTCAGCACCCATTTTGGCAATGAATTTCTGTGGATCTTCATCGGGCAGATATTGATTATCCTTTGGCAAACCATCAATAATATCCAGGTATTCTTCTTCTGACAGAAGATCACCCGTTTTTAACCCCTTGTCTTCACGCAAACCTGCCTGTATTACAGCAAATCTTTCATAATAAACGATGCTCTCTAATTTTTTAGAGCTCATACCAAGGAGGTAACCAATTTTGTTGGGAAGGCTTTTAAAATACCAGATGTGTACTACCGGCACTACCAGTTTGATGTGCCCCATTCTTTCACGACGTACTTTCTTCTCGGTTACTTCCACACCACACCTGTCGCAAACGATACCTTTATAACGGATGCGCTTGTATTTGCCACACGCACATTCGTAATCTTTTACAGGTCCGAAGATTCTTTCGCAAAACAAACCATCACGCTCAGGCTTATAAGTTCTGTAGTTGATGGTTTCAGGCTTTAAAACTTCGCCAAAGCTGCGTTCGAGAATGCTGTCGGGAGACGCAAGACCAATGGTAATTTGAGAAAAGTTTGATCTTGGACGGTTGTCTTTTTTAATAGCCATATTAAAAATTGCAATTTTTAGATTGTGATTTTGAAAACCTGCTTCCGTAATCTAATCAATAAAAATAAATTTAAAGGTTATACACTATCACTGCAATACTTTGATCTGCAAAGTATTACATAAAAATAGCTACTCACTTTTAAAAAAAATTTTATTGATAAACCCTATTGGAGACAATTCTTCAAAATGCATAGGGCGGCAAAGGTAAGTATTTAAAGCCATTCCTGATACAGAAAATTTTTATAATAAACAACTGATTTACCAAGGGTTGTTAACAACTTTAGAAAATAAGTTTATCTACAATCAGTAAAGCTATAATTCCCGATATCCACAGCCAATCCTGCCGCGATGGTGCATACTTTTTCCTGAAAGGGGCCAGCAATAAAACTGCAAAAAGGATAAAAAAAGCGATGGCTGTATAGCCATAACTTTTGTAAAACCCTGCATAGGTTGCACTCGCATCCATGGCATTGGTACGGGAAGAAATCAGGAAGATAACCCCAAGCATGGCAGACGAAATGAGCGAGAGTATCCAGCCTTTTTTGTCATTGAACAACATCATCCATCCACCGAAAACGCCTGAAATGCTTACCAATACAGGCAGGTGATGACCTTTTACCACATCCCAGTACGACATTTTACCGGTTTGAATAATTCCTGATGTGATAAAATCGTACACCAGTTTTACTTCGTAGTAAAGGATCACAAGGCTTCCCAATGCAATCAGGAGGGCAATGACTTTTTCTAAAACAGTAAAACCGGTACTAAGGCTGGCGAGAGAAACTTCTTTTGAAGGCATGGCAATTATATGGTTGAGCGACAAATTAAATAAAAAATCCCGGCACAATCTGTAACCGGGATCAATTATGTTTTACAAATGCCTTAGTAACTGGCGCATTCTTTCATTTCTTTTTCGGTGTATGCATAACCATACTGTTTTAAAACATCATCCGGTACACCATTCCACTTATTGGGCGTATTGCCAACATAACCTACATCTTTTACACCAATCTCAGAGGTGTAAAAACCGGTTGCTGTAAGATTACGCATAAGATTGAAGAACGATACTCCCTGGCTCATTTCTGGTTTTGCCTTTTTTGGATATGCGATTGCATCTACCATTTCCATTTGCTGCTCTTTGGTACAATCGGTAAAAGCTTTTCCATAAAGTTCTATACACTTAAGATCGAGCCAGCGCAAACCGCCGCGCATAGGCACCTGGTGCTGCGGCATATCTTTTACAATGAATTCTATAAACTCCGGCACTTTAGCGTCGCTTGCGCTGCCGCTTATATCGTCTTTGGGAATAATAATATCACCCAGTAAAGTGATGGTAGCCATTTCTGCGTCTGTAAAAAATTTTGGTGCATTTTTGATTGCGTCTTCATGCACCTGCTCTTCCGCCATACGGTTATAGCCGTCTTTCTTTGCTTCGGCGGGTGAATCTGCCTTTCCTTTTAGATCTTTGTCGTCTGACTTGCAGGCGTCTACCAGTACGCCGGTAGCTACAGTACCAACGGCAATGGCTTTTAACGATTTTCTTCTATCCATAAATAAGCCCCCTCTTGTTCTAAATATAAAAGAACATTTTTTGAAGTGGTTAAATAATTGCAGGCTGACTGTAACCGCGGTGATGCCCATTGTGATGCAGATGAAAGGATTGCGACGCAAGGGACGATGCCATGAAATACAACAGCCGGTATCATAATTTTTGTATTGAAAGAACTTTACAACCCGTAACGCTTTTGGGGCTGTGTAAGATGCCCGGAGATTTACAGGTTCTTTTTCTTCATTTCATCCACGATATACTCGCTTGTACGCATAGAAAGCGCAAGGATCGTCCAGGTAATATTTTTATCTGCCTGGGAAACGAACTGACCACCATCTACGCAGAATACATTTTTGCAATCGTGCGCCTGCGCCCATTTGTTCAAGGCAGACTTACGCGGATCACTGCCCATGCGAACGGTGCCGGCTTCATGAATAATATTGCCCGGTGCATGTAAACCATAATTGTTTTCCGGGCCATCATCTCCACCCCATGTTATAACAGCACCCATGGAGTGCAGTATTTCTGTAAAGGTTTCTTTCATGTGTTTAGCCTGCTTGATCTCGTACTCAGACGGCTTAACATTGAAACGCAGAACAGGAATACCGTATTTATCCACCACGTTCGGATCTATCTCGCAAAGGTTATGTTCAAAAGCAATGGCCTCTCCCCTGCCTGCCATGCCCACATGCGACCCGAAGAAGAAACGGTAATCTTCTTTAAGTGAAGCGCCGTAACCACCGGCCTCTTTTTGTTTACCCTTTACTTTATAGGTACCATTAAGGTTTTCTATACCCCATTGGAAACCATACACAGGCTGCCCAAAACCTCCGCCGTATTCAATATGGTAGCCGCGTGGGAAATCAAGTTTTTTATTGTCGAGCCACCATGGTGTATAAACGTGCATGCCACCTACCCCATCTTCGTTGTAGCGTTTGCGGTCAAAGAGTTCAGGGATGATACCACCCATATCGGCACCGGTAGAATCGTGCAGGTATTTACCTACCACACCACTGCTGTTGGCAAGCCCGTTCTGGTGACGGGCAGATTTGGAATTCAATAATAAACGGGCACTTTCGCAGGCACTGGCTGCAAGAATAACTGTTCTTCCTTCTATCTGGTACTCCTGCATATCCAGTGTATTTACATAAGATACACCAGTGGCCAGGCCATCTTTATTGGTCATTACTTCACGCACCATTGCGTGGGGTAATACATCGAGGTTGCCGGTTTTTAAAGCCGGGATAACCAATGCTGAAGAAGAAGAGAAATCTGCATAGGCTTTACAGCTTCTGCCACACTGTGCACAGAAGAAGCATTCGCCACGTTCATTGTTGATCTTCTTTGTCAGTATGGAAAGGCGTGAAGGAATAACAGGAACACCGATGTTACCTGCTGCCTTTTTAATGAAGAGTTCATGCAAACGGGGTTTTGGCGGCGGCAGGAAAAAACCATCGGGATCATTTTCCAACCCTTCATTGGTGCCAAATACACCGAGCATTTTATCGATCTTGTCGTAATAAGGTTTTACATCGTCGTAACTGATTGGCCAGTCATCTCCAAGGCCGTCAATACTTTTGCGTTTGAAATCTTTAGGACCAAACCGCAGCGAAATTCTGCCCCAGTGGTTGGTACGGCCGCCCAACATTCTTGCACGCCACCATTCCCATTGGGTACCTTCTGCGTGGGTGTATGGCTCGCCATCAATTTCCCATCCCCAGTAGCATCCGTCAAAATCACCAAACGGGCGAAACTTTGTACTTGCACCACGGCGGGGAGATTCCCACGGGTTTCTTAACTGGTTAGAGTCTTTTGCAGGGTCGTACATAGGACCCGCCTCGAGCAAACATACTTTCAAACCTGCATTGGCCAATACATACGCTGCCATACCACCGCCGGCCCCAGAGCCTACGATGAGTGCATCATACTTCTTCGCCTCTTTTTTTACCGAAATGCCCATAATTGAATTACAATTGGAGGTTATTAATATACTTGTTTTTGTTAGCCAGCTTTAGCAATACTGTTCAGCTCCGGTTGTGTCACTCACTTGTACTGTTACATCTATATGCAACTATTAATATCCTGTTAAATAACCAACTTCTAATTGAAATAAATGGAAGCAGTGAGGCGCAAAAGCATTCGCTGATAGCTGCTGTGAAAGTATGACATTATAGATAACAACAAAGGCTTTTTTTATTAGCCACTTCAACTATTTTAGCAGCATGCAACATTTTATTGCCATTGACCTTGGCACTACACATTCTAAGGCGGTAATTGCAGACGGGCAGGGATCTGTTATGCATGTTGCCAAAGCAAATGTAGTATCGCTTATTGAAGAAGACGGGGCTCACACGCAGGATGCAGAAGCCATCTATAACAACGTCGTTCAACTACTGCAGGAGTCTTGTGCCTTCTCCGTTGCTGCCGGCGCACGCATTGCCTGTGTAAGTTTCAGCGCGGCCATGCATAGTTTCCTGGCTGTAGACAGCAGTGGTAAACCGCTGATGCCTGCAATGACGTGGGCAGACAGCCGTAGTAAAAAATATGCGCAACAACTGAGGCCCACCGAACAGGGAAAAGATATCTATAAAAATACAGGTACCGCCATACATACCATGTCGCCACTGTGCAAACTATTATGGCTGAAAAATGAACGCCCTGCACTATTTAACGAAGCTGCAAAATTTATCTCGATCAAAGAATACATATGCTTCCGGCTGTTTGATACATATATCATTGATGAGGGTATTGCATCTGCTACTGGTCTTTACAATATCTATTCCCATGCCTGGCACACACCTTCACTTATGCTTGCCGGGATTGATGAACAGAAACTATCCGCCGTTGTAGCAACCACGCATGTAGAAACAAATGTAAATGCTACTGTAAAACAAATGCTCGCACTGCCGTACGATGTGCCGTTTGTAATGGGCGGCAACGATGGCTGTCTCGCCAATCTTGGTTGTGGTGCACTTACACCAGGTACGGCTGTGTTAACACTGGGCACCAGTGGCGCGGTGCGGCTAACAATTCCTGCACCTGCAATAAAACCGTTGAATGGATTGTTCCGCTACATTCTTACAAAAGACCTGTATGTAACAGGCGGACCAATAAACAACGGCGGTGCTGCACTTGAGTGGTTTGCTACCAACATGCTGCAGAAGCCATTGAATGAAGGTGACAACTTTAATGATGTAATGCAACTGGCTGCCACTGCAGATGCCGCCAGCGAAGGTGTTTTTTTTCAGCCTTACCTGTTGGGAGAACGTGCACCCGTGTGGGACGAAGACAGTTGTGGTATATTCTACGGTTTAAAAGCCCATCACAAACCGGCGCATCTTACAAGGGCTGTTATTGAAGGTATTTCTTTTTCATTATTGCAGATCATGCAAAACATCGAACAGCAAAACAACGATATTGGCGCTGTTTACATCAGCGGCTTTGTTACGCAGTCAGATTTCTGGCTGCAATTGCTGGCAGACATGTTTGGCAAAAAAGTGATCTTGAATGACATTGCAGATGCATCGGCATTGGGTGCCGCTTTTATAGGTATGACCGCTACGGGTTTTGTAAAGGATATCACTGATGTAAAGCAGTTTATCTCCACTGACAAGGTGTTTCATCCAAACCCCGCCGTGCATGGTGTTTATGAGAAAAGTTTCCGGAAGTACTTGCAAATCTACCCAGCCATGCAGCATATAAGTAAAGAGATAATGTAGCCGGCTGTTATGCTTCTATCGGCTGTGGTTGTGTCACTCACTTGTACTGCACCGCTTTACTGAACAACGATACTGCAATACCAACAGCGTTAATTTCAAATAAGGCTTTAAATATAATTTCCGTTGAATGCGCATGCGCATTCAACGGAAATTGCATGATTTTCTTATGCGTATTGATCGCGTAAAGCTTTTACTTCGTTGTGAGAAGCAAGCAAAACAGCCCGTTGTTTCTCGAGCATTTCACGGATGTAAGCAGGCAGATGTTCTGAAGAAAGTGCATCTTCATACGCTCTTTGCGCAGCATCTTCGCCAAATTCACAGCTTTCAAGAATAGCATGACTGCTTTTTGCTGTAAAGGCAGCTTTAACATCCATCCATACACGGTAAATTTTTCCTCTGTTTGTGGTACCGGTTTCCATGTCTTTCCCTAACACCTGCACTTCTGTTCCCAGTTCCAGTTTGCATTGATGACTTTGGCCAACAAGCCCGGTGAAGAGTATTTTAAGATCTTCGTCTTCATCTTTCAATTCTTTTACTGCTTTTTCATATCCAACAATACGGTCGTTGTGAATTTCTATCAGATCGTTGAGGATTTCTGCAGTTTCTGCTGAATTATTCATAATAAATATTTTCATTAAAGCTTAAACTATCGTGCCACCATTCTGCAAAGCCGCGTTAAGTGATGGTTTGCCGCCCGGGCACTTGCCCGGAAGGTTTGATTTTTGTTACACAAATGATTATGCCTTTTGCAAAATTTGATTACAGTCTTGACTACAAAAATCTTGACCTGCGTAAGCAGCCCGGGTTGTACAGAACAGGTTTGGGTGAGCAGGGCGTGTTGCTGGCAGAACCCTATAAATCTGAAATACTGCCCTATTGGAAATTTAAAACACCAAAGGAAGCTAAAACATCAGCCAAAAAAATATACGCGCTGTTTCTTGGCTATAGAAAACAACATGATTTTATAGGTATGGATATGGCAAGAAAATTTATCCAGATGGGGTTTACACGCAGCCGTCGTTACGCCAATCATAAGTCTGGCAAAAAATACAAAGGCCCGGTACCTGCAGATAAGAAAGGTAAAAGTGGCAGCCATGGCCGGGAGCAATTGCCATTGCAAATCGATGAAGCCAAGGCAGAGAGCGCACTTATTTTTAAATCATTCTTAGAACGGGTAAAGCGCGACAAAACATACATGCATGCCTTAGCTGCACATAAGGAGCAATACAAAACAAAATAACGAAGGCCTGTATTATACGATATTGGCAGATGCCTGCGCATTCATCCATTTCTCTATCAGCATAGGATAAAATGATAGTGCCAAAGGCAATTCATATAGTTCATTTAAAGTAAACCATGCAAGTGCCGTATGCTCATCTGAAGTATTAGCAGGCTGTCCTTCCCATGCAGTGATCATGTAAATATGATAGGTGAAATAATCCTGGTTGTTTGCATCCCACACATCTGTAACGGTAAGCAGTTCTGCATTTTTTACAATGATACCGGTTTCTTCAAAAGTTTCTCTTATCAATGTATCATAAATATCTTCACCGGTTTCTGCATGTCCGCCGGCAATATCCCATACGCCGGGTGCCCATTTCTTTTTTGCTGAGCGCCTGCCGAACAAAAACCTGTTTTCTTTCATGATAAAACCTCCTGCACAAATCTTCAGCTTGCCCATTGTTTGCTTTTATAATTGTTGTGCAAAGACCGTGCATGATTGTATTTGATAGCCGGCCATAAAGCAGACTTTGAAAACGGCGCATGCTTTACCATGCCGACGCACTTGCTGCAGTACAAGTGAGTGACACAACAGGCGATGATAGTAGCAATGCAGCTTACTACATTATAAATACAATACAGGTTTGGCTTATAACTTGATTAACTTATTTACAACTGTTTGAATGCAAAAACAATTTTCACTTTAACCTTATGGAATTGAGAAATAATTACAGGCGCTTTGCGATTATTGGCGGAGGCCCTTCGGGTATGTTTATGTTTAAAAGACTTATTGAATCAGGACTGGAAAACTTAGACATAACCATCTATGAAGCCAGCGAAAGCCTTGGTAAAGGGATGCCTTACAGCCATACCGGTGCAAACCATGAGCATATAACCAATGTGTCTGACAACGAAATACCAGCGCTTGTAACATCTGTTGAAGACTGGCTGCATAGCGCACCAACAGAAGTTTTAAAGGCATTTGACATAACGCCTGCGAAGTTTAACGAGTACAAAGTTTTACCCAGGCTCTTTTTTGGAGAATATCTTTCCGCACAATTTGAACTGCTGATTAAACTGGCAACAAAAAAGAAAATAAAAGTGCAGGTGCATTTGAATACGCCGGTTGAAGATGTGTCAGACAATATGATAAGTGAAAAAGTGACCGTTACTGCTGGGGAAAGCACCACCGTTTTTGATGCAGTCATCATTTGCACCGGTCACAACTGGCCGTTGAAAAACGAAGGCAAAATTCCCGGGTATTTTGATTCACCTTATCCGCCTTCGAAACTGGCCAGGCAGGTGAATTTTCCTGTTGCAATTAAAGGTGCTTCGCTAACTGCGATAGATGCTGTGCGTACGCTTGCAAGAAGCAATGGCAGCTTTTACAAAAACAAAGATGGCATGTTGTGTTATAAAGTGCATGAAAATAGTGAAGGCTTTAAAATTGTATTGCATTCAAAAGATGGATTATTGCCTGCAGTGCGCTTTCACCTCGAAGACTCGCACCTTTCAAATGAATCTATGCTAACAAGCGATGCATTAAAAAAACACATGCAGCAAAACGACGGGTTTGTATCGCTGGATTACCTGTTTGAATGGAATTTTAAAGAGCCGATCAGGAAGCATGACCCTGCATTTTATGATGAGATAAAAGACATGACACTGGAAGCTTTTGTAGAAAGCATGATGGATATGCGTGAAAACATAGACGCTTTTAACCTGCTGAAAGCGGAGTACACAGAAGCGGAACAATCCATTAAAAGGAGGCAGTCTGTGTATTGGAAGGAAATGCTGGCGGTATTAAGCTTTGCGATGAATTACCCGGCGAAACATTTGTCTGCCGAAGATATGCTACGATTGAAGAAAGTGCTGATGCCGCTTATTTCTATTGTAATAGCCTTTGTACCGCAGAGTTCCTGCCGCGAAATTATTGCACTGCATGATGCCGGTGTTTTATCACTGATAGCGGTTGACGAAAAAAGTGATGCCAAACCGCATGATGAAGAAGGTGCGGTCTATCACTATGATCATAATGGTGAAAAAAGTGAGACGCATTATAGAATGTTTGTCGATTGTGTAGGCCAGCCACATTTATCTATTAAAGATTTTCCTTTTGAAAGCCTCGTAAAGAACGGAACATTATCGCCAGCAAGAATCAGGTTCAGGTCTGAAGAGGAAGGCCGCAATGCTATGCAAAATGGCAATAAACAGGTAGAGGCTGATGCCGGCGGCGCTTATTTTTTACAGGTGCCAGGTATAACAATAGATGACCAGTTTCGTGCAGTTGACATGTATGGCGCTGTGAATGATCGTGTGTATATCATGGCGGTGCCTTATATCGGTGGTTACAATCCTGATTATTCGGGGCTGGATTTTGGTGAAGCGGCCTCTGAGAAGATAATGACCGGCATCGAAAACGCTCACAGGAAGGCGAACGTTGACGGTCAGCTATCACCCGACCATTTATCTACGGCGTCCGGTTTAAAATAACCAAGGTGTATCTCATCTTCGGATAGTCCTTCCTGCAGTTGTAGCGATACATGATACTGCTGCCTCATGCCGGCAGGCAGGATGTCCTGTATTTCGTACACGTCATCTACATCTACCCCGTACTTATCATCGATATGTGCGGGTGCACCCTTAAAACCTGTGTGCCTGTAAAACGCTGTTTGCTTTGCCTGCCTGATGGCATCTCCCTTACTGGTTGCAGCTGCAATTATCTTGTAATGAAATTCCTCGAATTCACCATGCCGGTAGCCGCCGAGGTTCAGGAAGAAAAGCCTCGTATTATTTGCTGGCGGTGCCTCGGTTGTAACATGCACGCCAAAACCCGCTACGTTGCTCACTACACGCCATGCATCAATATGTAATGAACGGCCTGCTTCCGGCCACCACTCAATAATACCCGGCAGCAGT
The DNA here is from genome assembly GCF_015831355.1 of Panacibacter microcysteis. Classification (NCBI taxonomy): domain Bacteria; kingdom Pseudomonadati; phylum Bacteroidota; class Chitinophagia; order Chitinophagales; family Chitinophagaceae; genus Panacibacter; species Panacibacter microcysteis. The sequence continues at coordinate 1,671,913 of NZ_JADWYR010000002.1, forward strand.
TCTTTTACATTGCTACCGATCGCAAAGTACACATCATGTTGTTCGGTGTTGCGACCCGTTGGTAAACAACCGGCCAGGAACATATATAATCTGGGCATGCTTAAAATTTACGTAAGACGATTAATCTTCACCCTGTTCTTTTGGTATTTCGATATAAAAGGTTGTTCCTTTTTTTTCAGCACTTTCAAACCAGATTTTACCATTGTGCCACTCAATGATTTTCTTTATTATAGACATGCCCAGGCCTACTGATTTCTGCCCCTGCAGGCCTGGTCTGCCGGCTTTTGAAAATCTTTCAAAGAGATCTTTTTGCAAGTGTGTTGGAATACCAATGCCGTTATCTTTAATTGTGATCAGTACATCTGTTTCGCGGTCTGTAATGCTTATGTTGATGATACCGCCTTCCGGTGTAAATTTTATAGCATTGGAAAGCAGGTTTTGTATAACCTGTATAAATTTCGGTTCATCTACGTGCACAAACACTGGTTGCGTATTGGCAGATACAGTAACCGACCTGTTGAGTCTTGAACCCGCACGCTTAAACTCTTCCACAAAATTGTTGATCTTTTCTACGATGTCTATCCTCAATTTTACAAGTGCCGCTTCAAAAGTTTCCAAAAATTCTTTTTTCAAAAATTCCCTGATCAGTTTCAAACCTTTGTCACTGTTGGCAATGATCTTATCCAACATGTCTGCTATTGCCTGGTTGTTTAATTTTTGTCGGTCTGATTTTAACAATGCGGCACACATTTGAATATTTCCCAGCGGCGCTGCAAGATCGTGCGATAAGATCTCTAAAATCGAGTTTTTCTTTTCCGCAAACCTGTTCACTACAAACAACTGGTTTGATTCTTCAGTAATGTCATTGGCAATGCCGGCAATGTAATTATGTCCTTTGATATTTATCTGCCATGCTTCCACTTCCAGTGTGCGTATAATACTGTCGGGCAGCTTTATGCGCAACACAACATTTTGTATAAGCCCCTGCTCCATCACTTTTTGATAACCCTCCTTTGCATACGCCGCATCATCTTCATAAAGATATTCCAACAAAACATTTGCATTGTTTTTTATATGTTCATCGGTTAGGCGAAAAAAAAATTGCAATGCCCTGTTGAGGTAAACAAATTTTTTGTTGTCGATATCAAAAGCAAAACAAATGTGATTGGTACGGTCTATCAGTGCGGTAAAGATTGCTTGTTCGGGTACGTCTAAATCGTTCATTGCCGGCGTTTTTTTTGCTTATACAATAATTGCGCCTTTTACGCCGGCAGGCAGATGACGTTAGAAAGATTTTATTATCTGTACCGGCTTATATGCCGGCGATAATGATGGAACGGGCAGCAGGAATATTCCTCATCCCGGTTGTGTCACTCACTTGTGCTGCATAACGCTATGCAACAACGATACTGCGGTTGCGAACAATAATCAGTCTAAATCGGTAATCAAAAAAATTACACTCAGAATATCAATTTTTTTTAATACATAATCATTTATTGATTTCCGCCAATACCCGGTGCGTAAGGAAAGCTAAGGCTTTTGTAATAATCAAGTATTTTACCGGGGCGCTCCAATGCCGCAGGAATTTGCATACCTGAAAAGGTTTGAAAATATAGCACACAGGCATTGCGCCACCATATGGCCTCTTCTTTTTGAATACCGAGCAGCATCTTTACCTGCTTAAAACGTTCCTCATCCACTATATTCTTCACGCTTTCCCATTGCCTTTGCATCCACGCCACACTGTCTGCACCGCTATAATACCTGTAGCAAAGTGCTTCCCACAGATTATTGCCTGATTGCATCATGTGCGTCCATGGAACATGATGAAACCACAACATAAATTGCTCATCACAACTTTTCAGATTACCAAATTTCCCGGCAATTACCGTATTGTATTGCGCAATAGCATTACTACCTTTTGGGGTACGGTCAAAACCAACACCGTTCTTATCAGCCTTGTGAAAGTAAACAGGGTTCCAGTCTGCTCTTTCTGCTTTATTGTACCATGGCGCAGGTCCGTAATGGTGGCTGTAGCCCATGAGGTGATGCAATCCCAACGGCGTCATGTAGTTTACACAAATCTCCCTCGAATCAAGCATCATGGGTTTGACTGCCTTCAAAAACATATTGTCATTAGTGAATGTTTGCCGCAACCACTCATCAGCAATCTCACTTGCTGATAAGGTGTAATCCCAGGCCAGTCGCCCGAGCGCATACCAGTTAGCCTGTGCAAAGGGATGACCCGTCCAGTTGATGTCACTGCCGATATTCGACACACCTGCCATGCCGGAGAGCACATGCTGCTCCAGCGAACCATCAACGATCTTAGCTACCTGCGAGCCTTTCCCCTTTGCATAGGTATCCGCATCCAGGCATTCTTTGAATAACGGCGCAAGAAATACAAGGTGTGTCGAAAAGCCTAGGTATTCCTGTGTTAGCTGAAATTCCATCATCAATGGCGTTGCGGGCATTGCCCCAAACAAGGGATGAAAAGGCTCCCGTGGCTGAAAATCAACCGGGCCGTTTTTTACCTGCACAAGCACATTATCACTAAACTTTCCATCGAGTGGCTGAAACTCGTTATAAGCCTGCTTAAACCTGTCATCGTCATTATTATTATATACAAATGCTCGCCAGATAACTATCCCACCATGTGGCTTTAATGCCGCTGCCAGCATATTTGCACCGTCGGCATGAGACCGGTTGTAGTTCTGCGGGCCAGGCTGCCCTTCAGAATTTGCCTTCACAAGAAAACCGCCAAAGTCTGGTATATAACTGTACAATTCATCTGCCTTCTGCTGCCAGAATGCCTGTACACCTGCATTAAGGGGATCGGCTGTTTCCAGGTTACCAATTTCTATTGGAGCACTGAACCTCGCTGACAAATAAACTTTTATACCATAAGGCCTGAAGACAGCTGCAAGCGCCGCAACTTTTTCCAGATACGCCGGTGATAAAATGACGGCATTTGCATTTACATTATTTAATACTACACCGTTTATGCCAACCGACGCATTAGCCCTTGCGTAATCAATATAGCGCTGATCTATGTAACCCGGTAACTTATGCCAGTTCCATATCGACATGCCGGCGTAACCTCTTTCTACTGTACGATTGAGGTTGTCCCAATGATTGAGCATACGCAGCTTAACCTTTGGTACGCTCGTAATGTTAAGTGTATTGATCTGCTGGTTTGTTTGTAATAACCGCAGCAAGGCAAAACAACCATATAGTACACCAACATCCCGGGTTGCCGTAACTACAATGATCTTTCTACCCTTGTACATAGCAGTTTTTATGATAAAACCCTCCTTACCTGTTTTATCTGTTTCTTCCGTGCTGATGATTGAGGATATAATCTTGTTCTGAGCCGTACCGGCTACCACACTCCCATCCTGAATGGCGTTTGTCTGTACAATCTCTTGTCCCATTAGCCCCTGCAACCCCTGCAGCAACTCTGCTGCGGCTGCATTTAACACCTGCGATGTTGCATCAAAATGTATAGCTGTAATGTTTTGCCGGTAATGTTTCAGCAATGCGGCGTCCGTTATGCTGTCGTACCGTAACCACAACCTGTACCCATCTTCAGCCTGCAACAAAACGGCGTAGAATAGGGTTACTAAAAGAACCACTGCTTTTTTGATCATCTGCCTGCTTTAATATTGTTATGTTAGGGCTGTTTACTCCTGCGTTCCATAAGTTCTTTCCATGTTGTAAGAATAATATGTTCGTCTTCCAGCGCTTTTTTAAATACAGGGTCCTGCATTACCAGTAAATCACCTCTGCGCACCGGGCCGGAATCTGAAATATGTGAAAACACTTCAGTGGTTGCAGTGCAATGCATGATCATCATTGTAATACCGGGCTTAAACGTTTTGATAGCTTCCACATACCGCTGTGTTTTCCACGCCTGTAATTTCTTATCGTCATTTTTTACATCGTCCGGTACTTTCCAATCGTATGTTTCGTTGTGCAAATCATCCAATACGGGCAATCCGGCATTCCACAATACTGTGCCCACGCCGCGCAACTGGTATAGCTGTTCCTGTGGCATCTTCATCTGCACAGCTATCAAAGCGTTATGTCCGCCGGGCATCATTACGGGTATCTTATTTTCAATGCCAAGTCTTATGTACATCTGCAAAAAACCAAGATTGGCAAACAATGTACCCATATGGCTGTCCATATGTGTTGGCGTAAAGCCCATCTCTTTTGCACGCTCAAGCTGTGCTTTTATTTCAGCATACACCTCTTCTGGTTTTGCATGGCTTACCACATCTGCTACCGAATGCCACAAGGCGCCTTCATGATCTACCAGGCCGGGCACTTTTGGTTTACCCAGCAACGGCCCCCAGCGGTATTGCTTCCATTCTGATGTAAGGGTAAGGTGCAGCCCCGCATCAACCTTTGGGTGTTGTTGTAAAAACTGTACAAAACCAGGCACCCACGGGCAAGGCATCATTACGCTGACAGAATTTGCAACGCCTTTGGTAATGGCATTTGCTGCGCCTTCATTAGAATCGAAACTCATGCCTGCATCGTCCACATGCAGTATTACCACTTTAGCTCCTTTGGGATAGCCCAGTTTTTCTGCATATGTTACCGAGTCTAATTTTTGTGCAAAGCTGCCGAGGCAGCAGCAAATAAATATTACCAACAGGCACTTAGGTTTCATAAATCGTAATTATAATTTGAAGGTCTGAATTTTATTTGGTTATCAGCATTGGAATATATGGCATCGGCTGTTGCCACGCTCGGTTCATCGTTCCGTTTTTATGGCGACTGCGGCGATCCTTTTACAATGCCTGTTTTGTACAAAACTTTTACTGTAAAAAAACACCTCGTATGCACGGTAGATAAAACACCATTCACAGCCTCCGCTTCGTGATCAATAAAGTTATAGCGTACAAGAGTGCGACGCAACAGGCGATGCCATAAAATACAAAAGCCCGGCCCAACATCATTTCTTACTGTACTTATGCTTATATTGCCGTTAATCAGTTATGAAGCAGGTGGTGTAAGCAAGGCAAAACGTTTGGCTGGTTATTGAACCGGTAAGCAATACATTGACGATGCGCTGCAAGCTTTTTAACTGCACGTAAACCAACACAACAAAAACGATACTTGCTATGAATAAAAACAAACTGCTGCTTTGGTCTGTTGTTGCTGCACTGGCCGGTTTTATATTTGGTTTTGATACAGTGGTTATCTCCGGCGCGAATCAACCTATTAAAGATTTGTGGCATACCAGCCCGTGGTTCCATGGTTTTTTTATTATGTCTATGGCTTTGTGGGGCACCGTTATAGGGGCCATATTTGGCGGCATTCCAACAGAGAAATTTGGCAGAAAAAAAGTGTTGTTGTGGATTGGTATTTTATTCAGCGTATCTGCCATTGGCTCAGCGGTTGCGCAGGATCCGTATACGTTTTCTTTTTTCAGGTTTATTGGTGGCCTGGGTATCGGGGTTTCGTCTGTAGCGGCACCCACCTATATATCTGAGATCTCTACCGCCAAAACACGTGGCAGGCTTGTGGGCATGTACCAGTTCAATATTGTTTTTGGTATTCTCATTGCTTACTTTTCCAACTTTTTATTAAAAGGTGTGGGTGGCGATAATGACTGGCGCTGGATGCTGGGCGTAATGGCCATTCCTTCCCTCGTTTATACCATTATGGTGTTTAGCGTACCTGAAAGTCCGCGCTGGCTTATTTCGGTGAAACAGCAAATAGCCAAAGCAAGAGAGATTCTTGTATTGATCGGCAATGAAAATCCTGATACAACTATTGCTGAAATACAAAGTGCCAACAAGACTGCGGCAAGCAGCAGCCAGCTGTTTAACAAACAGTACAGCAAGGTGGTTTGGCTTGCATTCTTCATTGCTTTTTTTAACCAATGGAGTGGCATTAATTTTATTTTATACTATGCACCGGAAATTCTGCAGCGTGCAGGTATTGCATCAAAAGATTCGCTGGCGAGTTCTATTGCATTGGGTGGTACCAACCTGGTATTTACGTTTGTAGGGTTATACCTGATAGATCGTATAGGCCGGAAGCAACTGATGATAGTTGGCTCGCTCGGTTATATTGTAAGCCTTAGTGCCGTAGCCTGGTGCTTCTACAGCGAAGCGGGTAATGTGCCATTGCTTATTTCTTTAATGGTATTTATTGCTTCTCATGCAATTGGCCAGGGCGCCGTGATCTGGGTCTTTATTTCTGAAGTTTTTCCCAATAACATCCGTGCGCTGGGTCAGTCTTTCGGAGCCAGTGTACATTGGGTATTTGCTGCCATTATTACCTTGATAACACCCGTTTTCCTGGATGAAAAAAATGGCATTTATGCAGAGAACCCATACCCTATTTTTATATTTCTTGCATTTATGATGGTGCTGCAACTGGTGTGGGTGCTTACCAAAATGCCGGAGACAAAAGGCACATCGCTGGAAGACCTGGAAAAACGTTTTATTCACTAAAGAACACGGGGTAGATTAATTTAATATTCCTGCTTTTTCAAACGGCTGAAAGCTTTACGCACCAGCATTTGCTGTATAAAGGAGGGCGTAAACCTGCTGATGTTATAAATAAACCTGTTACAGCGGCCGGGAATAATTGTTGCGTAACCTTTCAGCATTTTATCGATCGATTCTTTTGCAACCTGGCATGGCTGAAGGATAGATGCTTTGGCCAGGCCTTTTAATTCTTTGTTACTTGCAATAGTATTGGCGTTACTGTCAATACCGCCGGGGCAAACAACACTTACTGAAACCCCTGTACCTTCCAGCTCCAGCCTTAATGCTTTGCTGAATGAATAAATGAATGCTTTGGTAGCAGAGTACACCGTTTTTTCGGGAAGGGAAAAGAATCCGCCCATACTGCCCATATTAAGAATGTATGCAGGTCTGTTTTGCTTCATATCTTCCACGAACAAGCGCGTAAGCAGGCAGGTGGTTACTACATTCAGGTTTATCTGTTTCTGGTAAAACTCACGGGTTAACTTTTCAAAAGCGCCTTTGGAACCTATGCCTACATTGTTGATCAGGACATTTACTTTGAAACTGTGTGCGGTAACCCAGTTATGCACTTCTTCAGCGGCACAACTTTGCGAAAGGTCTATACCGTGGCAATGACATGCCACGCTGAATTTTTCCCTGATTGCTCTCGATAAGCCACACAGTTCTTCTCCCGGTAAAGCTATGAGCAACAAGTTCATGCCACGCGATGCACACTCAAAAGCAAACGCTTTGCCTATACCCGAACTGGCCCCTGTAATGAGTGTGTACATTGAAACGCTTTTATTTAGTTGTCATTTTGCAGTGCTGCCTGGCGGCATGCCGGCACGTCTGATTATAATTTAAAATGAGCTGAAAGCAAGCACCGGAGGGCAATATAAGGGAATATTATTGCTTATTGGCTTTGAGCCAGTGAATAGTTTCTGTTAAACCCTGCTCGAGTGACCGGTACGTGTAGCCCAGTTCCTTTTCAGCTTTTTCGCAATTCAATGCCCAGTTATACAGGTATTTCCTGATCCATTTTGGTGTTATAAGCGGTGGTTTGCCCGTAAGCTTTGTAAAACCCAGCATGGTGTAACCGACTACCAGCATTACACTTATAGGCAGCGGAACCAGCAGGCGCCGGCGACCGGTGACTTTTCCAAGTGTATTGAAAAATTGTTGATATGATGCGTTCTCGCCGGACAAGATATAGCGCTCACCGGCCCTGCCTTTCTGCATTGCAAGGATGTGGCCGTTTACCACATCATCTACATGCACGTAGCTACCTGTTTTGCTGCCATCGCCCGGCAGAATGCGCCATTTGCCTCTACGGTACAGGTCTGCCAATCTTGTTAACGCGTTGCTTTCTGTTTCCACGCCGGGACCGTATATCCTGGGTGGGTTTACTATAACGATATGCAAACCATATTCGTTACAATATTTTTTGCAGATTTCTTCGCATTCAGTTTTTGTTTCTTCATACTCGTTTAAGACCGCACCGATTCGTGCATCAGTTTCTTTTACGGGTGCATTGTCAGAAGGGCCTAATACCCCGGCAGTAGATGTAAAAACAATATGCCTGATGCCTGCATCTTTTGCAGCATTGAGAACATTTACTGTACCTGTAACATTGAGTTTGTAGTAAACAGCCGGATCTTTTGCCCATACCCTGGCGTATGCAGCCAGGTGGTACACCTGATCGCAGCCTGTGATTGCGGCTTTTATTGATGCAGGATCGGTTATATCTCCCTGGAAAACCCTGATATTTTCATGGCTTAACAGCGCGGCATTTTTCTCGGAGCGGTTCAATGCGTGTATGGTGTGTCCTTCATTTGCCAGGCGCTTTGCAAGGTTGTTACCTATGTAGCCGGTAGCTCCTGTTATAAAAATCTTCATGCAATTATTCTAAACGCTTTTTTTGTGTCAATGCTATGCTATGTTTCTTTACGGTCGAAGCAAAAGTAGAGGTTAGTTTGCTTCAAATCGTCCCGTTTATCATACTAAACATTGTACAAAGCGGTTTGTTTAAAAAATGATCGTGCGCAGGGGCGTACAACTGTGCGCCGGCAGTACCCGGAGATGTTGCCTGGTGTACAGGCGTACAAGAGTGCGACGCAACAAAAGCTACATACCAGCACTGCAGCCCGGCTCATAATCTTCTTCCTTTTTTAAAAAAGGCTTCTACATTTGCAGCATGAAACAATTTCTTGCAGATCTTTTTGCCAAACAGTCTTACGACGAGAAGAATTTTTTCCTGGTTGCGGGCCCATGCGTGGTGGAAAGTGAAGAACTGATCATGGAGGTGGCGGATAAGGTTTCCGGTATTTGTAAAAGGCTTGGTATACCGTATGTTTTTAAATCAAGCTATCGTAAAGCAAACAGAACGAGTGCTAATTCCTTTACGGGCATTGGCGATGAAACGGCATTGCAACTGGTAAAAAAAGTGGGCGAAACTTATGGATTGCCTACTACCTCTGATATTCATGCGCACGATGAGGCCGCGCCTGCCGCAAAATACGTGGACATACTGCAGATACCTGCATTCCTGTGCAGGCAAACAGACCTGCTGATTGCTGCTGCAGAGACCGGCAAAGTGGTAAATGTGAAGAAAGGCCAGTTTTTAAGCGGTCCTTCCATGAAGTTTGCAGTAGATAAAATATTAAAAGCCGGCAACGAAAAAATTATACTTACCGAGCGCGGTACCACTTTTGGCTACCAGGACCTGGTGGTGGATTACCGCAATATTCCGTGGATGCAGGAACATGGTGCACCGGTAGTAATGGACTGCACGCACAGCCTGCAACAACCCAATCAAACCAGCGGGGTTACAGGTGGAAATCCACAAATGATAGGCACCGTTGCGAAAGCTGCGATAGCCGCCGGCGCTGATGGCTTGTTTATTGAAACACACCCGAACCCGGGTGTGGCTAAAAGTGATGGCGCGAACATGTTGCGGCTGGACTTACTGGAAGGATTACTTGAGCAACTTGTAAAACTCAGAAAAGCAGTGTTATAAAAAATGCCGGGTTAAACCGGCATTTTACTTTTAGTTTTTGCTCCAGTCGTGTGGCTGGATATCTTTTGCACTGGCGTAATTGCCGGTCTCTTCATTGACGATTTCGCTGGGCAGCAAACCAAACTCTTTTCGAAAGCTTCCGGCAAAATGCCCGAGGTTTGAATAGCCAACCATAATGCCTACTTCTTTTACGGCATACTTTCCTTCGAGCAGCAACGACCGTGCACGTATCATACGGTTTTTCTGATAGTATTCGTAGATAGGCAACCCATACATGGCTTTAAAATCACGTTTGAGTTTTGTGGGGCTCATGGCCGCAATTTTTGAAAGCGCAGCAATTGTGGGCGGGGCGCCGGAATAATCCTTTACCAGCAGCGATTCTACCCTTATCAGCCGGTTGATCTCATCATCCTTTAATTTTATAAACTGGTTATTGTTTTCGAGCTTGGCAATAAAACCTGTAACCAGTTTTTCAATCATCAGCATTACGCGGTTATAAATGAATTTCATTCGTAACGGGTGATCTATCTTTTCACGTATCAGCTCATCCATCAGTACGCGGTAATCTGTGCCGATTATTTCCGGGTTCCTGTTTTTAAGCAACATTGAAAAATAATTGCTCAAAAACTTGTCTGTTATTTCACTACCGATAAAATTATTGAGCAGGTCGCTGCCAATAATAATTCTTACAGATCTTATGCGGACACCTTTCGGCAAAAGGAATTTAGATTCCATAAGCGAACTGGTAAGCAACACAGCATTTTTGCGGATGTTATAGACGTGTTGCTCATTCGTTTCAGGATCTGACTGGTCGTCTCCTTTTGAAAAACTTTCGTTGAACTGAATGATAAAATAGTGCTGCGTAGCGGTAGCCTGGCGGTGGAAATACAGGTTGTCGTGCACCACTGTGTCGCTCACTATTACAGAAATACCTTCGGGAAGATTATAGGGCATTACAAAACCTTCGCCGATATTTTTCGGCAGGCGTATAATATCGCCTTCCGGCTGCAAACCGAAAGAGCGGATGAGCATTTGTGAAAGCCCTTTATAATCGTTATTGCTATAGTTTACCTCGATCACTTTTTGATTATTTAACTACCGGCTCCACCAAATCAGAAGGCATTTGCTCAAACGTTTTGAAGAAAGCTTTATTAAAGCTGCTGACGCTTGAAAACCCGAGCACGGCTGCTGTATCCCTTACAGTATACTTCCTCGACAGCAGCATGGCTCTTGCCTTGTTCATGCGGTGATGTTGGTAATATTGGTTGATAGGAAATCTGAATACCTCTTTGAACAACACTTTAAGTTTTGAAGGGCTCATGGCTGCAATTCTTGCCAACTGGGCTATGGCCGGTGGTGGCTGTGAAAAATCTTTCAGCAGTTCGTTTTCCACTTCTTTTACTCTCTTCAGTTCTATAGAAGAAATACGAAGGTTTGAATTTTCGTTTTCAATATTCTTAAAAAGCTTGGTAAAAAAACGCTCTATAATAAATGCCGTCCTGTTTTGCAGAATCACCTGTTCAAAACTCTTTCCGGCTGCGAGCGTCATCATTTCATTCATCAGCCGTTTGTACTCTGCATCAAGTATTTCATACACTACCAGCGGAGATTTAAGCGTAATGTAGTTATTGAGAATCTGGCCGGCAGATTCATTTTCAAAATAATCATCGAGCCACTTTTTGCTCATGATGATCTTGATCTGCCTTACCTGTGTATTGGGAGCAAGTGTATAGGTCCATTCCTGGCTTGTTTTACCAAAAAACAGCGAAGCTTTCGTATTGCCAGTGGCTTCTTTGGCTTCATCAATACGTATGACAAAGAATTCCTTCTGCGCTTTTTTTCTGATAAAGTCTATGGCTTCGAACGACACAAAATCGAACAACAATACCTGCAGGCCAGGCTGCGCATTAAACAACTTTATGGTTCCGCTGCCTTTATCAGGTGTAAAATGAATAACGTTATCAGAAAGTTTCAGCCGAAGTGTTTTGGCAATATACCTGAATAAGTCTTCGTAACTCGTTACATTATACTCTAGTTTAATCACCTCTCCAATGCTGTTTTACAGGTACTTCAGTGGGTTACGTCTTGCCGACAAAATATAATTTTTTATATTCAGCCAGAAAGCCATAACCATGTAGATAATCACTGGAGAGCCCATGGTTAAAAAGGATATATAAATAAACCACAGACGTATGCGGGATGTGGCTATCCCAAGCTTGTATCCAAGAGCAGAACAAACACCAAACGCCTGCCACTCTATGAAATGCTTTAACCTGTACATATCTGCAATTTATAAAATAGTTATCTTAATACATAAACACTTTTCTTAAACCTTCCTTTTGTTGTAAATTCGCACGAATTCGAAACAAGCGTTTTTATGTACCCGGCATCTGTACAAAAATGATGCCCCTGTTGCGTCGCACTCTTGTACTTTCTGTTCAGTATTCAGCAACAAGGCAAGTACCGAAAGGAGCAACACCAGGTTGATTTGCCCGGCGGTTGCATAACCTGGCGGGCATTGGCTGTAAAGGAAAAGTAGCATTGTGGAGGCGGTTTAACAAGGCAAAATAGTAAAATAACAGCCCGGTTACAAAAACGTCTTTAATAATTAGCATAACAATTTAAATCTCAAGACATGGCATTTGATGTTGACATGATCAAAAAAGTGTATGCCGCAATGCCCGCTAAGGTTGAGGCAGCACGCAAAAAATTAGGAAGACCACTTACACTTGCTGAAAAAATTCTTTTTGCCCATTTGCATGAAGACCAGTCACTGGAAAACTTCGAAAGAGCGAAGACTTATGTAAACTTCGCGCCTGACCGTGTTGCAATGCAGGATGCAACGGCACAAATGGCGCTGTTACAATTCATGCAGGCTGGTCGCCCTAAAGTTGCGGTGCCATCAACCGTACACTGCGATCACCTCATTGTTGCCAAAACCGAAGCAAAACAGGATCTTGAAAAAGCAGTAAATGAAAGCCGTGAAGTGTACGATTTTCTTGCCTCTGTATCCAATAAATATGGTATTGGTTTCTGGAAACCTGGTGCAGGTATTATTCACCAGGTGGTGCTTGAAAACTATGCTTTTCCCGGAGGTATGATGATCGGTACTGATTCGCACACCGTAAATGCAGGCGGGCTTGGCATGATTGCTATTGGCGTTGGTGGTGCGGATGCGTGTGACGTAATGGCTGGCTTGCCATGGGAATTGAAATGGCCTAAACTCATTGGTGTAAAACTTACCGGCAAACTAAATGGCTGGGCTGCTCCAAAAGATGTGATACTAAAAGTTGCAGGCATCTTAACAGTAAAAGGCGGCACAGGCGCCATTGTTGAATATTTTGGGGAAGGTGCCACCAACATGAGCTGTACCGGCAAAGGAACCATATGTAACATGGGCGCAGAAATAGGTGCCACCACCTCTACATTTGGTTATGATGATAGCATGAGCCGTTACTTAAAAGCCACCGGCCGAGAAGAAATAGCCGCCGCCGCAGACGCTGTTAAAGAGCACCTGACCGCAGATGCAGAAGTATATGCAGAACCTGAAAAGTACTTTGACCAGTTGATAGAAATAAACCTGAGTGAACTGGAACCACACCTCAACGGGCCTTTCACACCGGATCTTGCCACACCTATCTCAAAGATGAAAGAAACTGCAGCGGCCAATGGCTGGCCAACAAAGGTTGAGGTAGGTCTTATAGGAAGTTGCACCAACTCATCTTACGAAGACATAAGCCGGGCCGTAAGCCTAGCCAAACAGGTAAACGAGAAAGGTTTGAAAACAAAAGCAGAGTTTACCATTACCCCTGGTTCTGAGCAGGTACGTTTTACGATAGAACGTGATGGCTTTCTTGATACTTTCGACCAGATAGGTGCAAAAGTATTTGCCAATGCCTGCGGACCATGTATTGGTATGTGGGACAGGATGGGCGCTGAAAAACAGGAGAAAAATACCATTGTACATTCCTTCAACAGGAACTTTGCAAAACGTGCAGACGGCAACCCCAATACGTATGCATTTGTTGCTTCTCCCGAACTGGTTACTGCTCTTGCTATAGCCGGTGACCTTACATTCAATCCTATCACAGACACACTGATCAACGAAAAAGGAGAAGCAGTAAAGCTTGATCCGCCATCCGGAGACGAATTACCGACGAGGGGTTTTGCAGTGGACGATCCCGGTTTCCAGGCTCCCGCAGCAGACGGAAGCGGCATTTCAGTAGAAGTATCTCCTACATCCAACCGTCTGCAGTTATTAGATCCGTTCCCGGCATGGGAAGGCACAGACCTTAAAGGTTTAAAACTGCTGATTAAAGCAAAGGGTAAATGTACAACAGACCATATCTCGATGGCCGGCCCGTGGTTAAAGTTCCGCGGACACCTGGATAATATTTCCAATAATATGCTGATTGGTGCAGTAAACTTCTACAACGAAAAAACCGACAATATCAAGAACCAGTTGACAGGACAGTATGGCCCTGTACCGGCCACACAAAGGGCTTATAAAGCACAGGGTATAGGCTCAATTGTTGTTGGCGATGAAAACTATGGCGAAGGCTCATCAAGAGAGCATGCAGCCATGGAACCACGCCACCTGGGCGTACGTGCCATACTGGTAAAGTCTTTTGCGCGTATTCATGAAACCAACCTGAAAAAACAAGGGATGCTTGCATTGACTTTTGCAAACAAAGACGATTACGATAAAATACAGGAAGATGATACAGTAGATATACTCGGGCTTACAGATTTCACACCAGGCAGACCGTTGGCTGTTGTATTCCATCACAAAGACGGAAGTTCAGACATCGTTACAGTAAACCACACCTACAACGAACAACAGATAGAATGGTTTAAAGCAGGTGCTGCACTGAATATCATCAGGCAGAAATTTGAATCCGCATAATTTTCGGTTCCCGACCTTAACACAAAGAAATCCTGTTACGCAAGTAACGGGATTTTTTTTATGCCAAACTTTCAACGGTCAATGTCGCAATTTTCGGCAAAAAGGTATAAGTTAGCCAACTCATAACTTTCCCAAAATTCAACTAAACGTTTCCATGAAAGTATCAACACGTGTTCAGCTATCGGTAATGATGTTCCTGCAGTTTGTTGTATGGGGCGCATGGTATGGCCAGTTATCCAAATATTTGTTTGCAATTAATTTTACCGGTGCCCAGGTTGGAAACATCTATGCTACTTTTTCGATTGCGATGATCATTTCGCCATTCCTGGTTGGTATGGTGGCAGACAGGTTTTTTTCTGCCCAAAAAGTGTTGGGCGTACTAAACCTTACAGGTGCGGTTTTGCTTTATTTTCTTACTACCATTACAGATTATGATCTGTTTTACTGGGTAATGTTGTTGTACTGCCTGACGTTTGCACCAACCATTGCACTTACCGCATCAATTTCTATGCGGCAGATGACCAATCCTGAAAAGGAATTTCCGCCGATACGTGTACTGGGAACAGTTGCGTGGATTGCCGTTACCAACCTGGTTGGTTTTATGGGCTGGGGCGATAAAGTAACCATCTTTCATGTGTCGATGATTACTGCTGCAGTAATAGGCCTGTATTCCTTTACGTTACCTGATACGCCGCCAACGATTAAAGGCCCTGTAAGTGCTGCGCAGATAGCAGGTAAAGATGCACTGGTGTTATTCAGGGACCGGTCTTTCTTTATATTCTTCATAGCTTCTGTACTTATTTGTATTCCGCTTTCTTTTTACTACGCAATGGCAAATCCATCTATAACAGATGCGTATAAAACAGCGTTTGCCACCGCTAATCCCGGCCAGGTTTTTCCGAACTTTTATGTAGAAAATAAAATGTCTCTCGGGCAGGCAAGTGAGGTGTTTTTTATGCTGCTGCTACCTTTTGCCTACAGCCGTTTTGGTATAAAAAATATTTTGATCATTGGTCTTATTGCCTGGATCATCAGGTTTATGTTCTTTGGTTATGGCAATGCCGGCAGCAGCGAATGGATGCTTTACGGTGGTATCATTCTTCACGGGCTGTGCTACGACTTTTTCTTTGTGAGCGGCATGATCTATACAGATGAAAAAGCCGGAGAAAAAATAAAATCACAGGCGCAGGGGCTTATTAGCCTGGCAACCTACGGTCTTGGTATGTATATCGGTTCTGTACTATCTGGTAAAGTAAAAGATATGTACACAACTGGCAGCGGTGAAACAGCGGTTACCAACTGGACAAGTGTGTGGATGGTGCCGGCGGGAATAGCTGTTGTTGTGTTATTATTATTTATTGTTGCCTTTAAAGATAAAAAGCGTACTGCCGCGGTGTGATGAAACAATAACCGGCTGTAACAAGCCTTCGCACTGCTGATCATTGTTCTGAACGCACAAGTGAGTGACACAACAGGCGATGCCACGCGTGCCAATGCTGACCAACAAAAAATACATCTCTAACTATAAACCACTATATGAAAAAAATCGCCATGCTTGGTTCTGGTTTTATCGGTCGCTTTTATGCCGACTCTATTGAAGGCCAGCGAAGCAAAGACAAAATTGTAAGTATTTATGCCCGCAAGGAAGAGAACGCCAAAAAGTTTGCAGCAGATTACAAATGCCAGCACTGGACAACGGATATGGAAGAAGCCATTGCACACCCTGATGTAGATGTGGTATGCATTGCACTACCCAACTATGTACATGCTGACGCGGTGATGCTTTGCTGCAAACATAAAAAAGCAGTTGTTACTACCAAGCCCCTGGGCCGTACCGCAGCAGAGGCATTGACAATGCTGAGAGCGGTAGAAGAAGCAGGCATCTTTCATGGCTACCTCGAAGATCTTGTATATGCGCCCAAATTTTTGAAAGCATACGAAAGCGTAAAAAATGGTGCACTGGGCCGAATATTGTGGGCAAAGTCGAGAGAAACACACCCTGGCCCGCACAGCGACTGGTTTTGGAACATAGAACTTGCCGGCGGCGGTTGCATACTCGATCTTGGCTGCCATTGTATAGAAATAACAAGATCATTTATAGGAAAAGACATAAAGCCGCTTGAAGTAATGTGCTGGGCAGATACACAGGTAAAACCGATTGATGCGGAAGACCACGCCATTGGACTTATTAAATATGAAAACGGCGCCATTGCACAGTTTGAGGTAAGCTGGGCTTTTCGTGGTGGCATGGATCTTAGGGATGAAGTAATGGGAACAGAAGGAACGATCTGGATCAACAATTTCCTGCGCACAGGCATGGATATGTTTACAACCGGTAAAGGCGCAGATTACGTGGCAGAAAAAGCGGAAAGCAATACGGGATGGCTTTTCCCGGTTGGCGATGAGGTAAACGACCTTGGCTACAACCACATGTTTACCGAAATGTTCAATTGCATTGAAAATGGTACTGAGCCACGTGAAACATTTTACGACGGCTACGTTGTAAATGCCATTATTGACGCGGCCTATAAAAGTGCCAAAACAAAACAATGGGAGCCCGTACAACTCGAAGTATGGCGTGGCAAAGAAGGGCTTACAAAGGAAAGTACGCTTGTAGACTACGACGCAGACCATTACCTTATAAAAGATGAAATTACCCATTATGGCAGCCGGAAAGTGGTGCTAAAACATAAACAAACAGGTAAAATTGAAGAACGTGTACTATCGTAAATTAAATTAATCTTACACATTGTAAAGGCGCAGCATTAAAACTGCGCTTTTTTTATGTTATAAAATTGCAGTGCATACGTACAAGAAGCACTGGCATAGCCTGTTAGAGAGCGCGGCCTCTTAAAGAGAAATTAAAAATCATTTAAGGTTAATTTCAATATTAAAAAATATTGGTACATTTAAAATATCGTAAATCCATCTAAAACCATTTTAATATGGAAACAAAAAATGAAGCTGCTGACATGCAGCGTACCGAAGGCCGCGACATAGGAAATATTCTGTATGCGGTTGTACTTACTACCGGATTTATCGCACTCATTTTGTTTGCCATTTTCGGTAATTATTAAACATCATTTACAAAATCAATTCGTTCGCCGATGAAATGAACTGTACACTTTTTTTGAATGCATTAATTCAGTAAAAGAGCTTTTTTTTAAAGCTCTTTTTTAATGCGCTCAAATGTGAAGCAGTACACAAAGAACACTACCTATTATTGTTCCATATAAGATTGAAAAAACCAGCAAATTCCTTCTTTTACCAAGCTTGTACACTTCTTCAAGCGGAGATGAATGATTTTTTTTCACAGGTCTTTTTCTTAGCAAGTTGTAACAGATGCAACAGTGCTTTTTTTCATTGTTTACGGGCATGATCAGCATTTTGTTTGCAGCCGGGCGCAGCTTCAAAGCTGTACCGGGCCAGGTTTTTCATTCGGGCTGCAAAGAAACGATGGCTTCAATTATAAAAAAATACAATATTTATTCATCTTTAAAATACCGTAGCCGCTGATACTGAATGACACATGTCAAACAAAAGCGCACAAATGTTAAAATTAAGAAAGGTTGCTCGCCGGCAACCTTTCTGCATTACAAACAAATCGCACATTATTACCAAACACCTGTTGTCAGACCCTTACACCGGAGCCAAAAAAGTACCTGTAAATACGCTTTGAAAAACGCCGCTACAGTACTACCCGGTTTTAACATTGATATTGGATGATCGCAAAACGTTTACTAACTATTCAACGTTTGATGATACAAAGTAACATCAACCACAGCCGGCATAAAATAGAACAACCTGCTAAAAAAATGTACTATAGCCCAGTACGCTTTTGTAGAATTATAACTACCGCTGTCATTGTATTGCTACTTCTGTGCAGGTAACTGTGTATAACATAACAAGCTGACAGGTAAGAAGAGTGGATTTATGTACCAGGCTGTATTGCTGCTATGGAGCTTTGGTTGCGTCGCACACTTGTACGGTAGTATATATATTCAGCAAGTGCGAAGATTGAAGCGAAAAAATTTAATACAAGGAAAGTATATGATTTCAGTTAAACAATCTGAAAGCACCAAACACCAGGGCAAATACCGTAATAGTAATAGCCGCAATTACGCCGGCCAGCACAAATGGATGAGTAGCCACGTTATTGCTAAGAGATTTGCTTTTTTGATGCTTTGCCCGTTTATCGTGCTTTACCGGTGTGTTCATACAGCTTTTTAACTAAGAGCCAAACACCAGCTATTTCCATAAAAGGATCATGGTAAAAACGCCGGCAATAAAAAATGCAGAGAAAAAATAAAAAAGTCTGCAGTCTTTTGTAACCTTTCTGCATTATTCAGGTAACCATACTAAAGAGTTTCATAAACGCGTGGATAAGCTAACAGACGAGAAAATTATGTACGAAGTTCAGCACGGGCAATTGTCAGCAATGACAGAATTGTTCGATCGTTATCATGTGCCGGTATATAACTTTTTCCTTCGTTTAACAATGGACAGAAGCACCAGTGAAGATCTTACGCAGAATCTCTTTTACCGGATTATCCGCTACAGGCAGTCTTTCAGCACCACAGCAGGTACATTTAAATCGTGGATGTACCAGATGGCAAGAAACCTGCACGCAGACCACTGTCGCAATAAACAGCGCATGGCTGCAGTTGAACGGCAAACAGATTCTTTTGAAGACATAGCCGATCTTAAACATGGATTTGAAGAAAGTGATTTTAAAAAACTTAAAAACGCACTCTCTGCACTTGGATCTGTAGACCGCGAACTGATTGTACTAAGCCGGTATGAAGGATTGAAATATGCAGATATCGCAAAAATGAAAAACATGTCTTTAGGTTCTGTAAAAGTGCAGATACACCGCGCACTTAAACAACTACGGCATTTTTATTTTAACCAGGAAAATGATCGATGATGGACTGTTACAAAACCGAATCTTTACTGATCGATTACATAGATGAACAGCTTAACGCCAGTGAAAAAAGAGCTGTAGAGCAGCACTTGCAGGGCTGCGAATCATGCAGTATTGTACTGGAAGAATATCGCCGGTTGTTTGGCTCTATTGAAAAACATGCGGAAGAAAAACCCGGACCTGCTTTGCGCGAAAAGTTTGACATCATGCTGAAGACAGAACTCGCCATTGCAACCACTGCAAACATTGCGAAGGATGAAACAAAGGCCAAGGTGTTGCCTCTTAAACAAAGACCATTATGGCTAAGCGTTGCAGCCAGCGTTATACTCGTTGTAATGGGTGCCGTTGCAGGCATGCAAATAAAAACACACGATCAACCTGCTGTTGAGATTACGGAACTGAGAACGGAGATAAAAGAAATGAAGGAAGCACTGCTTTTCAGTATGCTGAATGAAGAATCAGCAAGTGACAGAATACAGGCGGTAAGCTATGCAGACGAAATCAGTAACCCGGACAGCAAAGTAATAAATGCGTTGCTGGGTGTAATGAACGAGGATAAAAATGTGAATGTTCGCCTTGCAGCATTGTACTCTATAGCACGGTATGCCGACCAATTTAAACTAAGCGACTCGCTTGTAGCCTCCCTCAAAAGGCAAACAGAACCACTGATGCAGATTGCTTTGATCAATATTCTTACGGAAAAAAAGGAAAACAAAGCGGTTGGGCCAATCAAGGAAATCTTACAGGACAAAAGAACATTACAACCTGTAAAAGAAATAGCAGCAAAAGGACTTCACTTACTTTAAACATTAACTTTTTTAATAACCATTGTTGTGGCAAAACGCTTCGACAGTCATTTCATGTGCCTAAATAAATACAAAATGAAAAAAATCAATTACCTGTTCACACTAATTATTGCCCTGGGCCTGTGTGTTTTTACAAATGCACAGGAGTACAAAATTCCTGTACAGAATACGAAAGAAGGGAAAATTACACTAAATGATTTTCCACATGACCTGCCGGTAGAGGGTTATAACGGGAACGAGATCATCATTGTGTCAGATAAGGGTGGCGAACCTCCTGCAAGGGCCAAAGGTTTACAGCCTGTTTATGCGGGAGGCACAGACAATACGGGCCTTGCAGTATCGGTTGAAAAAAACGGGAATAATATAACACTGCAGTGCCTGCTGCCAATAACCAAGTCTGCTAACTATAAAATAAAAGTGCCGGACAACTTTAATGTGGAAATAAACAATGAATGCGGCAACGCCGGTGATGTAAAAGTAGCCAACATAAAAGGCGAAGTGGCTGTAAAAAACTGCCAGGCAGTAGAAGTGAAAAACGTTTCCGGGCCGCTCGTTTTATCTACGATAAGCGGCGACATAAACATCAGCTTTTCTGGTCTTCCCAAAGAAAGATCTATATCCATTGCCTCTATAAGTGGTGAGATCGATGTTACGCTCCCGGGCACCGCTGCCATGAATATTGAAATACAAACCATATCGGGTGCTATCTACTCCGACTTTGACTTCCCGGCTGATGACAAAAAGATCAAACGCATAGGCGGCAACATGATCAAAAGTTCATTGAATGGCGGTGGAGCAAGCGTTAAGATTACCAATGTTAGTGGTAACATCTACCTGCGGAAGGCTAAATAAAATACTACACACCAAATAAACAGCGACATGAAAAATACAATTGCCATCATACTTTTTTGCCTGATGACTTGCCTTACACAGGCACAGAAAATTGTTGAAAAACACATTAACTATAAAGCAGCACAGTCTGTAAAACTCAACATACAGATAGCAGATTCAATACGCATTATAACATGGGATAAAAACGAAGTATATGCAAAAGCATCTGTAGATATTAACAACAATAAAGACAACGATGTATATGTAACAACATTTGATGAAACAGGCGACAATATTATAGTAACGGCACATTTTGATGAAGCCAAAACAAAGGCAGCAAAAGAGAACGACACCTGCAGGTGCTGCTGCAATTACAACAGTAAAATATACTGGGACGTCTATGTGCCTGAAGCATCGGTATTTTCTGTTGAAACAATAAACGGTAACATTATCATTGAAGGAAGAACCCAGTCGATGAAGGTACACACGATCAGCGGATTTATTGATCTTGCGTTTGCCACGCAAAGAAAAGCTGATTTTAAAATGAGTACGATCTCAGGAACGATCTATACAGACCTTGCCATCAACAAGGCTTCAGACAAACATAAGAACAGCATCTTAACGCAGTATAATGGTGGTGGAGAAGTAATAGAACTGGAAACCATAAGCGGGGACATTTACCTTAGAAAAACACCATAGCAAACAGGGTTTTCAAAGTTTTGTTATCAATCCACTATACACAAACAGGATCGACGATCCTGTTTTTTCATGCAAATGCAGGAGGTTAAAACAGCGCGAACCTGCCGCCATATGTTGTGCTGATGAAAGGATTGCGACGCAACAGGCGATGCCATGAAATACAATTGCCGGTACCATAAAAAACGAGGCCGGTATTTGCAGCGGCGTAAAATGAAATTCATCAGCATGTAAAACCGCCAGACCTTTTTCTTCCCATCTTTTATAGGCAGCTTTTTAATTTGGCCTCATGAACACCGGCTGCATTGCTTTCTTTTTGTCGATATTGTTTATTTGCACAACACTGCAATCTTTTGCCATACAGCAACGAGACAGCAGTGTATTGCAGTTTACAGTGGTGAATGAAACCCAACAGCCTGTTGAATCGGCAGTTGTAAATGTATTGGATAATACCAAAAATTTACTGAAGACCGACCTTACGGATGCGCAGGGAGAATTTTCAATCATGCTGGCGAATGGAGGATATTGGTGCGTGATAGGATACACAGGCTATGCAGCCGATACATTCTTTGTAACACTACCACTTATTGCGGATGACAAAGCTTTAACGATTCACCTGCAACCTGTGTCGAAAAATTTACAAAATGTAACCGTAACTGCTGCCAGGCAATTGATACAATTTGAAAGGGGGAAAGTAGTTGTCAACGTAGATGCATCTCCCTCTAATGCAGGCGCAAGCATACTGGATGTACTCGAAAAATCGCCCGGTGTAACGGTAGACCGTAATGGGAGTATCAGTCTGAAAGCAAAGGCCAATGTGCTTGTTATGATTGATGGCAAACAAACTTTTCTATCGGGCGCAGACCTCAATAATTTACTAAGCAGCATGAGCGCCAGCCAGGTTGACCAGGTGGAACTCATTGCCAATCCTTCTGCACGTTATGATGCAAGCGGCAATGCGGGTATTATTAACATCAAAACAAAAAAGAGCAGGCAAAAAGGTTTCAACGGAAATGTTACAACTGCGTATAGCCAGGGCAGGTATCCTAAAAGCAATAATAGTATGGTATTAAACTACCGAACGTCTGCCATTAACACTTACCTGAATTACAGTTACAATTACAACAAATCTTACAGTGACCTGTATGCGCTGAGAACCTATACTGATGAAAACGGGAAGGCAATTGCAACCCTTGATCAGCCTACACTTTTTAAATCGGCAAGTGATAACCACAGTGTAAAAAGCGGAATTGATTTTTACGTTTCCACGAAAACTACAGTAGGTGTTGCATTCACGGGTATTTTTACAAAAAGAACAGGCAGCTCTTTTGCTACAGCGCAATGGCTTAATGAAAATGGTACACCGGATTCAAGTCTCACCACATCCAGCGCCACCAATTACAGGCTTACCAATAGTGGTGTTAACCTGAATGCCCGACATGCTTTTAATAACAAAGACGAAATCAGTATTGACCTGGATGCATTGCATTATAACATCAGCAACAAACAATTTTTCGTAAACAACTTTACCAACAGTAGTGCTACAGATGCATCAGACGGTTACCTGCCCGCAACATTAAAAATATACACGGGCAAAGTTGACTATACAAAGCAACTTACCAGGGGTAAAATAGAAACCGGCTGGAAGACTTCGCACATTAATACCGATAATCTTGCTACTTACCAGTATTACGATGGATTTACATGGCAGCCCGACTATAACAAAAGCAATCATTTTATTTACAGGGAAAATATACATGCGTTTTATGCGAATGCAGAGCAACAAGCAGGAAAATTTACTGCACAGGCAGGTGTACGTTATGAAAGCACTGCATACAAAGCAAAGCAATTTGACAACCCTACCAGGAAAGATTCAGCTTTTACGCGCCGCTATGACGGCTTGTTTCCCTCAGCCAATATTACCTGGCAGGCAGACTCGTCAAACAGCTTTACCGTAACAGCCGGAAGGCGCATTGACAGACCGGCTTTCCAGCGTCTCAACCCATTTGTCTTTATTATAAACAAATACACATATGAAACGGGCAATCCATACTTCAGGCCACAATACAGTTGGAACCTGGAGCTAACACACCAATACAAAAATTACCTGACCACAACAGTTTCCTACAGTGTTATCAAAGATTATTTCTCGCAACTGTTTCTAACAGATAGCAGTGGTATTTTGTATTACTCACAGGGCAATGTGGGCAAGGCTTTTATTGCAGGCTTATCGCTGGCAACACAGGTTTCTTTATTCAAATGGTGGAACACCAGTACACAGGCAGTAATAAACTACAAAAAGCTTGATGGCTATGTATGGAATAACTTTGCATCTTCCGTATTGCAATTTAATATCAGCACAAACAACCAGTTCAGGATCAATGACAGCTATACGGCAGAACTCTCAGGCTTTTATACCGGCCGCTCACGCAACGATCTGCAGGAGGCGCTCTTGCCCACAGGCCAGCTAAATATTGGTTTATCTAAAACCATTTTAAAGAAAAAAGGCACGCTACGGTTCAATATCAGAGATATCTTTCATACCCAGGTAATGGAAGGCAATACAGATTTTCAAAATGCTGATGAGTATTTCATTATCCGGAGAGATTCAAGGGTAATATCTGTGGCATTTACGTACAGGTTTGGCAAAACATTCAAAACCACCAAACGCAGCGGCGGCGCCGAAGCTGAAATGGAAAGAGTGAATGGATAGCGTCATGTCAGAGTGCTGCACAACATGCCTGATAAAAAAAGAGCCGCAAGCGGCTCTTTGTCACTAAATCAATCGCACTATACAAATGGGGGGTAATCGGTTAAAATCTGCAGCAAAGATTGTATGATCAACATACCTCTTTTTTACAGTACGGTTTTTCTACAGGAATATTGAAAGTTAGAACGGCATCACCAGTACTTTCTATTTGCTGATGACGATACAAAGTAACGCCAACCCACCTGCGCTACAAATAGAAGCATCTATTATTGTTTTGTACTTGTTTTACTGCCGCCGTGTAGAAGATCTACTACCAGGCTGGTAAAAAGACTCATGCAATAGCCTGTCCACACAATCATCAAATGACAGCCTTTTTCAAACACTATCAAGAAACAATTCCACACTTACGCCGTTGCTAAGCAAAGCTTTACACACTTTAGGCCGTGCGAACCATTATTGTCATTTAAACAATCGCGGCACGCAATTTGAATTATATAAAACGATTTTATTTTGATGGGGGTTAAAATAAAATTTATCCTAAGAAAACATCTTCTTGCCTCACAGTTAAATACTGCTGAGGCATTTCCTCTTTTATAAAGTACCGAGATTTTTTAAGGGCACTCCAGTCAACAAAAACTATGATCAATTAAAAAAAATCTTTATAAATTCATCGCTTTATGCCGGTTAGCTTTTAATGCTTTGGCATATTCTTTTCGTATTGTATAAATCATTCATCAATCAATTAACTAATATGCTCTGGCAAGGAAGAAGACAAAGTAGCAATGTTGAAGATCGCAGAGGAATGGGTGGCAAAGGTCTCGCTGTGGGAGGTGGCATAGGCACACTTGTAATAGCAGCCATCGTTTACCTACTCGGCGGTGATCCATCAGCAGTCATAAACAATGCACAAAATCAGCAGTTACAAGAAACCACCGCACCCACTAAGGCTGACGATGCAGCAGGGCAGTTTGCAGCAGTGGTGCTTGCAGACACAGAAGATATCTGGTCAGCTCTTTTCAAACAAATGAACAGGAATTATTCCGCCCCTACCCTTGTGCTGTTCTCGCAGGCTACACAGTCCGGTTGCGGTTTTGCCAGCCAGGCTTCGGGCCCCTTTTATTGCCCCGCCGACAGTAAGGTGTATGTTGATCTTACTTTTTTCGATGAGATGAAACAGCGCTTCAATGCTGCCGGAGATTTTGCACAGGCTTATGTAATTGCGCATGAAGTGGGTCATCATGTGCAGCATTTGTTAGGGCTAACAGACAAGGTAGATGCACAGCGCGGCAGAATCAGTGAAACGGAAATGAATAAGCTAAGTGTAAAGCTTGAGCTACAGGCAGATTTCCTTGCCGGTGTATGGGCCCATTACGAGCAGCAATTAAAAGACCCGCAACTCAATAGTTCTGTTATACAGGCCGGCGATATAGAAGAAGCGTTAAACGCTGCAAATGCCATTGGCGACGATCGCCTGCAGCAACAGTCACAAGGTTATGTAGTGCCCGATGCCTTTACCCATGGCACGTCAGCGCAACGTATTGAATGGTTCAAACGCGGCTTTACATCCGGCGATATCAGCCAGGGCGATACCTTTAATGATCCCTCGTTAAATTAATTACAAGTTTTATCATGAGCCAGGCTGCAGCAAAAGGATGAAGCTTTCGTTGCGTCGCACTCTTGTACTGCATAACAATATGCAGCTGCAGCGATCAGCGTACAAGGTTCGTAACTGCTGAAAGATGCGGGATGTGAACCGTGCATCAAATGTGACACATGAAATATCTCCAATCCAATCAACCTAAATGCTATCCCGCATCTTATCCACGCAACGGCTATTATTGAAGTCACAGTAGTACGAACACTTAATCAGCGCGAAAGCAGGAAAAGCACTTTGCATCTTTTCTTGCCTTCCGTTTTGGTTCTTTTGTGCCGGGAAGACGCAGCGTAATAAAGAAGAAAGCGGGTTAACTAAAGATCTTTTCTATAAAAAGGTTGATCACCTCCACAAAAATGAGGATGATTATAATCCATTCCAGTTGAATACTGTTGCGGTATTGCAGCAAATCTTTAAATAGTTCAAGGTTTTCCTTTACAATCCCTAAACCCTCTTGTATGGTACGAAACCTTGACTGAAGATCAAATGTTTTTTTCAAACCCACATCCAGTTTATTCAGGTGTTCATCTTCCCAGGTTTCTTCGGGGGAATCGAAAATATACAGGTTTTCTGCAATCCTGTTTTTGAGGTATAATGTGCGGCCAATGTATTTTTTGAGGTTTAGACCTTTCAGGTCTAGTTTACCTTTTTTTTCCAGTATCTGCGTGTGGTAGTTGGTTTCTTCCAGCAGCTTTGTTGTTAACTGGCTGAAATGGTCCAGCGCCACAGACTGAGAAACATTCAGCATGATCAACCGGAATGAGTCAGCATCTGCACCTTCCATTTCAATTTTGTTGTAGCCCAGTTTATCGCGCTGCGCATGCACTTCAATATCAAATTCATCATTCAGTCTTTCAGCAAGCAATGTTTTACAAAATGGCTGTATCACCTGTATAAAGGCAGTCATCTCTACCTCGTTATGACCCAGGAAGCATACGATGCCATATTTAAAGACATAGATAAATTTTTGCTCCGCTACCTGGTAAAACAATTCATCTGAATCTTCGTGGTATAATGCTGCTGTAAATGCAGACCTGAACTGTTTTATGTCAATACTATCGGCTATTTGAAACGCTAATACTTTTAACATAAGAAAACTTAAGGATTGTAAGATACTGCATTAAATGCATGATCGAAAAAAGCCATATGATGTTGACTCGTGTTTTGTACCACTGAATGAAGATTATACACTCATGGCTTTGCAGGTACATGCCAGATCCATATAAAAAGAAAACACAAAGACACTACAAAACAAATGACCTCTGCAAATACACAAACCACGAATCCCTGTTTGGAAAATGTTCTGGAAAAAAGAATGACTTCTGTATTCATGTTGGCTGTACCATGCTGGTACTGCCTGAACGCTGCTGCAAAAAACTGCACGAACCACGAGCACAATACGGTAAGCAGAAAAAAACCGATAGCCAGTTTAATATTCGCAATGTTGGCCGTACCCACACCTTTTGATACCAATATGCCAACACAACCTGAAACGGAAAACATACTGATGCCGGTTATCCATTTGCTCCAGTCTGCGATTGATTTGATTGTTTGTACCTGAGGGGAGTCTGCCATAGTAAAAATGTTTGACTATGATTTTTATTTGGTCCTTTTTTTAGAAGGTTTCGCAAAACTGTTGTAATCCAGAGCGAGATCAACCCAGTAAGACAATTGCTTTTTTGTTTGCAGCATAGTTTTATCTACAAATACATAACCTTTCATCACCCTGCCGGTAAAGTCCATTGGTGTGCAACCATCTTTTTCCAGCGCGGTTTCGTAAACGGAAGGGTCGAGGCGCACCATTAGCCTGTCTTTTTCTACACCTATACACATTTTATTATTGACCATGAAACAAAGTCCGCCAAACATTTTCTTTTCTTCGATATTACTTTGAACAGCAGCGATTAGTTCCCGGGTTCTGCCGGCGAGTTTTTCATCGTAAGCCATAGCATTGGGATTTGGCGTTTGGTAATAACCTGAAATTACAAAAAAGGCACAAAAAAAGAGAACCGAAAGGTTCTCTGGCTGTTTCTACTGCCCAATATTGATATAACCGATGAACGGATTGCGACGCAACAGGCGATGCCACCTGCACAGGTGCCGGTATTACCAAATAACTTCTCCTTCCAGGTCGTAGTCGTATGCTTTGGTGATTTTTACGTTATAAAAATCGCCGATGTTGAGCTTTCTGGATGACTGGATCACTACTTCATTATCTACTTCCACACTATCAAATTCCGTGCGCCCGAGGTAACGGCCCGCTTCCTTTTTATCGATGATAACTTTAAAGACCTTTCCAATTTTTTCCAGGTTTTTCTCATAGCTTATCTCCTGTTGCAGTTCCATAATTTCCTGTGCCCTGGCCTGTTTTTCTTCTGCCGGTACATCATCTGCCAATTGGTAGCCGCTGGTGCCCTCTTCGTGGCTGTAAGTAAAAATGCCTACCCGGTCAAACCGCATGCGGGTAAGAAAATCTTTTAGCTCTTCCACATCTGCCCTTGTCTCGCCGGGGAAACCAGCTATAAGCGTTGTACGCAAACAGATGCCCGGATTTTTTTCGCGTATGGCAGCGATCAGTTCTTCCATCTCCTGCCTGGTGCTCTGGCGCTTCATGGCTTTGAGCATATTATTGCTGGCATGCTGCAAAGGCATATCGAGGTAATTGCAGACATTGCTTCTTTCGCGCATTACATCAAGCACCTCCAGCGGGAATTTATTTGGATATGCATAATGCAACCTGATCCACTCAATGCCCTGCACATCTGCAAGCCTGTTTAATAAAGTTGCAAGCATTCTTTGTTTATAGAGATCGAGCCCGTAATACGTTAATTCCTGTGCAATGAGCATGATCTCTTTTATACCACGCCTGGCAAGGCTTTCGGCCTCGGCAACGAGGTCTTCTATGGGCCTGCTTATGTGGGCACCTCGCATGAGCGGAATGGCGCAAAAAGCACAAGTGCGGTTACAGCCTTCACTGATTTTGAGATAGGCATAATGTTGCGGTGTACTAAGCATGCGCTCACCCAACAGTTCACTTTTATAGTCGGCATCAAACTGTTTTAGTATCAGTGGCAGTTCCAGTGTACCAAACCATGCATCTACTTCGGGAATTTCGTTTTCAAGATCATTCCTGTACCGCTCGCTTAAACAACCGGTAACATAGACTTTATCCAGTTTGCCTTTTCTTTTGAGTTCTACCTGGTCCAGGATAGTATTTACACTTTCTTCTTTTGCTTTGTCGATAAAACCACAGGTATTTACGACCACTATATTGTGATCAAGCTTTGCATTTTCATGCACCACGTCTATTTCATTGGCCTTTAGCTGGCCGCTCAGTACTTCACTATCTACCAGGTTTTTACTGCAACCAAGCGTGATGATGTTCACACGGTCTTTGTATAATTTCTTCGACTTCATAATTTAAGGCGGCAAAGGTAAGTTTTTGCCGCAAGAGTAAAGCAATGTGTGTATTGGCGCAGTTCTTGAAACTTTTGAGTATAACAAATCATTCTTAACTAAAAGTATTCATATGAAACAGCTAACGAAAAGCGCAGCCATCATTTTCAGTACCTTCTTTTTATCACTCATACAGCTGGCGCTATACGCCCAGGAAGCACCGGAAGTAAAAGTAAACAATACCGATGTGGGCACGTGGATCGGTCAAAACTGGATATGGGTGGTAGGTGTGGTGGTATTATTGCTTATTCTGCTACTGGCCAGCGGCGGCCGCAGCCGTGCATCTAAAACCACTACCGTACGCAGAGATAATGATGGCAGAATTACAACCGTAACCACCGTTACAAACGAATAGCAGCTGTTGCTTTTTTACACAAATGTGTAAAATGCACCACATAAAAAATGCCGCCTGTTTCGGGCGGCATTTTTATAATAAAGGTTGTTATTAATACAATATTCTCACTTTGATTGTTTCTTTTACGTCCTTCAATAACTCCAGTGCCTGTTTGGATAGCTTCTTATCTACATCGAGTACAACGTAACCTATTTCGTCATTTGTTTTAAGATACTGCCCTACAATGTTGATGTTGTGGCTTGCAAGCTGTGTATTAATGGCACTCAATACACCTGGCACA
The DNA here is from genome assembly GCF_015831355.1 of Panacibacter microcysteis. Classification (NCBI taxonomy): domain Bacteria; kingdom Pseudomonadati; phylum Bacteroidota; class Chitinophagia; order Chitinophagales; family Chitinophagaceae; genus Panacibacter; species Panacibacter microcysteis. The sequence continues at coordinate 1,702,038 of NZ_JADWYR010000002.1, forward strand.
TTGTTGTGAATATGCAATATCCTGTGTGCACCTTCCACGGGCGGAAGGCTAATAGCCGGAACGGTATGTGACCCGTAGGTAATACCTCTTTCCAGGTAGTTATACAATTTGGCACTTACATCGTCACCAATGTTTTGTTGTGCTTCTTCTGTAGAGCCACCAATATGTGGCGTAAGAATTACGTTGCTTAACCCCTGCAAAGGTGTTTCGAAACGATCGCCGTTCTTTTCAGGCTCCCACGGGAACACATCAATTGCTGCGCCGCTGAGATCGCCATCTTTTAACGCTTTGGCAAGCACGTTTAGCTCCACCACTTCACCACGGGCGTAATTAATTAAAATGGCGCCCTTCTTAAAATGTTTGATGTTGCTTTTATTGATAAGGTTTTTGGTCTGTGTCGTTTCAGGAACGTGGAGAGATACAACGTCTGCATTGTTCAGCAAATCCTTCAGGCTTTTGCTGGAAGATGCGTTGCCCAGCGGAAGTTTCGTTTCCACATCGTAAAATAACACTTTCATACCAAGTGCTTCGGCTAATACACTCACCTGAGAACCAATGTTGCCATAACCGATTATACCCAGCGTTTTACCCCTCAGCTCAAAACTACCCTTTGCTTCTTTATTCCAGATGCCTTCATGTGCCGCTTTGTTTTTATCCGGAATCCGGCGGATAAGCATGATCGATAACCCAATTACAAGTTCGGCAACACTCCTGGTATTGCTGTAAGGCGCATTAAAAACTACAACACCTTTTTTTGTGGCAGCCTTTAGATTTACCTGGTTTACACCAATACAAAAACAGCCGATTGCCTGTAGTTTTGTAGCAGCTTCCAGTACTTTTTCTGTAATCTGTGTTTTGGAACGAATGCCCAGCAAATGCACATCCTTTACTTCTTTGATCAGTTCTTCCTCACTAAGTGCACCGCCGATCTTTTTTACATTGGTATAACCATTTTGCTTGAAATGTTGCACAGCTTTGTCGCTGATGTTTTCCAGGAAAAGAATCCTGATCTTCTCCTTTGGATAACTTGTTAGTTGGCTCATCGTTGTTGTTGCTTGCTTGTAGGATTATTAAAAGCAAAATCCCCCCGTGTTACTGCGGAGGGATTTCATTATAAGAAGGTTATTTTTTCTTTTCGTAACGCTTCTTGAATTTGTCGATACGTCCCGCAGTATCTACCAGTACATTCTTACCGGTATAGAATGGATGCGATGTGTTCGAAATTTCCAGCTTTATCAGCGGGTATTCGTTACCATCTTCCCATTTCGTCATTTCTTTGGAACCACCTGTGGAACGGCCAAGGAATGCCTGACCATTACTCATGTCTTTAAACACAACAAATTTGTAACTTTCTGGATGGAGACCTTTTTTCATTTGTATGATTTTAGGCTGCACGGATTTTGCCGTACAATTTAAAAATTTTGGAGCGCAAAGATAAGCACCTGCGCATTTTTATCCAAATTCAATTTAAAAGGCGAATTTATGTTGCCGGCTGTTCTTTTCATGGCATCACCTGTTGCGTCGCTCCGTTCAGCGTTCCGCTTGTATGGCATCTGCAGCGCTCCGGTTACACCGCACGCTAAGATTTCATATTGGTAAACTGCAGGGGAATTTTGAGGTCGCTGCCACGCAGCATTGCAATCACGTCCTGCAGGTCATCGATCTTTTTACCCGTCACACGTACTATTTCATCCATTATTTGTGCCTGCACTTTTAGCCCCGAATCTTTGATAAGCTTTACGATCTTTTTGGCATCATCCTGTTTAAGACCATTGGTAACAGGTATTTCTTTCTTTACCACCTTACCACTCGGGTAAGCATCTTTTTCAAAGTTGAAAGCGTTACCGTCTATTCCCTGCTTTATGGCCCTGCTGATGATCACATCGATTACCTGTTTCATCTTCATGTCGCTCTCCACTTCCACATTTACCACGTAGTCTTTCTTATTCAGTTCTATGGAAACGGGTGAATCACGAAAATCGAAACGGTTACTGATTTCTTTTTTTACCGTATTAACAGCGTTATCTAAAGTTTGCAGGTCTACCTTGCTGGCAATATCGAATGATGGCATAACAAAGTGTTTTTTGAGAACGGCAAAGTTAACAGGGTTTATGTAAAAATGAACATATAAAAAGGCCCGCTTTGGAAAAAGCAGGCCATTGTTAACCTATGAAAAACACCAAATTCAGTTTCGTTACTGTTATGAAGTTATACAGGTTCAATCACTAAAATTATCCGTTTGCGGTAAGCGCTTCAAATGTTGCGGCAGAAACACTAATACAGTCTTTTTACATCTGTATAATCTTTACTTACAATTGCTTTCATTACACCGGTGGTATCTACCTTGCCGGGTATAACCATATGTACGTAAAATTCGCAGTTATAGTTGACCTTATTATCGAAGTAATAGACTTTGTCTATCCTGAATTTTATGGCAGATGTATCACCTTTTGCATTCTCTTTGAAAAGGTATGAAAGCATGGTTTGTTTCAGACGGGCTTCTGTTTCTGCCGGTGATGGATTATTGTTACATGCCGCAAAAATGAATAAAAGTAAAATGGCAGTCAACCGTTTCATGTTTGATTTTTTTTTGATGGGTAACGGTAAAGTTACGCTGTAGCCCATTTCAAATCTTCGCAACCGCGCACCAAAAGTTGTACAATATTTGCCTGAATCTTCTTCCCCTATTGACAAGCAACACCTGCACCAGGCTGATAAACACACAACAGGGCAGCCCGTTGCCGAATATAGCTCTGCGGTACAAGTGAGTGACACAACCAAAGCCGATAGCAGCAATGCAGCTAAGTTCAAAAACATTTATTCCTTATCTTCAGCCTGCTTAACTTATACATATGAAAAATTATTTGTTGTTACTTTTTGTGATGGCCCTTGTTACATTGACCGTTAATGCCACACCAAAAGACTCTGCAATCCTTAACCAGCTAAGTAAAAAAGAAATGGCAGAGGGCTGGAAACTTTTGTTTGATGGTAAAAGCCTTGATGGATGGCGCACATTTAAAAATGCGACCGGCTCTTCGTGGCAGGTTGTTGATGGAATGCTGTGCAGTACCAAACCGCAAGGCCATAGCAATCCTGATATTATTACCAATGATATGTTTGGCGATTTTGAGTTGCAGATTGACTGGAAGATTTCCCCCAAAGGCAATAGTGGTATTATGTATATGGTTACCGAAGACTACGATGGGGCTGAGCTGAGTGGCCCGGAATATCAACTGATAGATGATGACGGCTTTCCTGAGAAATTGCAGGACTGGCAGAAAACCGGTGCCAATTATGCTATGAACGTTCCTATGGTAAGCGCTGTAAAGGCACCCGGCGAATGGAACCATACGGTTATAAAAGTGAGCAAAGGCCACGTGGAGCATTGGCTGAATGGTAAAAAAGTGGTGGAATACGACCTTTACAGCGATGCCTGGAAAAAGGCAAAAGCCGAAGGCAAATGGAAAGATGCACCTGGTTATGGTGCGTCTAAAACAGGTCATATCGCTTTCCAGGCCTCTCATAGCGGTGTGGAAAATACCGGTGTTTGTTTCAGGAACATCAAGATTAAACTTTTATAATAAGTGTTGCTTCTATGAAAAATGTATTTCCCTTTCTTTTTGCTCTTATGCTGTTTGCCTGCGGACCGGCAAATGACAAACAAAACCCTGGAAACGATACTGCAGCCGTTGAGAATATTACGGCCGATACCGTGGTATACAGTTACAACACCGTTAACAGGAAAGAAACAAACGCTACCATAAAAGATACCGGTTTCCTGTATCATGCAACCATTACGTACCCGGTAATTTCAACTACAGGCGTATTAGCTGACAGTATAAACAAAGCGCTTCGTGCAGGATTATTCAACAATAAACCAACTGCAGAAGCATTCGCAGACAGCTTTGTTGTAAGGCCAACAGACATGGGCAATTACCCTGCTATGAACAGTTGGTTTTACAATGCACATGCTGATGTATTGATAAATACACCCAAACTCTTTGTAGTGCGTTTTGACATTGGTTCTTACACCGGTGGCGCACATGGCAGTGCGGTAACAGTTTACTATAACTTCGATAAAACAGGCAAACAACTTACGTGGAATGAAGTGATTGAAGCCGGCAAAAAAGATACCCTGGTAAAAATAAGTGAAGCAGCGTTGAGAAAAGCCAAAGAGATTCCGGCAACACAATCGTGGAACCAGGCCGGGTTTTTTATAGACAGTTCCCACCTGCCACTACCTGCCGCTTTTGGCTTTGACAAAACAGGGTTATTAATGACCTACAACCAGTATGAAGTGGCACCCTATGCATCTGGCATTATGTCTTACACAATACCTTACAGCCAACTCGAAGGCGTTATAAAAAAAGAATGGATGCCATAATAATCTTTACTCTTTTCTGCGATAGTAGTCTTTCAGTTTGTCATTGATGTAATAAAACACGTCTTCTTCAGTAGTGTGTTTGCGCAGCCAGTCGTAACCAGGCCGGTAATTATTGATAAATCTTTCAAGGCTGTCGCCTTTTAAACCGGTATATTCACTTACGAGGTCGGGAGAAAAACGATAGCGTATGTATGCTTCTTCTTCATGCTGCTTAAATAATTTATCTGCACGGCGCTTTTGTTTTTCACGGCTGGAGAGCCTGTCAAGGTTTATAACCGCGCCTGCACCGTTGGAGTTATTTTGCACTGCCTTATATTTCGGGCTAACCATGTCTTTATTAAAATCGTCCAGTCGCTTTATGCTATCGCTTTGGTACTTGTTATAGTCTGCCCGCACAGATACGCCGGGTAATACATTTGCAAGTGGAGACATTTTTACATCCAGCGTGCCATCCATCAATAAACTGTAGGCAAAAGTTTTAAACCTGTAGCCGTCTTTTGTAAAATAGAGTACATCATTCACATCTGCCCCAATCGTAAATTGACCGTTTGTATTTGCAGTCGCTTTTTTATTCGTGGTAAGGTTCGTTACCTGCACACCTGCCAGCGGTGCCGCAGAAAGACTGTCGGTAACTAAACCCGTTATAGCTTTACGCTGTGCCATTACCGGCAACATGCATATCGTTAACAAAAAAAGCAGGCATGTTTTCGTGATGTTTACGTTCATAGATGTTATTATTGATGAGACCTGTTATTGTATAAGTTGTTAATACAATTTATGAGCCAGCCTGCATTGCTACTATTGGGCATTTGTTGCGTCGCACTCTTGTACACCATAACGCGCTGCAACATATGCCACGCCGCTCCCTTGTTACAGGCTGTTGCTATTTCAACAGCCTGATGTTGTATTTGTTTGCTATGGCAGGATAAAGTTTGAGCAGATCATTTGCCTTGCCATCCTGCTCAAAGATAAACTCCCATGTGTTTAACGGCTCCCAGATAAAAGTGCCTTTCAGGTTTTTGGCCGGCAGGGAAAACGCAATATCATTCACCTCAGTTTTCTTGTAGGTATACTCCACAACCACAACATCCTGTTTGTATCTTTTTGAAAGGTCTTCCAAATTATATTTAAGGCTATCTAATGTTCCGTGCCATTGAGGGTAATAAGACTGACCAATAACATCAAAGGTTGCATTACGCTGTAGCATATTGTCTATGAACCAGCGTGATGCTGCATTTTGGCCACCACAGGCAATGTGCAGCATCACAGGTATTGCACGATCCACGGCCTTTACGCCGTTGGTACCTGCTTTAAATAAAGCAGCCACTTTGTCCATATCGTCGGTTTTGCCATCGGGCCATATAAAACCATGATTGATTTCGTTTCCCACCTGCACCATATCTGGCAGGGTACCCTGCTTTTTCAGTTCTGTCAGTACATCTTTCGTATAACCCTCCACCGCCACCAGCAACTGGTCAAAAGTAAGATCTTCCCATGCTGCCGGCTTAAACTGTTTTCCGGGGTCGGCCCATGTATCGCTGTAATGAAAGTCAAGCAGGAATCTGAGCCCTGCGGCTTTTATTCTTTTGGCCATTACTTTTGTTTGCTCTAGCCCGCAATAATCTTTTCCCGGGCTGTAGCCGCTGTCTGCACCCGGATCGTTGAAAATACGCAGCCGAACGTAATTGAAGCCGGACTGTTTCAATATGTTTACTGCGTCGTCTTCTTTACCGTCAACCGAAAAACGTATGCCTTTATCTTCCAGTTCAGGCAGAAAAGAAATATCTGCACCCAAAATCTTTTCAGCTTTGTCTTTTTGTGCAAAAAGTGCGGCTGAAACAAGTAGTACGAATGACACGCAAAACAATCCTTTAAAAAGCATATAAGCTTGTAAATTTAGTTTATGGTTCAATTTACAACTGTGATCCTTAAGTTTGACCAACAGGGTGAAAAAACAGGCTGGACATATATTATAGTTCCTGCTGATATTGCACAACAACTGATGCCGGGCAATAAAAAAAGTTTTCGCGTAAAAGGCAGACTGGACGAGTTTGCCATTGAACGGTTGGCTTTGATGCCTGCCGGTGGCGGAGATTTTATTATGCCCTTAAATGCTGCCACCAGGAAAGGCATTGGCAAAAAACAGGGAGCTATGGTTACTGCCACACTTGAAGCAGACAATAAAGAAATACAACCGCCTGAGGATTTTATAGAATGTCTGAAAGATGAACCCGGCGCGTATGATTTTTTCTTTGGACTGGCAAAATCTCACCGGCTATACTTTATTAACTGGATAAATGAAGCAAAAACGATACAAACAAAAACAAAGCGTATTGCCCAGGCAGTGAATGCCCTCGCCAGGCAACTTGATTTTGGTACAATGATCAGGTCTATTAAAAAAGAAAACGAAATGCTGAAAGGCAGGTGATATAAATCAGATTTTTCTTTTATTGATATTGTTTTCATCCCTTCGCACTAATCTTCGCTTCAGCTGAATAAAGTTGCAACCGTACAAGGGTGCGACGCAACAGCAGCCTCATGTATGCACTGCTGCCGGGTTCATAATAAAAACAAAAGATCAATGTCTTAAGCCGTGATACTCATGCTTCGGTAAACAGTTAAGGTTTAATGAATATCGGTAGAGTAAATTAGGTTATCCATTCACTGAATCATTGTTATGAAAAAAGTTTGCATGGTAGTTTATGCCTGCGTGCTTTCGTGCTGCATGCATGGCCAACCTTCCCGGGATTTTGCGGCTTTTCGCGACGCCTTTGTAACAACATATAAAAAACTTGAAATACGTCCTGCGGCACCTTCATATGCAGACAATCTTCAAAATATACCCCGCCTGCCAGACATTCAGCAACAACTGGCTTTTTTCAGGGACGCAGAAAAGAAGATAGCCGGTTTTGCCAATCTCTGGCTTGGTGAGGAAGAGTTACTTGACCTGGACATGATGAAATTTGAGACCAATCTTAACCTGCAAAGGCTGGCACTCGAAAAAAAATGGGCTGAGGAAAAGCCGTCTGTTATTCCATCTGGTAATATTTACCAAATTCCTCATGGTAAAGAATGGTATACATATTTATTAAACAGATATACAGGCGAGAATGTTAATGCAGATGAAATTTTTCTCAATGATTCTGAAGAAGCAACGCGCCTGGGCCGGCAAATTGATACATTGGCAGCAGCCCATGGTCTCTCTCTGCAGCAGTTGATTATACATATGCAGGACCGTGCGTTTGCCCCTGAAACTGACACCGGCAAGTCAACTGCGGTTGCAAATGCTGCCCGGCTTATACACAGCAAAATGCCTTTGTTGTTTAACCAGCCATCAGCATTTACTGTTGGCTTTGCAGATGAAAAGCTGTTGCCTGGCAATCACCCCGGTGAGCAATATCATACACATGTAACCAGCATGTACCTATATAAGCTATTACCCGGCGCTTATTACCAGCAGCAGTTGGCTGCCAGGGCGGTCAAAAGCCCTGTACAGGCATTGTTCCGGTATGATAACTTTACCAATGCCTGGGCTGCATATGCAGAAACCCTTGGCAAAGAAATGGACGTGTACAGCAGTTTCTACGAAGAAATTAGCCAGTTGCAATGTGCGCTGTTGCGTTGCGTTCGTTCCGTTTTAGATATCGGGATCAACTTTTATGGCTGGGCAGATGATAAAGCCATAAACACCTGGCAGGCATATATGCCAGCCGGCGTTGGGAACGTGCAACAGGAAATTTATGCAGTAAAACACCTGCCCGCTCATGCTGTGGCATGCAGTTATGGCTGTATGCTCTTTGTACAATGGAAAAAAGAACTGCAGGCAAGACAAGGATCATCTTTTAACATACGCGACTTCCACGACAGGCTCCTGAAAAAAGGCGCTCTTCCCTTTTTTATGGTTAAAAAGAACGTCTTTCGCAAATCAGCATCAGCGCATACTTCCGGCATCTCCACTGCCACCCGTTAATTTTTTTCTGTTATACGTAAACGTTTAAGCCGTTAATGGAGTTATTTTGCAGCTTAAAACTGCCGCCCCTGTACATTATGTCCACAAAATCAATGCACCAAATACAAAATGGCAGTTTTGAACATACAGGCAACGTATTTGTTGTTTGTATTTAAACGGATAACTACAATGATAACAGTATCAGACAACGCAAAAAATTACATCGATCACCTGCTGGCCGAGCAACACAAAGAGCCGGGCACTTTTGTACGCGTGGGCGTGAAGGCCGGTGGTTGTTCTGGTTTGGAATACAAACTTGACTTTGACACCATGACAAAAGAAGGTGATGAAATGTATGAAGACAAAGGCATTAAGATTGTAGTAGATTTTAAAAGCCTGCTGTACCTCTACGGTACAGAACTCGACTATACAGGTGGGCTTGATGGCAAAGGCTTATTCTTTAATAATCCCAACGCTACCAGAACCTGTGGTTGCGGAGAAAGTTTTGCAGTGTAAATTTGCATTTTGAAACCTGAAAAAGGAACATGAGTAACAACAACGATATATTAGAGCGGTTGACCAGCGAACCCTACGAGTATGGGTTTGTAACAGACATTGAGATGGAAATAGCACCCAAGGGTCTGAATGAAGACACGGTGCGTTTTATCTCGGCCAAAAAGAATGAACCTGAGTGGTTGCTGGAGTGGCGTATGAAGGGTTTAAAACATTTTCAGCAATCTGAAATGCCGCAATGGCAAAATTTTGACATGCCGTCCATAGATTTCCAGGATATTTCTTACTACGCGGCTCCTACAAAAAAACCTTCTTATAACAGTCTTGATGAAGTTGACCCTGAGTTATTGGCAACTTTTGAAAAACTGGGCATTCCCATCAACGAACAAAAAGCCCTTGCCGGCGTAGCGGTTGATGTGGTCTTTGACAGCGTTTCTGTTAAAACCACTTTCCGCGATAAGCTGGAAGAAATGGGTATCATTTTCTGCTCATTCAGCGAGGCTGTTCAAAAGCACCCCGACCTGGTGAAAAAATACCTGGGAAGCGTGGTGCCTATAACTGATAATATCTTTTCTGCATTGAATGCAGCGGTTGTTTCAGATGGCTCTTTTGTATACATACCAAAAGGTGTACGCTGCCCCATGGAGCTTTCTACTTACTTCCGCATCAATGCGCAGAATACCGGCCAGTTCGAAAGAACACTGATTATTGCAGATGAAGGAAGTTATGTAAGCTACCTGGAAGGTTGTACAGCGCCAATGCGCGACGAAAACCAGTTGCATGCAGCAGTAGTAGAATTGATTGCGCTGGATAATGCGGAGATTAAATATTCCACTGTGCAAAACTGGTATCCAGGCGACAAAGACGGCAAAGGAGGTATTTACAATTTTGTAACGAAGCGTGGCATTTGTAAAGGTGTAAACTCGAAAATATCATGGACACAGGTAGAAACCGGCTCTGCTATTACATGGAAATACCCAAGCTGTATTTTACGTGGCGATAACTCTGTGGGCGAATTTTACTCCGTGGCGCTTACCAAGAACAAGCAGATTGCAGATACCGGTACGAAAATGTACCATATTGGTAAAAACACCCGCAGCCGTATTATTTCGAAAGGTATTTCTGCCGGTAATGGTCAGAACAGTTACCGCGGTCTGGTACAGGTAGGTACAGGTGCTGTAAATGCGCGCAACTTTACACAATGTGATTCTTTACTGATCGGCGATCGTTGTGGTGCACATACATTCCCATACATTGAATCGAAAAACAGCACCGCAATAGTAGAGCACGAAGCTACCACATCCAAGATTGGCGAAGACCAGATCTTTTACCTTAACCAACGGGGTATAGAAACAGAAAAAGCAGTAGCGTTAATCGTAAATGGTTATGCAAAAGAAGTGTTGAACCAGTTGCCGATGGAGTTTGCAGTAGAAGCGCAAAAATTGTTGGCAATCTCTTTGGAAGGCAGCGTGGGCTAAGCAATATCACGGGTCGGTTAGCAGAAGAACATTGGTGTTGAACCCGGCAGTTGAATAAGCATTGGGCTTTTGTTGCGTCGCACTCTTGTACTTCCGGTACAAGGCTCGGCAACACCAAACGTCAGAAAGCAGTCTGCAACTGGTAATCGTCTTTCTCACTTAGCGGCTTCGCACCATGCTCATGTATATTCAGCCGCACAAGTGAGTGACACAACAGGCGATGAGTAAACAGGTAAAAGCTTGTAACATAAAAAACAACAATAATCCAGCATTTAATCAGGAACACATGTTAAGTATTAAAAATCTGAGAGCATCTGTAGAAGGAAAAGAGATCTTAAAAGGTTTAAACCTCGAAATAAAAGCAGGCGAAGTGCATGCTATCATGGGGCCCAATGGTTCCGGGAAGAGCACATTGGCATCTGTACTTGCAGGCAATGAAAACTATGAAGTGACCGGAGGTGAAGCCTGGTTTGATGGTAAAAATCTTTTAGACCTTTCTCCTGAAGATCGTGCAAGAGAAGGTGTGTTCCTGGCATTTCAATACCCTGTTGAAATACCAGGTGTATCAAACATCAATTTTCTTAGAACGGCGATGAGTGAGATAAGGGCTTACCGTGGTTTACCACCAATGGAAGCCAAAGAGTTTTTAAAAACCGTAAAGGAAAAACAAAAACTCGTAGAATTTGATGCGGCGCTGGCCAACCGCTCTTTAAATGAAGGTTTTTCGGGCGGTGAGAAAAAACGAAACGAAATTTTTCAGCTCGCCATGCTGGAGCCAAAGTTGGCTATACTGGATGAGACTGATTCTGGTTTGGATATTGATGCCTTACGAATTGTTTCAAAAGGCGTAAACAAATTGCGGTCTGATAAAAATGCTTTCCTCATTATTACGCACTACCAGCGCCTGCTGGATTATATAGTGCCGGATTTTGTGCATGTTTTGTATAATGGACAGATTGTAAAAACAGGTAGTAAAGAGCTGGCGCTGGAACTGGAAGAAAAAGGATACGACTGGTTGAAAGAAACTTCCAAGGCAACTGAGCTGGCATAAATAAGGTACGCTTTTAACAGGGCATTGTTACAATGATTTGAGTATTTACATACCAACAAGATGATCCAACAAATTACAACATCATTATACGATCAGCTTATTGCTGACTTTGAATTACGATCCATTTTGTCTGCATCGTCTGAAACGCAGGATGTGCAGGCGCTGAGAAAAGATGGTTTTGCACATTTTAAAAGACTCGCTTTTCCAAACACAAAAGTGGAAGACTGGAAATACGTGAACCTCTCTCCTGTTCTTAAAGAATCATTTATTACCGAACCGGAAGAAGATGTTTTATCAGCCGATGAAAAGACTATTGAAAATGCCACCATACCAGGTCTTGATTGCTATAAGATAATTACCATCAATGGCCAGTTTCGCCCGGAATTATCTGATGTTAACTATGCAGATGGCTTATACATAGCGCCCTTATCCGCTGCTATGAACAGGCCCCTGTTTGAAGCTCATTTTGGCAGGTATGTACAAACAGGCAAGTTTCATTTTGCAGCATTGAACACGGCTTTGTTCAGCAACGGTCTTTATATTGAAGTAAAGAACAAAACAGTTGTTGATAAACCGGTACATATTATACATATTGTTTCTGCTGAGCACAACCTGTTTATTCAGCCACGTAATCTTTTTGTGGCAGGCGCTTTTGCAGAAGTCAGCATCATTGAAACATATGCAAGTGCAAACCAGGCAAAAGTATTTGTGAATACTGTTACAGAAATAGCGGTAGACAGGCAGGCGAATGTGCATCATTACTATATACAGACAGGCAAAGAACAAACAAGGTACGTACACCATACAGAAGTTGCACAAGAGGCCACAAGCGTGTACAACAATTATAAAGCATCATTTCCCGGCACTGGTTTATTGCGCAACAACTTCAACATTGCCCTCAATGGTGAAAATATTGAAAGTCATTTATACGGCATTTACCTGGCCGGCGGACAACAGGTAGTGGACAACCATACCGTTGTTGATCACCGCAAACCGCATTGCATGAGCAATGAATTGTATAAGGGAGTTATGAAAGATGAAGCGCTGGCCGTTTTTAACGGAAAGATATTTGTGCGGGAAGATGCACAAAAGACCAATGCCTTTCAAAAGAACAACAACCTTATGCTGAGCAAAAAAGCAGTGGTAGATTCAAAACCACAGCTTGAAATATATGCAGATGACGTAAAGTGCAGCCACGGTTCTACCATCGGCCAGTTTAATGATGATGCATTGTTTTACCTGAAGGCCAGGGGTATTGGCGAAGAAAAAGCCAAAGCTCTTCTTATACACGCATTTGCCTTTGACGTTACAGAAAAAATTCCATTGCCACAGGTGCAGGAATATATCAATCACCTGCTCGAAGAAGGATTGAAATAAACATATTGACGTGTTGTTGCCGGTTGCCAGTTACCGGTAGCGTAACGCGGTAACTGGCAGCAAAACAGGTTTTATGACAGCAGCAACAACATTACTAAACGAAGCAATAGATATACAAAAGATCCGCGCAGATTTTCCCATTCTCCAGACCACAGTAAATGGCAAGCCGCTTGTTTATTTTGACAATGCCGCTTCTTCTCAAAAGCCATGGAAGGTTATAAAAGCAATAGAACATTATTACACGCACCTTAACAGCAATGTACACCGTGGTGTGCATACATTAAGCCAGCAAGCAACTGGTGCTTTCGAAGAATCAAGAAGGAAAATTGCTGCGTTTATAAACGCGGCACACGACTACGAGGTAATTTATACACGCGGCACTACCGAAAGCATTAACCTGGTTGCGCACTCATACGGAAAACAATTTGTACACGAAGGAGATGAGATCATCATATCTTCCCTGGAACATCATTCCAACATTGTTCCATGGCAAATGCTGTGCGAAGAGAAGAAAGCAACGTTGAAAGTAATACCCATCAATGAAAAAGGTGAATTGCTGATGGACGCCTTCAATGCCATGCTAAATGAAAAAGTAAAACTTGTTGCTGTAAATTATATTTCTAATTCTCTGGGCACGATAAACCCGGTAAAGGAAATAATTGCTGCAGCGCATGCATTTGACATACCCGTTATGCTGGATGCAGCGCAGGCTGTACAACACATACCGATTGATGTGCAGGAGCTGGATGCAGATTTTCTCGCATTTTCAGGCCATAAGATGTACGGGCCCACAGGTATTGGTATTCTATACGGTAAAGAAAAATGGCTGAATGCAATGCCCCCATACCAGGGCGGCGGAGAAATGATCAAAACCGTGTCGTTCGAAAAAACAACTTACAACGACCTGCCGTTTAAATTTGAGGCCGGCACGCCAAATATAGAAGCATCTGTATGCCTTGGTGCAGCTATCGATTATATCAATGAAACAGGGCTGGAAAACATCAGGCAATACGAGCATGAATTGCTGCAATACGCTACAGAAAAACTTGCTGAGGTAGAAGGCATTCGTTTCATTGGCACTGCAGACAACAAGGCAAGTGTTGTTTCATTTGTTATAGGCAACATTCACCCGTATGATGTAGGTGTTATACTTGATAAACTTGGTATTGCTGTGCGTACGGGCCACCATTGTACACAACCTTTGATGGACATATTCGCTATACCCGGCACTGTGCGTGCATCTTTTGCTTTTTACAACACAAAAGAGGAAATTGATATACTGGTGGCAGCAGTAAAAAGAGCCGCTGCTATGTTAAGTTAGATGTGCAGTAGCCCGGCTGCAGGTAAATATGGCATCGCCTGTTGCGTCGCACTCTTGTACGTTCTGTTGTGAAATGATCAAGTGCGAAGCAAAGATGCTGAAGGGGCAATTACAACAGTCTGCAAGGTCGCATCTTGCTGAGTGATGCACAGCAGTACAAGTGAGTGACACAACAAAAGTTTAATAGTAGTAATACAGCCTGCTACAAAAAAATATCCAGGTTTTTATGACGATAAATGAAACACAGGACGAACTGATAGAAGAGTTTTCACTGTTTGGTGACTGGATGGAGAAATATGAGAACATCATCCAGATGGGCAAAGAGTTGCCGCTGATTGAAGACCAATACAAAACCGATGACAATCTTATAAAAGGCTGCCAGTCGCGGGTCTGGCTGCATGCTGACTATAGCGGTGGCAGGGTGATTTTTACTGCAGACAGCGATGCCATCATTACAAAAGGTTTGGTAAGCATGGTTGTTCGTGTATTGAGTAACCATACGCCGGATGAGATCATGCATGCAGACCTTTATTTTGTTGACCAGATTGGTTTAAAAGAACATCTTTCAGTTACCAGGTCAAACGGGTTGGTATCGATGATAAAGCAAATGAAGCTGTATGCTATTGCCATTAAAACAAAAGAAAATGCCGGTTAATCATGATTGATAAAATAACACTTGAAATAAAGATCATTGAAGCATTGCAAACCGTATTCGACCCTGAAATGCCGGCGAATATCTACGATCTTGGGCTGGTTTACAACATTGACATAAAAGAAGATGGTTATGTAAACATCACCATGACGTTAACAGCACCCGGCTGCCCTGTTGCAGGTGAAATTATTATGGATGTAGATAGCAAGGTGAGAAGTATAGACGGTGTTAAAGACGTAAACGTTATGCTTACATTCGATCCGGCATGGAACAGGGATATGATGACAGAAGAAGCCAAACTTGAGCTTGGATTTTTATAACTTCTGACATTAATTCTTACTTAAAGAAGATGGTTTAATTATATGCTAATGATATTAAAAGTGGTTCTAATATAATTTAGCATCACTTTACTATCATGAAAAACCTTCTTTATTGTATGAAAAAAACATTGACCGCGGTATTTGCCTTCTCCATCACAATACTTGTTTTTAATAGTTGCACAAAAGATAAAACGCCCAAACCAGATTGTACCACGCTTGCAACACAGGTTTCACTCGCAGGTTTAACGTATAATGCCAACCCTACTATACAAAACTGCAGTGCGTTAAAGACTGCGTATATAACATACATCAACAGTTCGTGCATACCGGCAGAACAACGCAGCGGTGCACAGAAACAATTGTCTTTACTAAAAGAAATTTGCCCCTGAGCACGGTGTTACTGGTCTTAAATCTCACTTAAACCGCTACGAATTATCGCATCCGCTTTTTTAAAACCAGGATGCTGCTTTATTTTGCAGCCATTATAAACCCAATCAATCTTAAACATGAAAAAAACTATCTCAGGCTTGTGCCTTGCGTTCCTCACTGTATTATTCATTTCCACAGGTTGTAAAAAAGATGCTGCAGGCCCGGATTGTACGGCTATGGCTAAAGAAGTGTCTGATGCATCGATGGCGTATGTTAACGACGACAGCCCGGCAAATTGTGAGCGCCTGAAAAACGCTTACATAGATTACCTGGGCAGCTCGTGTATACCAGACGCCCAGAAGGAGCAAACGCAAATGCTGCTGGATCAGATGGAATTACTTTGTCCTTAATTAGTTCAAACACCAAATAAAAAAGCTAAGAGATCATCTTAGCTTTTTTATTTGTATATCGTTTAAAAAGATTATTCTGCGGCGGCGCCTTCTTTTTTCTTCTTACCTGTTTTAGGTGTAAGCATCAGCAACATTCTTTTACCTTCCAGTTTAGGTAAAGCTTCGGGCTGGCCTACCTCTGCCAGGCGCTCAGCAAATTTCAGCAGCACCAGTTCTCCGCGCTCTTTAAACATAATCGCACGACCCTTAAACTGCACATACGCTTTCACCTTATTACCATCTTTCAGGAACTTTTCAGCATGCTTTGCTTTAAAATCAAAATCGTGGTCGTCAGTACCGGGCGTAAAGCGTATCTCTTTTACCTCGCTCTGCTTGGCATTGGCTTTCATATCTTTTTCTTTACGCTTTTTCTCGTAAAGAAACTTTTTATAATCGATGGCCTTACAAACCGGCGGGTCTGCATTTGGCGATATTTCTACAAGATCAAGTTCTAAATCACGGGCAATTTTTCTTGCCTCATCCGTTGGGTAAATACCAACGGTCACATTATCTCCTACAAGTCTAACCTGTGGTACTCTTATTCTTTCGTTGATACGATGTTCAGGCTCTGGTTGCCTGTTAAAGCGTGGGTTGAAACGGCCCCCACCTCCTCCTCTGTTAGGTAACGCCATTAAATGTCTTTTTGTTAAAAATTGTTTTGGTTAAAGATATTAATTGTTTGTTTTATTCTCCAATACGATTTTTTATCTCTGCTGTTATCGTATTGATAAATTCATCAATATGCTGAGTACCGGCATCTCCTTTGCCCTGGCGGCGAATAGCTACTTTTTCTTCATTCACTTCTTTCTCGCCCAGTACCAGCATGTAAGGTACGCGGCTTAATTCTGCTTCCCTTATCTTTTTGCCAATCTTTTCATTACGGTCATCTACTTCCACTCTTACTCCTGCTGCTTTCAGTTTGCGTCTTACCTCATTTGCGTAGTCCATAAACTTATCGCTGATCGGCAGTATTTTAACCTGCAGCGGCGAAAGCCAAACCGGCAGTTTACCTGCATAATGCTCAAGCAAAAAGCCTATAAATCTTTCATGCGTACCCAGTGGCGCACGATGAATGATCAATGGTGTTTCTGCCGCGTTATCCTGGGTTGTGTACTGCAACTTGAAGCTTCTGCCCTGGGAGAAATCTACCTGGTTTGTTGCCAGTGTAAATTCGCGGCCAATTACACTGTATATCTGTACATCTATTTTAGGACCGTAAAATGCTGCTTCATCCTGCACCTCTACGTATGGTATCTTTGATTCAATCAATACGTTGCGAACCATTTCTTCGGTCTCTTTCCACAGTTCCGGTTCATTCACATATTTCACGCCAAGTTTTTCCGGCGCATGCAAAGACAAACGCATCACATATTTTTCAACACCAAAAATTTTAAAGTACTTCAGGTACATTTCATTTACCGCTCTAAACTCGGCCCCAAACTGTTCTTTGGTGCAGTAAATATGGGCGTCGTTCATATGAAGGCAACGCACACGCATTAAACCAAACAATTCACCACTTTGTTCATACCGGTAAACTGTTCCGTATTCTGCAATGCGGTATGGCAGGTCTCGGTAGCTTTTTGGTTCGGCCGCAAATATTTTATGGTGATGCGGGCAATTCATTGATTTGAGATAATATTTCTCTCCATCCAGTTCCATAGGAGGATACATACTATCTGCATAATAAGGCAGGTGACCGCTGGTAAGGTACATACTCTCTTTAGCGATGTGCGGCGTAACCACCCTTTTGTAGCCCGCCTCTTCCTCTGCTTCCTTGGCAAGTTTCTCCAGTTCTTCAATAATCACGGTGCCGTTAGGCATCCACATAATCAAGCCCTGTCCAACATCATCATCCATAGTGTAGATGCCAAGCTCTTTCCCGAGTTTTCGGTGGTCTCTTTTCTTTGCTTCTTCCAGCATTTGCAGGTAAGCATCCAGTTCTTTCTGGCTGGGGAATGTTACACCGTATAAGCGGGTAAGCTGCTTGTTCTTTTCATCGCCCTTCCAGTAAGCGCCGGCAATATTGGTAAGTTTTATGGCTTTAATAAAACCGGTGTTGGGTATGTGTGGCCCGCGGCAGAGATCTGTAAAACCACCCTGCGAGTAAAAAGTAATGTTGCCATCTTCCAGGTTTTGCAACAGGTCGAGTTTATATTCATCACCTTTTTTGGCAAAGTAATCCACAGCTTCTGCTTTTGGCATTTCTTTTCTAACGTAGGCGTTGCCCTGTTTGGCCAGTTCATTCATTTTCTCTTCCAGCGCGGCAAGATCTTCTTCGGTAAGTTTCCTGTCGCCAAGATCCATATCATAATAAAAGCCTTTTGGGTTTTCGGTTGCGGGCCCCACCCAGAATTTTACGCCGGGAAACATACTTTCCACCGCTTCGGCCATCAGGTGCGCAGAAGAGTGCCAGAAGGTTGCCTGGCCATCTTTATCGTCCCATGTCAGCAGTTTGAGTGAAGCATCATTCGTTATTGGTCTTGTTGCATCCCACACTTCGCCGTTTACACTTGCAGCAAGCACCTTACGTGCTAGCCCTTCGCTGATTGATTTTGCTACATCCAAAGCAGAAACGCCACTTTCATATTGGCGTACTGCGCCATCTGGTAAAGTAATATTGATCATTGCTCTTTAATTCCGGAATTTTTATTTTGGTAACCCGGCTGTAGTTTTCTATGGCATCGCCTGTTGTGTCACTCACTTGTACTGCAGATCAGCAGGCGGCAACGGACAACAATCCCGTTAAACTTTTTCCGGGTGGCAAAAGTAGCAAATGATTGCCAAATGGTATATGATTTAAATAGCCGGCCACATGGCGCGGCATGAAGTGCATACAGGCAATGGCAGGTTGTGCCCTGCCCAAAAGTGTTACTGCAGTACAAGTGAGTGACACAACCAAAGCCTCATAGTAGCAATGCAGCTTGTAACATAAATAGACCTCTTATAAAATAACCGCTGCAGACAAAGAGAAACCGTGCGAACCTTAACTGTTTTTTATCAGGTATTGCTATATTGCACGGTAGATTTGTAACATGAAGTTTCGTTTGCTGCTTACCCTTTTATTATTATCTACGCTTGTGCAGGCTCAGAGTATGCTTGGTATTTGGCGTGGATATTTTTTTTCTGGCTATGGCGCATTTAAACAGCAATACAAATACGAGGTACAACTTGATGAGCTGTTTAACAAGAGTGCGCAGAAAGCCATACAGGGTGTTACATACTCTTACCGCACCACTGTATTTTATGGCAAAGCAACACTGCAGGGCATTTACGATGCAAAATCTAAAACGATTACCATAAGAGAATTAAAGCTGGTAGAGCTAAAAATAGCAGAGAGAACAGAGCCATGTTTGATGACCTGCTACCTGGACTACCGGAAGGAAGGCAATACAGAAATACTGGAGGGCACTTTTACAAGCATAAACGTAAATACAAAAGGCGATTGTGGCTCTGGCTACGTGTACCTGGAAAGGGTGCAGGAATCTGACTTTAAAAAAGAAGATTTTTTACTAAAGAAAGAGCAAAAAACGCCGCCGAAAACAACAGCTAAAACAACGCCCAAAGCAACACCGCAGGCCCAGCCGAAGACTACGCCAAAGAGCGTAAAACCTGCACCGCCATTAACAAAGAAAACAAACCCGCCGGCTAAAACAAGCCCGAATAAATCAAATAGTAATACAACTAAGAAAACTGCACCACCGGCAAGCAGGGCTGACACTGTTGTAAAAGTTGTGCCACCCAACCCACCGGCTATAACAAAGCCTAAACAGGAAGTGCCCGCAAAAAATATTCCTGTGCCGGATGTAATAAAAGAACGCGACAACCCATTGGTGAAAAAGATAACAACAACATCAACAGATATACTGATAGAGCTTTATGACAACGGCGAAATTGACGGCGATACAATAACAGTGTATGACAACAATGAAGTTGTTGCTTTTCGGAAAAAGCTTAACAAAACGCCGATTACGCTGCACATAACAGCTACAGCAGGCAACCCGCATCATGAAATAGTAATGGTGGCCAATAATCTTGGATCTATTCCGCCAAACACCGCATTAATGGTCGTTACAACGGAAGGCAAACACTATGAAATGTTTATTTCTTCTGATGAAAAGAAAAATGCCAAAGTGGTGATAGACTACAAGGAACCCGGAACAGAACTGAAATAATTTTTACGTGTTATTGCCATTTGTTTACTTTAGTGGAAGCAGACCTTATTGAAAATTATTAATCAAAAATCTTCATCATGGGATTCTTCCAAAAAATTTTAGGTGGTGGTAACAAAGGTGGCGGCAAACTACAGGAGTTACTGCAAACACTAACTGCAGATCTGAATCTTGATCAAAGCCAGGTTGCACAAATGAAAACAGCATTTCAAGCTTTCAGGCAACAAAGAAAAAGTATTAAAGATGCAGGTGGCGACAGGCAGCAGATTAAACAGGCTAGAGTACAAATGACTCAACAAATGATGAGTGCATTAAACGAACAGCAAAAGCAGACTTTTACAGCCAATGCCGCAAAGTATGATGGCATTTTGCATGGTGAGCAGGAAGACTAATAAAACTTTTTAAATAACAAGAGCGGCGCAATGTTGTGCCGCTCTTGTTGTTAGCAAACGCTTATTGCAATACAGATTCTATCGTATTTAATTCATCCGGCGTAAAGTTCAGGTTATTCAACATGTCAATATTATCATCCAGTTGCTTTACAGAACTTGCGCCTATCAATACAGAAGTTATGCGACTGTCTTTTAATAACCACGCCAATGCCATTTGTGCCAGCGACTGGTTGCGTTGTTTCGCAATTTCGTTTAACGCAACAATCGTTCTCATTCTCTCTTCGGTTATTTCGTTACTTTTTAAAAAGCCCCACGATTTACCTGCCCTTGAATCTTCGGGAATGCCTTTTAAATAACGGTCTGTAAGCAAGCCCTGCGCCAGCGGCGAAAAAGGAATACAGCCGATACCAAATTCATCGAGTACATCCAGCAAACCATTTTCAACCCATCTTTCAAACATCGAATACTTTGGCTGATGAATAACACAGGGTGTACCAAGACTCTTCAATATAATAGCGGCCTGTCTTGTTTCTTCTGCGCTGTAACTTGATATGCCTACATACAATGCCTTACCCTGGCGTACAATAGCATCCAGCGCCATCATTGTTTCTTCAAGGGGTGTAGCCGGGTCAGGACGATGCGAGTAAAAAATATCCACATACTCCAAACCCATTCTTTTAAGGCTCTGGTTACAGCTTGCCATTACATACTTACGGGAACCCCATTCGCCATAAGGGCCAGGCCACATAAGATAACCGGCTTTGGTAGAAATAATCAGTTCATCCCTCAGGTAGCCGTCAAAATCCTTTCGCAATATTCTGCCAAAGTTTTCTTCTGCCGAGCCAGGTTTTGGCCCATAGTTATTGGCCAGGTCAAAATGCGTAATGCCGCGGTCAAATGCCCGGCGTACCATTGCCCTTCCATTTTCAAAAACATCTACAGAACCGAAGTTGTGCCAAAGCCCCAGCGAAATAGCGGGCAATAACAAACCGCTTTTACCACAACGGTTGTATTTCATAACATCGTACCTGTCTTTTGCGGGTGTATAACTCATAATGCGATTTTTTATAGTAATAAAAATTATTTGTCCGGCGTGTGTGCATGTGGCATCGCCTGTTGTGTCACTCACTTGTACGTTCCGTTGTTATGGCAACATAAGCGATCTGTTTGTGCCATCAAACGCTGGTTATAACCAATTGATTAACCGGCATCATTCGGGCCTTCCACACCATTGCTCCACAACTGCATCAGTTCGTTCTTTTTCTCTGCAGGCAAGGCGGGTGCGTTATAGTGGCCGGCATTGTTCTTTTGCCTGAATGCCTCATAAATACTAACAGCGCAGGCCACAGAAATATTCAGGCTTTGTATAATGCCAACCTGTGGTATAATAAAATTTCCATCGCACAGGCTGCGCAGCTCTTCTGAAACACCTATGTGCTCATTGCCAAATATTAAAGCTACACTGTTGGTAAAGTTAATATCGTATAAACTTACGGCATTTGTTGCCAGGTGTGTAGTGTACAAATGTGTGTATTTACTGCGCACGGCGGCCACGCATGCCCGCACCTGATCAAACTGGTACACAGTAAGCCATTTCTGTGCACTGCCACTGCTTCTAAAGCCAAATTTCTTATGCCTGGGTATTTTTGTGTTAAGTATATAAACGTCCTGTATACCTACTGCATCGCAGGTGCGCATAACAGCAGAAATGTTGTGCGGGTCCTGCACATTTTCCAGCACAACAGTCAGGTTGGGCTGTCGCTTGTCAAGCACTTTTAACATTCGCTCTTTTCTTTCAGGAGTCATGGTGCAACTTTTTGCACCTGCAAGATAATAAGACTTGTGCAGGGTATGGCAACCGCAGCCTGCAGATGCCATAAAAACGGAACGCACAAGTGAGTGACACAACAGGCGATGCCATGAAAACTGATGCTCACCTTCAAAAAAATTTATTCAAACCTTCCACCTTTTATTTCATCAACGATCGCGGCATCTACATCCTCATCGTCGTAGCGGCTGAAAAACCGCGATGAACTTTCTCTCTGCGCATATAGGTTTTCTTTGAGCATGCGCTGCATTTGCTTACTGATCCCGGCTTCGTCATACACCTCGTTTGTAAAGCCGGTAAAATCTTCTTTATAGGCGGCAGACGTTGTGCTTACCTTGCTGGTATCGGGCGGTTGCAGGCCTGAGCAGGCAATGTGCCACACTTCATCATCTTTGTTTATCCTGTACCTGAAAAAATAAACCCACCCTTTATTGCGTGCATCTGCAACCTGCAACTTATCAATGTAAACAAGTGAATCTACTTTCTGGTAAGAATATGTGTCGTATAAAATACCGGCCGCCATGGAACGCTGCGTTTTGTATGCCGCAGGAAATTTACCGGTAAGATTGTTTAGTAATAACAGGTTGTAAAAGTGTACGCGATAATGGTCGTCTGCAGCCAGCATGTTGATGATACTATCAGGCACAGGTTTATTATTGCGCAATAAAAGTATGGCTGCCTGCAGTTTGGCATCTTTATTTTTCAGTTGTAAAACTTTGTCGAAAAATACCTTTACATCAGGCGAATTGTTCCAGAAAGGCATCAGCAAAACCGCGTAGTGCTTCAGCTCGTCATTCACACTGTTGCTGCCATATGTGTAACGGTCTGCATAAGTATCAGCATCTTCTGTCTGCAGGGTTTTTATTTCTTTCTCACTTTCCCTGGCGGCTTGTTTTTTTACAAGTTGTTTGGCTTCGAGCAGGAACTTGTTCATGTACTGACTGTAATCATTTGCTGTTGTATAACCGCTGTCTACGGCATAGGACAGCAGGCGTAAAATATCATCTTTGTAATCGTCGAGCGTAAGCAGATCAAGCAACGGCGGAAGAATATTTTTGGTGATTGCCAGGGTATCGTACAATGGTGCCCACTTATAACCAAAGAAGTATGGTTTATTCAACAGGTTTTCATCTTTACTGAAAGACGAAACCAGGGCATTGATATCAATGTTATCGTAATCGTTATTGCCCTTCCTGTTATCTGTAAGTGCCGGCGGATCGCTGAGCATAATATCTTTGAATGCACTGAAAGAGGTTTGCGTTCTGGCATTGAGTAAAGCATCTAAAACAGCATTCTGAAGCTCAGATGTATCTTTTACCACGCTGTATAATTCTTTGAGGTAGGTTACAGAAGCTTCGTCGCGGAAAACGCTTACAACATTGATCCATTTTTTCTTTAAGGCCAGGTAATTTTTTGTTTTCCAGCTGAGCTCGCTTATGGCTTTTTTTACATTGTCAAGGTCAGCAGCATCGAACAGAGAAGGTGACAAAGCCCTTACGGCTTTTTTCTTTAGTACACTGTCTTTGCCAAAATAATCCTGGAAGAATATGCCGGATTTCTTTTCAAATATATTGACGGTTTTAAAGGTATCTGCCGGTGTAAACGTCTCAAAGAAGTTTTGCACAAATGCCCCTGAAGGTGTGATGGTGTCTGCCATGTTTAACAGGTAAAACACTACCCCGCCTTTGTAAAAAGATTTGGTTGTAAGCACCCTGCTGCTGCCTGTATCTGAAAATCGGTAGACCTCCGTACGCCAGCCTGCAGGTGAGGTAAACAATGTATGCTGGCGAATGATGAAATCTGAATCATTTGTGGAGATGAATATTTTGTTTTTGAGGAAGTCTGCAGAATCTTTCAGGTATGTATATTTCGGAAACCGGAATGCAATCAGGTTGATCTTCTCTCCCGTTGTATCATTACCGATTACACGAAAATTCATGTCTCTAAACGCGTCCATAAAAGATCCGGATATATCATCGTCATTATCTGCGCCGGTGGTGGCGTAAATGTCGGCAAGCGAAAAGTTATCACTGCTGTCTTTTGTAGGATAAAACAACGGGCTCTTGACTGTAAAACCGATCACTGAATCTTTGTACTCTTTTACATCCCCATAATATTCGGGTGTAAATGTAAATGAGTTGATAAAGCTGTCTGCGGCTGCTTCAGCATTGTTATACCTGGCGCCAACAACGTAATAATTAGCACCCTGTAAAATATACCGTACTTTTATTCGCGATCCATCCACATGTGCATAGCTACCATTCAACACCGGGTAGTTTCGCCATGAAGCAGTTTTGCCGCCAGGCGATTCCCTTACGACTGCCGAGCTTTTAAAACTTTCTTCCATTAACCGCAGTTCAAATGTGTCTTCCTCTATATAATCGAATTGATTGATGCTGGTTTTAAAAATAAAAAAGTCATTCCCTTTCGCATCACTGCTTAGCCATTCACTCCTCTCCCTGTCGTTTCGTTGTTCGGGTATATAAAACGGCCTGGACGGGAATAGTGCTGAGAAACCCCCGTATGGCGGCTTGTAAACGGTGGGCAAGGAAGATCCCGGGGTTTCGAAATGTACAGAAGAGAAGAAAACGTCTGCCTCTTTCCCCCCGGTTATATAATCTGCAATACCACTCACTTTAAAGATCACCACCTCGTTGGGCAACGCAAAAATGTTGTAACGCTGGTAATCACCTTTCCTTGTTTTATTGGTGATATCGAAACCGCTATACCCATCGCGAACGATTGCTTTCCTGGCAGTAATCTTTCCCGGTATATTTTCATACAGAAGGCTGTCAATCTTTTTCAAAACAACAGCAGCAGATTGCCCCAGCAGAGAGGCCTCTGTCTTTATACGGGTGACCATGTAGTAGCTGCCGTTCGCCATATCAGCATACTGCACCATATTTGCCTGCGCAAAAGAATTAAAACGAAAAAACTTATCTCCGGGAATAGTTACACTGTACAAACTATCTTCCGCGTATTGTTTTTTAAATTCAAGCGGCACCCTGATCTTTTCAAGATTATCTTTTTCATCGCTGTCGCGCTGACCAATCATCACCGGTCTAAGCCTGTATCCTTTTTGTCTCAATATTTCAATCACGCCCCTGTTGCCCGCCAGGTGTGCTGCACCAACCCCTACAAACAAAGAATGTTTTTTTAAGATGGTATCTATTGAGTAAGCCTGTATATCGTTTCGCTTCAGCAAAAATTTTTCGTTAAAGGCTTTCGAAATGGTTGTTACTTCATTCAGCGAATCGAGAAGGTCGAGATCGCCTTTCCTGTAAGCTTCCTCCATCTTACGTTTATAGTCGTAGCCATCATAATTGTAAGACCTTCTCACCTTTTTATCTTTATACATATCCCTGTAAGCCTCTTTTACCAGCTTGTCAGACTCTTTGTAATTCTCTACGCCGGTAACAATTTTATTCAGCTTTCTGCCAAGGCGATAGATATACATATCCAGGTATGTTTCTTCTTCAAAATCTTCCTGGCCCACGTTGTTCCTGTAAAGCATGCCATTGATCAGCCGTGCCTCAGATACAAGCCCGGCCTGTATCCTGGCTTCATAGTTAGAGATAGAGAAAGTCTGCTCGGTAAGCCGTTCGTTCGAAAGATCAAAACGGTTGAGCATATTGCCCTGCATACCATAGCCGTCATCAAAACCCGGGCTTGAATACACTTCCTGCCACACCTCGGGGTTTTGTTCCAGTGCCACTACTTCCACACTCTTAATGGCCTTGTAAAAAGAATCACTGAGGTTAAAGACCATTTTATTGCTTATGTGCATAGTGCCAAAAAGGTAAGACGGCTGTTTTAGACCATTGCCCGTTATCTCCCATAAAAGACTGGGGTATTTTTTTAACTTTACCGGTTTGTCTGTGTTTGAAGATGCAGCCGGTTTCTTTTGTGAAAGACCATAGTAAGGGTTTAATAAAAATGCCACACACCATACCATTAACGCAAAGGCAAATCTTTTTCTCATAATAATTGGTTGAACGTCAACTACACAATATTAAAGAACATAAACCCGAAAACCATACATTTTTCCGGCCTTTTATCATTCTTCAATCCTGTTATACCGGGTTAATAAGGGTGTAGCGGGCTACCGTACTTTTGTCAGCTCCTGTTGCGTCGCACTCTTGTACTGCAACACATTATTCAGCTCTTCCGGGTGTAACAACACAATCATGTAATGCCATACACAAAATTAATGCGAGCTGCTGTGTGGTAATATTTGCCTGTATTTTCCGGGCACAACTTTCGCTTATCATACTATACAACAAACGTACATCAGTGAGAAAAATAAATTATATAATCAAAATTTCACTGTACTTTTGCCCACTTTTTATGACTCATTAAGTTACATTGCACAAACCGCCCCGTAAGGCGGCGGCGAGTTGAATGTGGCCTATCTAAAAAAACAGTAGACACATGAAATTATCGCAGTTTAGATTCGATCTTCCTCTAAACCTTATCGCCCAAAATCCTACCAAACGCCGAGAAGATAGCCGCCTCATGGTTATTCACCGCGCAACCGGCCAGATTGAAAACAAAAACTTTAAAGACATTCTCGATTATTTTGATGATAAAGATGTTTTTGTTGTAAATAATACCAAGGTTTTTCCTGCACGTATGTATGGCAGAAAAGAAAAAACCGGCGCACGTATTGAAGTATTCCTTTTAAGAGAACTGAACAAACCAAACCGCCTGTGGGATGTGATCGTTGATCCAGCCCGTAAAATACGCGTTGGTAACAAACTATATTTTGGGGAGAATGATGAACTGGTAGCAGAAGTAATAGACAACACTACCAGCCGCGGCCGTACCATACGTTTTCTGTGGGATGGTGATGATGAGAGCTTTAAAAAAATGCTTGAATTTTTAGGAGAAACGCCTTTACCAAAATACATCAAACGCAAACCGGATGATGAAGACCGTGAACGCTACCAGACTGTTTATGCGAAGCATGAAGGGGCCGTGGCTGCGCCAACCGCCGGTTTACATTTTAGCCAGGAGCTCATCAAACGTTGCGAAATAAAAGGTATCCGTTTTGCTGAAATTACTTTGCACACAGGGCTGGGTACTTTCCGCCCGATAGAAGTGGAAGATCTCAGCAAACATAAAATGGATGCTGAATATTACAAGATTGACGAAGAAGCATGCCGCATTGTAAACAAAGCAAAGGAAACTGGCCATCGTATCTGCTCAATTGGTACAACTACCATGCGCGGTATGGAAACAAGTTTTACCGCACAAAAGCTGTTGAAACCAAGTGAGGGCTGGACAAATATCTTTATTCACCCGCCTTACCAGTTTAATGTGGCAGACAGCCTTGTTACAAACCTGCACTTGCCTAAAACCAGTTTGCTGATCATGGTTTGTGCTTTTGCAGGGTACGATCTTACTATGGAAGCTTATAAAAAGGCCATCAAAGACAAATACCGCTTCTTTAGTTACGGAGATGCTATGCTGGTTGTTTAATGCCCCGATACTATTTTGTAAAATGCCCCGCACAAAACGGGGCATTTTTATTTTCCGGCACACAACAGGCTGGTAATAAAGAGAAACGCGTTTACATAATTCACATAGCTTAATAACTATGTTATTGAAAAGCGCCTAAAAATTCTTTAGTTTGAGTTGTTATCTGTTATGAACGAAACAAAAGAAATATCTGCACTTTTTTCCCTGATAGACGATCCCGATGAAGAAGTCTTCTCTACGGTATCGGAAAGAATTGTTCATTATGGCGCCGGCATTATCCCCAACCTTGAAAACCTTTGGGAAAATACACCAAGCAATGACATACAAGGCCGTATTGAAATGCTGATACACAAACTGCAATTTGCCGACCTCACCAATGACCTTACCGAATGGAGAGACAGCGCATACCATGATCTGCTGTTTGGAGCACTGATAGTGGGCAAGTTTCAATATCCTGAATTACAAACAGCACCGGTTATACATGAAATAGAAAACATCAGGCGGAATATATGGCTGGAGCTTAACAGCTTTCTTACACCGCTTGAACAGGCTCATGTAGTAAGCAATATCCTGTACAATTATTATAAACTAAAAGGCACTGAAACAGCTTATCTAAACGCAGATGATTTCTTTTTGCACAAAGTGTTGCAGGGCAAAAAAGGCAATGCTATATCCAACGGCATATTGTACATTATTCTTGCCGACCTGCTTGATATTCCTGTAAGAGCCATTAATATACCGCGGCAGTTTGTGCTTGCTTATTTTGGTACCGATACAGACCCGCTGAATATTCATGACAACCCTCAAAGCAAAATCCTGTTTTATGTAGATGCCACCACCGGCCACCACTTTACCCACAAAGAAATAGAACAGTACTTTAAAAGAATTGCTGTTCCTCCTGTACCATCGTACTTTAAACCAATGAGTAAAAAGCGTATCGTGCAGTTGTTGCTGGAAGAGCTCTCCAAATGTTTCGACTCTTTTGAACATGAGTATAAGAAGAAAGAGCTATTGCGGCTGGCCGATCTGCTGGATCGTTGATGCCATAGCTGCTGCAGCACAAGAGTGCGACGCAAGGAACGATCCGTAACCTTACCATAGCCGGGCTCAAAATCTTCACCTTCATAAAACGAGTTGGTACAGATGCTGCAATAATTTTTACCTTGCACACATATGGCTAAAGCAAAAAAGCAAAAGGAAGAACCTGTTATATTGGTTACAAATGATGATGGCATTACCTCACCCGGTATTCGTGCACTGGTAGAAAGTGTAAAGGGGCTGGGAAGAATAGTTGTTGTTGCACCGGATAAACCACAGAGCGGCATGGGCCACGCCATTACGATTGGCCACCCGCTGCGCATGCACGCGGTACAGTTGTTTGATGGTGTGGAAGCATACCAATGTACCGGCACCCCTGTAGACTGCGTTAAACTGGCGGTTGATAAAGTACTGCACCGCAAACCCGATTTGTGTTTAAGTGGTGTAAACCATGGCGCCAACCATAGTATTAATGTTATTTATTCCGGCACCATGAGTGCTGCACTCGAAGCATCTATAGAAAGCATTCCCAGCGTGGGTTTTAGCTTACTCGATTATAGTATTGAAGCCGATTTTACAGGCGCAAAAAAATATGCCCGCCTGCTGGTAGAGCACCTGCTCAAAAAAACATACGATAAGCATCTTTGCCTAAACGTAAATATTCCTGCAGTGCCCGAAAACCTGCTGAAAGGCTTGAAGGTCTGCCGCCAGGCATATGCAAAGTACCAGGAAGAATTTGATGAAAGAAATGATCCGCACGGTAAAAAATATTACTGGCTAACGGGCGATTTTCTCAATTTCGATAAGGGCAAAGACACAGATGTATGGGCGCTGAAAAACAATTACATCAGCGTTGTACCGGTTCAGTTCGATCTTACACACTACGTTTTAAAAGAGAAATTAGAAAAAACCTTAATTACTAAATAGCTTGAAAAAAGATAGTATTATCACCGGTATTGTCATTGGCATTGTGGCCCCGTTTATCGGCATCTACCTTTTTTACCTCTGGAAGGCACGCTCTGCCCGGTTTGCAGATTTCCTGGATGTTGTCTTGCATACAGCCACGCTGCTTACCGCTGCCATCAGTTTCGCCTTGCTGGCCAACGCAGCAGCCTTTACTATCGCGCTCAATACAAAGAAAGACAAAACAGCAAAAGGCATTTTTGCCACCACGCTTGTTTTGGCTATACCCGCTATTTTATATAAAATTTTTGGTTAGTTGCCCGGCTTATGCACGTTGTAGCATCGCCTGTTGCGTCGCACTCTTGTGCGGTATATCGCTATGCAGCAGCGCTCAGCGGCCAGGCTGCACAACACAATTATTACTGTTCAGTATCGGCACAGGCTAAAAAGAATAAAGCTCCGGTGAAGGAGCTTTAAATTCGATGACTGACTTTTAGGATGGTTTTGGATATTGGAAATTAACTTTCGGATATTGGACCTTTGGATTTCAAGTATGACATAAAATTAGCATCATAAACGGTTATGCAAAATATTTTTGAAACAAATAAATATCCGAATCAGACATTATGTGTCTTTATTGGATATAAAAGACCTGAAACAGGATTAAGTTTTCATAAAAAGTTTTAATTCGTTATACACTGCTGCTCCGTTTAAATGAACCGAAATTTTATTCCCTTTCTTATTTTATCAGCAAATCCTTACTTTCGTGCCCTGTTGGTGAGTAAAACTCATTTAACGAATTGCCTGCCTCTGTAGAATTTATTTAACAGAATGATTTTTATTTTGATACAATGTCAAAACCAGTAACTAAAATCGGGGTTTTAACCTCAGGAGGCGATTCTCCGGGAATGAATGCAGCCATAAGAGCAGCAGTAAGAACAGCCCTCTATTACGGATTGGAAGTGTATGGAATTTACCGCGGATATAATGGTATGATCGAAGATGAAATTGTGAAGATGGATTCAAGATCGGTGGCCAATATTATTCAAAGGGGCGGAACAATTCTTAAAACAGCCAGGAGCAAAGAGTTTTATAACGAAGAAGGCCGTAAAAAAGCTTATGCAAATCTTGTTAAACGCGGCATAGATGGCCTGGTAGTAATTGGGGGCAACGGCAGTTTTACAGGCGCTTACAAGCTTAGCCAGGAGTTCGGATTACCCTGTGTAGCACTGCCCGGCACTATAGATAAAGATCTGTATGGTACCGATTTTACCATCGGTTTCGATACCGCTGTAAACACTGCGGTACAATGCATTGATAAAATACGCGATACTGCAGATGCACACGACCGCCTGTTCATCGTGGAAGTAATGGGCAGGCATGCAGGGTATATAGCCCTGCATAGCGGCATTGCAACCGGGGCAGAAAATATTCTTATTCCAGAAGAAGAGACCACCATTGAAGAAGTAATCACCTCTCTTTCGGAAAAAGAAAAACGGAAAAAACTGGTGAACCTAGTGGTGGTGGCAGAAGGTCATAGCAGTGGCGGTGCAAATGGTGTGGCGGAAATACTGAAACAACATTTACCCAATCTGGATACAAGGGTTACCATTCTTGGTCACATTCAGAGAGGCGGATCACCAACCTGCCTGGACCGTTTGATAGCAAGCCGTATGGGCTACCATGCTGTAGAAAGCCTGCTGGAAGGCAGGCACAATGTGATGGTAGGTATTCTGAACAATGCCATGCATTACACGCCTATAGAAATTGCCATAAGAGAAAAACAAAGATTGGGAGACGACTGGATGAAAATGGTAAAAATACTTGCCAGCTAATCGTCCCGGTTATTCCTTTACATAAAACATTGCTTTAAAGTATGTCAGACAACATTACCAAGTACCTGCACAAAGAGATGGATAAGGAAGCAGGTATTCAGCACGCATTTCACCGAACCAAGATCGTTGCAACGGTGGGACCTTCATGTGATACGTATGATAAACTGCTTGAGCTTGTAAAAGCAGGGGTAAACGTATTCCGCCTGAATTTTTCACATGGTACACATGAAGACAAGGCCAGGATTATTGAGCATATCAAACTGATTAACCAAAAAGAACCTTATAATATTGCCATCCTCGCAGACCTGCAGGGCCCTAAGCTACGCGTAGGAGACCTGGAAGGCGGTTCCCTTGAAATTAAAACAGGTGATATCCTCACTTTTACTTCTAAAGAAAAAGTGGTTGGCACTAAAGAAAAAATATACGTCTCCTACCCTGATCTGCATGCCGATGTAAAGGTGGGTGATAAAATATTGATCGACGATGGTAAACTTGAAGTGGTTGTTATTGAAATAACCCAGGCAGGTGATGTAAAAGTAGCAGTTACTTACGGTGGCACACTACTTCCAAAGAAAGGTGTTAACCTGCCTGATACTGATATCTCTTTGCCGGCCATGACAGAAAAAGACCTCGTGGATCTTGAATTCATTATTGCGCAGCAGGTTGACTGGATTGCATTATCGTTTGTACGCAAAGCCGAAGACATTATCAACCTTAAGAAAAAAGTGGCTGATGCCAATTGCTCCAGCAAGGTGATGTCTAAAATAGAAATGCCTTCTGCGCTAAAAGATCTTCGCAACATCATTATAGAATCAGATGGTATAATGGTGGCCCGTGGCGATCTTGGTGTTGAATTACCGGTGGAAAAAGTACCAGCGGCACAACGCGACATTATACGCAAGTGTATTCACCGCGCAAAGCCGGTAATCGTTGCTACTCAAATGATGGAAAGCATGATCGACCGCGTGAAACCAAACCGTAGTGAAATAACCGATGTTGCGAATGCAGTGCTTGAAGGTGCTGATGCAGTAATGCTCAGCGGCGAAACAGCCACCGGTAAACATCCTCCGCTTGTAGTAGAAACCATGCGCAAGATCATCATGGAAGTTGAAAAGACGGAATATCGTTACAACCGCGAAGAAGACCTGGTGCCACAGGCCAAATCACCTTCCTTTCTGAGTGATGCGATTTGCTACAATGCGTGCAAAATAGCAAGAGACGTAAATGCGGATGCGTTGGTAGGTATGACGCAAAGCGGTTATACAGGTTTTATACTAAGCAGCTACAGGCCCAAATCTCCGCTCTACGTTTTTACCAAAACACGCAGCCTTGTAAACCAGTTAAGTTTAAGCTGGGGTGTAAGGGCATTTTATTACGATGAAGAAGATAGCCTGGATGAAATAATCTTTGACCAGATCAACATTCTGAAGGAAAGGGGCTTCCTTAAAAAAGGAGACATCGTCATCAACACAGGCAGTACGCCGGTTGATCTGCACCTTCCCACGAACGTTTTGAAAATAACAAAAGCCCATTAAAAAATCCCCCGCTTTGCGGGGGATTTTTTTTGATTATACTGTAAATATTGAGCAATTATTTACCAATAAACAGTATGAAACTAAGCTGCCATTAGTTTAGCTTGCCGCATCAAAAAACGGAAGCTTATTTACGTTTAGATTTAAACGGGTTATCAAAACTGAACCTTTTGCATACCTGTCAAATCATTGATAATCCGGAAATCCACCTTCTGTGAACCCGGTTTCGAAAAGGTTTGCAACCAGTTATTGTTTTCCGCAACAGCGGTTTTGTGCCTGCTGAAAGGATCAAAAAAATCGGCATTAATTGCACGAAGACAATAATTTTATGGCTATATAAACTTCTGTTATGAAAATACTGTTTGGCTTGTTAGTCATATTATTGTCTGTCGGGTCTAATGCCCAGGATGCTGACTCAACATGGATCGTAAACAACTACACCAAAAAAGAGCTATATATTCCCATGAGAGATGGCGTGAAGCTTTTTACAACCCTTTACATACCCAGAGACAACAGCGAAAAGCACCCGCTGTTAATGACAAGAACGCCTTACTCCTGCGCTCCTTACGGGGAAGACAAATGGAGACCTTTTTGGAAAAGCTATGTAAAAAATTATTTCAAAGAAAACTACATAATTGTATTGCAGGATGTACGCGGCCGCTGGATGAGCGAAGGCGAATTTGTAAACATACGGCCATTCAATCCCAACAAAAAAGGCAATGAAACTGATGAAGCGAGCGACACATATGATGCAATCGACTGGTTGGTAAAAAACACCGGCGGCAACAATGGCAACGTAGGCGTTTTTGGTATCTCGTATCCCGGCTTTTATTCTACGATGGCTGCAGCAAGCAACCACCCGGCACTAAAAGCAGTAAGCCCGCAGGCGCCGGTTACCAACTGGTTCATCGGTGACGATTTTCACCATAATGGTGCATTTTTTCAAATGGATGGTTTCGCTTTCTATTCTTCATTTGGCAAGCCAAGACCAAAACCAACAACGGAGGGTCCGAAAGAATTTGATTATTACACCCATGATAACTATAAATTTTACCTTGAAGCAGGCTCTCTACCCAGGCTTGCGGCCTACATGGGTGATAGCATAGCATTCTGGAAAGACTTATATGCACATCCCGATTATGATGCGTGGTGGAAAGCCAGGGATGCGCGGAACGCAACCAAAAAGTTACAACCTGCCATGCTGTGGGTTGGTGGTTTATTTGATGCGGAAGATTGCTGGGGCGCATGGAACGCGTATAAAGCCGCCGAAAAAAACAATCCCGGTAAAGCTTTTAACAAGATTGTTGAAGGGCCGTGGTACCATGGTCAGTGGGCAAGCAACGATGGTACACACCTGGGTAATGTTCATTTCGATGCAAAGACAAATGAGTATTTCCAGCAAAACCTTGAAATTCCTTTTTTCAATTACTTCCTGAAAGGTAAAGGTGATGTTTCGACAATCGCTGAAGCAACAATTTTTATCACAGGTGCCAATGAATGGAAAACTTTCGAACAATGGCCGCCTGCCAAAACGGAAAATAAAACTATCTACCTGCAGCAAACAGGCAAGCTTGGCTGGGCGAAACCTACTGCGTCAAAAAGTTCAACGGTATATACAAGCGATCCCGCACACCCTGTACCTTATACGGAAGACGTTCATTTTAACAGGACAAGAGAGTATATGACAGATGATCAGCGTTTTGCGGCAAGAAGGCCTGATGTACTTACATTCCAGACAGACACCCTTTCAGAAGATCTCACTGTAACAGGCCCGGTACTGGCAGATTTATTTACAAGCATATCTACCACTGATGCAGACTTTGTAGTAAAAATTATTGATGTTTTTCCAGACAATCTTTCATACAACAATGTTGACATTTACGCAGACAATGATCCTGCAAAGACCTACCCTATGGGTGGTTACCAGATGCTGGTTAGAGGTGAAATATTTCGTGGCCGTTACAGGAATAGTTACGAAACACCCGCAGCCTTTACACCGGGTAAGGTGGAAGAAGTTAAATATGAATTGCCCGATATAGCACACACTTTTAAAAAAGGTCACCGCTTAATGATACAAATCCAAAGCAGCTGGTTTCCTTTGGTTGACAGAAACCCCCAGCAATTCATAAATATTTATAAAGCAACAGCTGCAGATTTTATCACAAGTGATATCACTATTTATCACAATACGCAGTATGCATCCAGGATCGTTTTACCCGTATTAAAATAATCCACTCATGAAAAAACTTTTCGTTTCTTTTGGTATTCTTTTGTCCGTTTGTGGTTTTACACAGCAGTCTGTTAACATTATTCCTGCACCACAAAAAGCTGAATTAAAAGCAGGCACATTTGCATTGTCGCCTGCCACCAAAATCGTTCTGATCTCTACAGATGTGCAGCGCAGCGCTGCTTTTTTAAACAATTATCTTGGCAAATTTTACGACACACGCCTTCCTTTTGTAATACAGGCAAAAGCAGTAAAAGATGATCCTGAGTGGCAAAATGTGATCGTGTTGAACCTCAACAAATCAGCCAGCGGCATTACAGGTGCATATACTTTATCGGTAGACAATAACAAAGTGTACATTGAAAGCGCCAATGAAGAAGGCATATTTTATGGCATACAATCTCTGATACAATTACTGCCTTTAAAAAAAGAAAAGAAAGGAATCATGCCTGTTGCACAATGCGAAATTTCAGACGCACCGCGTTTTGCATACCGTGGTATGATGCTCGACTGCGGCCGCCATTTTATGCCGGCCGCATTTGTAAAACAGTATATTGATTTTCTTGCATTGCATAAAATGAACACCATGCACTGGCATTTAACAGAAGACCAGGGCTGGCGTATCGAAATAAAAAAATATCCAAAACTTACAGCAGTAGGCAGTTGCAGAAACGGTACTATTATTGGTCACCATCCTGGTACGGCAAATGACAATAAAAAAGATTGTGGCTACTATACACAGGAGCAAATAAAAGACATTGTGAAATATGCTGCCGAACGCTACATCACCATCATTCCCGAAATTGAAATGCCCGGCCATGCTTCTGCTGCTATCGCCGCATATCCTGAGCTGAGCTGCTTTCCGGGTGAAAACACACCCGTGGCACAAGGTGTACAATGGAGTGGCGATACTACCGGCAAATACGTACAGCAAAGCTGGGGCGTATATCCTGATGTGTTTGTGCCGTCAGAAAACACTTTTACATTTTTAAAGGGTGTGCTCGATGAAGTCATGGAATTGTTTCCATCAAAATACATTCATGTGGGTGGTGATGAGTGCCCCAAAGATTACTGGAAACGCTCACAGTTTTGCCAGGACCTGATCAAAGAAAAAAACCTGAAAGATGAACATGGCCTGCAGAGTTATTTTATCAGCACCATGGAAAAATACCTCAACAGCAAGGGCCGCAATATTATAGGATGGGACGAAATTTTAGAAGGTGGTCTTGCACCCAATGCCACAGTAATGAGCTGGCGCGGAGAAACCGGCGGTATAGAAGCAGCAAAGCAACATCATGATGTAATAATGACGCCAACCACGTACGTATACGTAGATTACTCGCAGTCTAAAAAAGAAGACAGTCTTACTATTGGTGGGTACCTGCCCGTAGAAACAGTGTACAGCTACGATCCTTTGCCGGCGCAGCTTTCAGCGCAGGAACAGGCCTTTATAAAAGGCGTACAGGCAAACCTGTGGACCGAGTATATCAGCAATCCTTCCAAGGTAGAGTACATGGTTTTTCCACGCATGTCTGCGCTAAGTGAAGTAGGCTGGAGCAGTAAAAACAATAAGAACTGGCCCGATTTTAAACAGCGCCTGCTTACACAATATAAACGTTACGATCTCTGGCAGGTAAAGTACAATACCAAAGGCATCAATAACGGAGAATAACTGTAAAGGTCATCACCCGTTAATGTTTTAAAACAGTTCTTTTATATACCCGGCAGCAGTAGAAGCATTGGGCTTTTGTTGCGTCGCACACTTCAACTGCAACAATACTATTGGGCAATGCGAAGACCGGAGCAGAGCATTACATAATAAACAAAACAATGTGTGATGAACAATACATGCAGCTAAGCACAAAATCTTTGCGGTGTTGCATTGCAGCTTCGTTGCTGCCAGTTGTTCCCGCCGTACAAGTGAGTGACACAACAGGCGATGCCATGAAAATATATTGCCGGCTACCAAAAATCACAAACGATTGCACAGCATTAATTGTAAAGCAAACAATAATTTTGACGACTTAACAACATAAAACCAACAACAACATGAGCATGGTTGATTCATTTGAGAAAATTCCCTGTGAAATTTTTTCGAACCCCAAAGAAGGCTCCAGGTATGTGGCTAAAGAAATTGCCACACTGATCAAAGACAAACAGGCTAAAGGAGAAAAATGTGTATTGGGTCTTGCTACAGGTTCTACACCAATAAACATGTATGCAGAACTGGTAAGACTGCATAAAGAAGAAGGGCTGAGTTTTAAAAACGTGATCACATTTAATCTTGATGAATACTACCCGCTGGAGAAAGATGCTTACCAGAGTTACTGGAGTTTTATGCACCGGCATTTATTCAATCATATAGATATAGATCCTGCCAATATTCATATACCAAACGGGGAATGGCAGAAAGAAACCATCAAAGCACGCTGCCAGGAGTATGAGCAACTGATAGACAACGCCGGCGGAATAGACCTGCAGGTGCTTGGCATTGGCAACAACGGTCATATTGGTTTTAATGAACCCGGCTCCAGCTTTTTCTCTAAAACACGCCTGATCAATCTTGACAACAGCACACGTGTAGCCAATGCAAGAGAGTTTCAGAATATAGCAAAAGTTCCACGCCTTGCCATTACCATGGGCATTTCCACCATTATGAAATCTAAAAGGATCATACTGATGGCATGGGGTTTTAAAGCAGCTATTATTGCAAAATCGGTAGAAGGCGATGTAACAGAGCAGGTACCGGCCAGCATATTGCAGCAACACAACAACTGCACATTTGTGCTGGATGAGAATACTTCTGCCGAGCTTACGCGCTTTAAATCTCCATGGCTCACAGGATTGGTAGAATGGACACCCAAAACAATAAAACGTGCGGTGGTAAACATGGCGCTTAAACTGGACAAACCGGTATTGAGTTTAACCGCCAACGACTACAACGAAAACGGCCTTGGCGATCTGCTGGTAGAAAACGGTGACGCCTACGAAATAAACCTGCAGGTATTTTACCTGCTGAGAGACAGCATTACGGGCTGGCCGGGCGGCAAACCAAATTTTGATCTGCCAACGCACCCCGAGAGAAGTGAGCCATACCCCAAACGCTGCATCATCTTTTCTCCCCACCCCGATGACGACATTATTAGCATGGGTGGAACTTTTATGCGCCTGCACGACCAGGGGCACGAAGTACATGTGGCCTACCAGACCAGCGGTAACATTGCTGTTACAGATGAGTTTGTAACACGTTTTCTCGATTTTGCCGTGGGCTTTGAAGACATGTTTGGCATGGACAAAAAGAAAAGCGAGCAAATACTTTCTGATGCCGCAAAATTCCTGGCGGGCAAAAAGAAAAATGAAATGGATACGCCGGAAATCAGGAGCATTAAGGGCCTGATAAGAAGGTGCGAAGCCAAAGCAACCTGCAAATATGTTGGTTTGCCGGAAGGCAGGTGGCATTTTCAAAACCTGCCATTTTACGAAACCGGTACCATAGAGAAAAAACCAATGGGTGAAGAAGATGTGCTGCAGACCATGGAACTGCTGCGCGAGATAAAGCCACACCAGGTGTATTGTGCAGGTGATCTTGCTGACCCACATGGTACCCACAAGGTATGTCTCGACATTGTATTTGAAAGCCTGCGTCGTATAAAGGCTGCCGGTGACGACTGGGTGAAGGACTGCTGGGTTTGGTTATACAAAGGCGCATGGCAGGAATGGGATATTGCAGATATAGAAATGGCCATACCCATGAGCCCTGACCAGGTGATGAAAAAACGCTTTGGTATTTTTATACACCAGTCGCAAAAAGATTCTGTGCCATTCCAGGGTACAGACGCAAGGGAATTCTGGCAACGCGCTGAAGACCGCAATGCAAATACGGCAGGTCTGTATGCATCGCTTGGCCTGACAAAATATGCGGCCATGGAAGCCTTTGTAAGATGGCATTATTGATTTTAAGATCATTTATACGTTAAACGGTTGTTGCTGCGCAACAACCGTTTTTTTATACAAATTGTTTCAGCCATTCTTTTGCGGCAGCCCCATTACTGAAAGTCTTCATAGGTATGGGTGGCTGTTTCAGGCTGAACAAAATATTCATGATAAATTTTGCCAGCCCTGGTTTTGATACCATGGCCATGGCTTTGTAAATAACAGGCAACTGTTGTGCAGAAAACTGTCTTGTTGCTTTGTCCGGCACTGGGGAGCTTGCGAGGTAGATCAGTAACGGTACCGGTGTACTATTGGTGATCTTTTTTACCAGTGCCACATTACGGCCTATGTTTTCTACCGTTCTTAAAAGGCTTTTGGAGTACGACACCAGTATGCCATCTTCAAACCAATAAGTAGCGATCTCTCCTTCATAAATTTCCCTGTCTGCGGGAATGGTTACCTGTTCCATCATTGCTTGTTATTAACGGCGTAAACTTAAACATCGTAGACACTTTCCGTAATGGCCATCAAAATATTGGTTAGTCCTTTTTGTAGCCGCTCCGTTTTATCCCAGCTATAACCAATACGCATGTAGCGGTCATCTTCTTCAAACCAATGGCCACGCCCAACATATGTACGGTACTTATGCAGCAATATTTCGTGAAACTTTTTTGTCTTTATCGCCACTTCACTTTTGATGCGCGGAAAACAAACACAACCACCTTTTGGCTCCACCCACTCCAACACATTTTGCTGTTGCATAAACCGTTGAACGATCCGGAAATTTTCCAGGATCTTTTCTTTAACCGGTGGAAAAAGACTTTCTTTTCGTAACAGGTACCGGTATGCGATTTCTTCATCTACCACGGAATTGGTGATGAACACCTGTTCTTTGGCCGCCAGGAAGTTTTCCAGCAACTGCTTGTTTGTGCAGCTAAGCCAGCCAATTCTTATACCGGGCAGGCCGTACGATTTTGACATGGAGCTGACACTGATAACCCGGTCTGATAAACCTGCTGCTACCGGCAAAGGCTCACCAAAACTCATGTCGCGGTACGTTTCATCAAACAACAGCCAGGTTTTCTTTCGCTCTGTGATGCGGATGATCTTTTGCAATGTTTCCATGCTGATGTGGGCGCCGGTGGGATTGTGCGGGTAAGTAAGGCTTACCAGTTTCGTTTGGTCTGTAACCAGGTTATCCAACATGTCCACATCCAGCTCGTATCCATCATCGAAATGCAACGGTAGAAAATCTACTGTAGCGCCTATGGCACGCGGTGTTTCTATGTTGGTGGCATAGTTTGTTTTCGCCACCACCATATGATCTCCTTTATTCAGCAGTGCGGTGGCAACAATAAAAAGTGCGGCTGCCGCGCCTGCGGTGATCAGTACTTCATCTGCATGCAGGCCGGCCTCTGCGGCAATTAGTTCCCGCAATGCCGGTTTGCCTTTATGATCGCCATAAAACAACACCAGGTTGCCGATGTCTATACCAAGATCTGCCAGCCGCTGATCGGCAAAAGAGCTCTCGGAAAGATTGCAATCGATCTTTTCATAACCGAAACCTTCGGGGGCCTCTACTTCTATGGGCATGCGCCTGTATTGCATAAAATGGTTTGTAGGTATAAATATAAAAAACGAAGACGGTAACCGGGGATTGCCGATGAATGTTCCTGCCGCCGAAGAGTGCGACGCAACAGGAGCCGCATATACCTCCTGCCGCCGGGCCCATAATTATTACTGAATCTTTAAATAATGTTAACTCTATGGATTTATAAAATATCGCACTAACTTTGCCGGCTATTTCCAACTATTATCCTCAATGGCAGATCTAACAAAGTTTGATCCGAACGCAGCCGGAAATCCCAACAACAATATTTTCGGACTACCTTTTACAGAAGAAGAAGCAAAATTGGTCTTGCTACCTGTGCCGTGGGAAGTTACGGTGAGTTATGGCGCCGGTACGGCAAGAAGTGCTGAACACATTTTTAAAGCCAGCAAACAGGTTGACCTCTTTGATGCTTATGTGCCGGGGGGCTGGCGCAAAGGTTTTTATATGCGCGAACATGATAAAAAGTTGTTGATGAAAAGCGACTACCTGCGCAAAGAAGCTGAACTGTACATCGACTATATCTCGAAAGGTTGCATGGTGGCCGATAATAAATTCATGTACAAAAGTCTGAAAGAGATCAACGAAGGCAGCGTAATGATGAACAACTGGGTGTACGAACAAACCAAAGACCTGCTGGCACAGGAAAAACTGGTAGGTATTGTTGGCGGAGACCACAGCACACCACTTGGTTTTTACAAAGCACTGGCGGAAAAACATGGCCATTTCGGCATTCTGCAGATTGATGCACACTGCGACCTGCGTACTTCGTACGAAGGCTTTAAGTACTCGCATGCTTCTATCATGTACAACGCGTTAAACGAATTGCCCGAGATAGACAGCCTGGTGCAGGTTGGCGTAAGAGACCTGTGCGAAGAAGAGTGGGAATATATCTGCAACAGCAACTACAGGGTAATCACTTACTTTGATGAACAGATCAAACAGCGCCTCTACGACGGCCAGCACTGGAACCACCTGGCAGATACCATTGTAAACCACCTTCCGCAAAAAGTACACGTAAGTTTTGATATTGACGGGCTCGATCCCAAGCTATGCCCATCTACAGGCACGCCTGTCCTGGGCGGCCTGCAAACCGAAGAGGCCATGTATCTTATCCGCCGCATCATCGAAACGGGCAGAACCATCATTGGTTTCGACCTTGTTGAAGTAGGCATTGGCGAAAACGGCTGGGACAGCAATGTGGGTGCACGCATACTCTGGAAACTGTGTAATTACCTCATGAAAAGCAACATGAACTGATGCAGCAGGAATACCGGCTCGTTATAAAAAATGACCGTTACCAGACGGTAGATCTTTTTCGCGTCATTTTTCTTTCCATATTGTGTACAGGTTTCATCATCATTGCATATTACAATAACGATATGATGGATATGTTCTGGCCCATGATGTTGTGCATCAGCATCGCATTTGCGCAGAATGAAAAAATTGTAACACGCTTTGCCTTTATGCGTTTCCTGCGCATTCACCGGTCAGCATTTATATGGGCCATTGCCGGTTCGTTTTTCCTGTTTCCCTGGTGGATCACCCTGCTCGTTACTACCATCTGCATACTACAGCTATCCGTAAAAGAGCACTTCCACGTAATTGCCGCCGGCAATCAGCTTACCATTACCTCATTACCCGAAAAAATCATAGACTGGAAGAGTTTACAAAACGTTGTAATAAAAGACGATCTGCTTACCATCGACTACCGCAACAACAAAATTTTCCAGGCACCTGTAAATACAACTTCTTCAAACATTGGCAATGAGGCAGAATTTAACGAGTTTTGCCGTTTGCAGATCAGCAGCCACCAATAAGTGTTATTACACGTTATAAGGTTTTGGTAACCGGCAGTTGAATAAGCATTAAGCTGCAGTTGCGTCGCACTCTTGTACTGTATATCATTATGCAGCAACAAAACCACCAACTCCGGTAATTACAGTCTTTTTGCGCTGCAACCTTTCAATAAGCATTTTATGATCAAACATTCACCATATCTTTTGTATTCAGACGGCAACGGAAATATTTTCGAAGACCAGACCCTGTATGCCGTTGGCCGCGAAGGCTGGGATGCTTTTCCTGTACCGGCAGAAGAATGGATACTCCTGCCTGATGGTGGCAACCTGTACGAATTGCCCGGCCGTAAAGGCATAGGCATAGATACGCAAACAGGCGAAATGCGTTTGTGCGATAAAGGCTGGGCAGTAGCAGCATTTATACCACCTGCACATACCGGTTTTTATATAGCCGCATACGAAACAGCACCAAACGCCCCCACGCTGCCGCTGTTTTGCTATACAGCCGCAGGCTGGTACGAAGACCAGTTTTATGTACCGGCTATACGAATAGAACAGGATATCCGCCAGGAATGTGGCGGGTACGATGATGAAAAGATTCAGGCTGGTGCAGCAGATCTTTTGAAAGCCTACCCGCACAACAGGCTGGTAAAACACCTCATGGAAAATTGCTGCATGACGTATAATTGCCCTGCAGCAAGAAACTTTTCATTGCACCGCTGGGAGTGCCCGGTTCCATCATCACCTGCCTGTAATGCAAATTGTATTGGTTGCATCTCTTTTCAGCCACAGGAAGAAGAAATAGTCTCCACGCAGGACAGGCTAACATTTAAACCTACAGCAGAAGAAATTGCAGAATTCACTGTGCCGCATCTTATATCAGCGCCCTACCCTATTGTAAGCTTTGGCCAGGGTTGCGAAGGCGAACCGTTATTAATGTGGGAAACAATCAGGGAAGCCATCATTGAAATTAGAAAACATACACAACGCGGCAGCATCAACATCAATACGAACGGCTCCCGGCCAAATGCTGTAAGGGCTTTGTGCGAGGCTGGCCTGAACAGTATAAGGGTAAGTACCAATTCTGCAAGGGAAAGCATTTACACTCCTTATTACCGCCCTAACAATTACCAGTTCAGCGATATTGTAGAAAGCCTTAAAGTGGTACGCGGTTATGGCGGCTGGGCAAGCATCAACTATTTCGTTTTCCCTGGTATGACGGATACTGAAGAAGAATATGAAGCACTGCGTAAATTGATTATTGAAACTGATCTTTCCATGATACAGTGGCGGAACTTTAACATAGATCCCGATTGGTATTTGGGA
The DNA here is from genome assembly GCF_015831355.1 of Panacibacter microcysteis. NCBI lineage: Bacteria > Pseudomonadati > Bacteroidota > Chitinophagia > Chitinophagales > Chitinophagaceae > Panacibacter > Panacibacter microcysteis. The sequence goes on from NZ_JADWYR010000002.1 coordinate 1,745,973, forward strand.
AAGCTCGGCATTACAGAAACCGGCGAACTGCTGGGTGTAAAACAACTGATGGATCTTATAAAAGAGGAATTTCCGAAAGTGCAGTTTGGTTACTACAATCCCCCGCTTGAACGCATCAAAGGTGATTACACACTTGATTTTGCCCACAATTAAATACAAATTTCAATGATGGAAACGATTGCTGCCAATACTGAAACATCATTTGCCCCTGTGCTGTATATGCCGGTTGTGGCAGATGCGCTGGCTTATTATCAAAAAGCTTTTAACGCTGTGGAATTGCGGCGCTGGAGCGGCGGCGATGGTACCATCCATGTAGCAGAAATGACCATCGGCAACGCAATGTTCCACCTGCATGAGATAACGGGTAAAGACGCACACTTCAACGAACAGCCGCACTCTTTTATCACGCTGGGCTTGTTTACTGCCAATCCTGATATGATGATGCAGCAGGCCCTCGACGCAGGTGGTAAACTGCTGAATCCTATGCAGGACTACGATTATGGCTATCGCCAGGGAGATGTACTCGATCCATTTGGTCACAAATGGACGTTGCAACAGAAAATATAAGCAGCCACGTTATTCGGCGCTATTGATAATAATCTTTTTGGTGTACTATACATGTTAAAATCCTGCTTACGGCATAATAACTTGTGTAATACACACGTGTTAGCATCTTTATAACAGCACAAGTGATTACTGAAAGTTAAATTTGTACGGGTGATACCATAAAAATGTTTGAAATGACAAGTATGCAGCAACAACACAGCGAATTCGAAAGGCAAAAAAATATAAAAGCGCTTAGTTATACCACTATTATAACAGCAGCTATTTTCCTGCTCTTTCTTATTAGCTGGACAATTCCACAACCTGCCGTTCCCATTGTTGATGAAGGTATTGAAGTAAACCTGGGCAATTCAGAAACCGGCCTTGGTGATGTACCTCCGCAGGTGCCGGGAGAAATGAGCGATGCAGAACAAACAACAGTAGCTGCACCACAAACAACACAGGCAGAAGCGGAAACACAACCGGAAGTAGCCGATAATGATGAGCCGGATGCTCCGCCTGTACGCACTTCTCCCAAACCGGAAGTAAAGAAAAACCCCGTGAAGGAAGAAAACACAACGGCCAAAACAACCACCAGCAAACCGGTGGTTAACACACCCCCAAAAGTTGTGAAACCAAAAGCAGTATATGCCGGCGGTAAAACCAGCAACGGAACGGGTAATAATGCCGATTCTTACAATAACGCAAAAAACCAGGGTATTGCAGGTGGCACCGGCGACCAGGGTAAGCCCAACGGCAATCCAAACTCCGACAGCTATACGGGCAATGGTGGAAGAGGCAATGGAGGTGTTAATATTACCAGCGGCTTATCTGGCAGAAGAACAATAGGTGGTACACGTTTCGAAGACAGTTATAAATATGGTGGTATTGTTTACGTAAACGTAACAGTAGATGAGAATGGCAATGTTTTATCTGCCACTATTAAACAAGGCAGCCCGTTTGCTGATATCAATGCTATCGCACAACGCAGGGCCAAACAGATAAAATTTTCCAAAGGCACCGAAACACAGACCGGGACCATACAGATCAAATTCGAAAACCCGAAAGGTTAATCATCAGCGAATATAAAAAAGCTGGTTACATCAGGGTGTAACCAGCTTTTTTTTGCGCGGTTACCACGGTACACGTTTGTGACGAAGCAAAATGCTTTCTTCATTACCTTTCCTGCATGAATTATAAAGAGACAATTAATTACCTCTACAATACCCTGCCCATGTTTAGCCGCATTGGTGCAGCCGCTTACAAGAAAGACCTTACCAATACAATTGCCTTATGCAATGCGCTGGATAATCCACAGCAAAACTTCAAAACAATACACATCGCCGGTACCAATGGCAAAGGCTCTGTCAGTCATATGCTTGCGGCAGTTTTGCAGAAGGCTGGCTATAAAACCGGTTTATACACCTCCCCGCATTTGAAAGATTTCAGGGAGCGTATAAAAGTAAACGGGCATTTATGCGAAGAGCAGTTTGTGACCAGCTTTGCGCAGCGTATCAAGCCGCAGATCGAAGCAATCGAACCTTCATTCTTCGAAATAACCGTGGCTATGGCTTTTGCATATTTTGCACAGCAACAGGCAGATATTGCTGTTGTAGAAGTTGGCCTGGGCGGCCGACTGGACAGTACAAATATTATCATGCCGGAAGTGTCTGCCATTACGAATATCGGGTGGGACCATATGAACCTGCTGGGTGACACCCTTGAAAAAATCGCTTATGAAAAAGCTGGTATCATCAAAGAAAATACGCCGGTTGTAATAGGCGAAATACTGCCTGAAACAAAACCGGTATTCGAAGCAATTGCCGCAGCAAAAAGAGCTCCGCTCGTATTCGCACAGGATAAAAGAATGGTAACAGGCTGGCATTATGAACACCACCAGCTTTCGATAACCGTGGCTGATAAGCACAATGACGCCCGTCATACCTACACTACAGATCTTACCGGCATTTATCAAACAAAAAATATTCTTACAGTACTCGAAACCATCCACCAGTTACAGGCGCAGGGCTGGGCCATTACAACGCAGCATATTGAAGAGGGCTTGCAGCAAACCAAAAAGTTAACCGGTTTACATGGCCGCTGGGAGATGATCAGCAAACAACCCACTGTAATACTCGACGTGGCACATAATGAAGACGGTATGCAACAACTCACAGCACAACTTGAACTTACCACTTACAACCAGTTGCATATTATCATTGGCATGGTGAAGGATAAAGCCATTGAAAAAGTGCTGGCGTTGTTACCTCCTTATGCAAAGTACTATTTTACCAAAGCACAAATACCGCGTGCTTTAGCCGAAGACGAGCTTGCTGCAAAAGCCGCCGCAACCGGCTTACAGGGTAGCACTTACACGGAAGTAAATCTGGCTTTAAAAGCAGCATTAACACATGCACATAAAGACGACCTCATTCTCATTTGCGGAAGTGTTTTTCTTGTTGCAGAAGTAAACCCGTTATAAAGAACAAAGCACCCGGGTGTTGCCGGGTGCTTTGTCTATTGCAAGCATAAAATGCTACTTCACCACGGGCCAGGGAAATGTAGATTCCAGGTTAATGCGCCTGCCTGTTTCCTGCGATTGCCTCGCGGCCTGTATAATTTCAAGCACATGTAATGCATGCTCAGCGTTGATGCGCGGCTCCGTGCCCGTAGCAAGTGCCTCGCAAATTACAGAGGCGCCCTGCTGCCATACATATGTTCCGGGATCGGTTACAAATTTTTGCGGTTCTTCCGCATCACTTGTGGCAAGCTCTACGCCAAAAGGCGCCCAGTCGTACCCAATCAGTGCCATATTGCCTTTGCTGCCCCATATGGTAATTGTTGGCCGGCTTTGACCTTTACCCTCATGACCATAAGGATCAAAATAATTGAAACCGCATTGCACATGCGACAGCACCCCATTTCCATGATCCATTATTACCATGGCATTGTCTTCTGCCTCCACCGGTATGGTACCTTTGTCATCTACCGTTCTTGTTTTGGTAACGATGCTCGTCATGGCAACTACTGATTTTACTGGCCCCAGCAAACCGCTCAGCGTGGCAAGGTTGTACACCCCAAGATCAGGCAAACTACCGCCACCTTTCTCATAAAAAAAAGCGCTCCATGTTGGACCCGTATGCCCATAGTTGGCATGCGCAGCCGCAAGGGTACCAAGTTTTCCTTCATTGATGGCTTTGGCCATAAAAGCAAACTGCGGGCTATTTACCACTGCCGGTGCACCCCACATCCTTAAGCCTTTTGTTTTGGCAAGATCGAGCAGCGCCCTCCCTGCTTTATAAGAATTGGCCATGGGCTTTTCGCTCCACACATGTTTGCCTGCATTCAGCGCCTCGCGGTTGAGGTGCTCATGTTCCTGCATATTGGTTAAGTTGATCAGCAGGTCAAACGGGGCGCCGGCAAGTAACTGATCAATATGCGGGTATTGGTTTGGCACATTAAATTCTTTTGCACGGTTGGCCGCACGGTCTGGTTTAATATCGCAGACGCTTACCACTTCCACATACTGCGCTTTTGTTAAATGCGGCAGATATACACCAGATACGCTGCCACAGCCGATTACAGCAACTTTAATCTTTTTACCGGCAGGTTGCGTTTTTCCTGTAAGCGGGTTAAAAAAGAATCCTGCAGATAAAATACCTGTTTGTGCAAGGAATTTTTTACGGCTCATGTTGTCATGTTGCATCGGCAATCGTTTTGGTTATTGTTATAAGATGATGACTAAATATTTTTTACCCGTTCAATGCCATGTTTGTTTTTTTGTTAATCAGCATTTGTATTGCATGGCATCGCCTGTTGCCACGCCCGGTTCATCGTTCGGTTGGTGTGGCAGCTGCAGCGTTCCGGTTATACAAGCCGCAACAGGTAATAAGATCTATTGTGTAAGACGCGTTATTAAGGTCATTCTACTAAGCGCAGCAGCAATTTTAAGTTGTCGTAAAAAAAACTTACGCCGGCTGCACCATGCTGAAGCATTTCCTGCAGTACAAGTGAGTGACACAACAGGCGATGATAGTAGCAATGCAGCCAGGTACAACATTCACCCGCATTAAAGCATTTGTTTGTAACACATACACCTGTAAAAGCTGTTTATCCACATTCCGGTGGCATGCTTTAGCCGTTGATAGCGTATTTCTATATTTGCCCTCCATGGCAAAAGCAGCGACAGACACACCTTTAATGCAGCAGCACCGGGCAATCAAACAAAAATACCCCGATGCTATTCTGTTGTTCCGTGTGGGTGATTTTTATGAAACCTTCGGGGAAGATGCCATCAAAGCATCGCAGGTTTTGGGCATTACGCTTACCAAAAGAAACAATGGCGCCGCATCTTCCAGCGAGCTGGCTGGTTTTCCGCATCATGCACTGGATACATACCTGCACAAGCTTGTAAAAGCAGGTTACCGTGTAGCCATCTGCGACCAGCTTGAAGATCCGAAACAGGCCAAAGGCATTGTAAAACGTGGTGTAACTGAAATGGTAACACCCGGTGTGGCCACCAACGATAAACTGCTTGAACACAACAGCAACAACTTTCTTGCGGGCCTGCACATTACAGACAATAAACACGGGCTTGCACTGCTCGACATTTCTACCGGCGAATTCTTTGCAGCAGAGGGCGATACTGAATACATTGATAAATTACTGCAAAGCCTAAAACCTGCAGAAGTTATTTTTCAGCGCAGTAACCAGAAATATTTTAAAGAAACATTTGGTGTAAAGTTTTATACCTATACACTCGAAAGCTGGATATTCGATGAAGCTTTTGCGACCGAGCTTTTGCTTAAACATTTCCAGACTCATTCATTAAAAGGTTTTGGTGTAGAGAAACTCAACAGCGCCATAGTGGCCGCAGGCGCGGTGCTGCATTACCTGAAAGAAACAGAACACCCAAACCTGCAGCACATTACCACCATACAACGCATAGAACGTGAAGATCATTTGTGGATGGATCGTTTTACCATACGCAACCTGGAGCTGCTGAGCAGTGGTGCAGAACAGGGCAATAACCTGTTGAAAGTACTGGACAATACCGTAAGCCCGATGGGCGCACGTTTATTGAAACGCTGGATGGTACTGCCTTTGCTGGACATCAACAAGATCAATGAACGGCTGGATCTTGTTGAGTTCCTCATCAAAGAAACCGATACCAGAAAAACCATGCAGCAACTGATTAAGCAGTGCGGCGATGTGGAAAGACTGGTGAGCAAAATACCGGTAAAGAAAATAAACCCGCGGGAAGTGCTGCACCTTGCAAAAGGGCTGCAGCAAACAGCGCAACTGAAAGCCATGTGCAGCCATGCCGCAAACGATTACCTCAAAAAGCTGGGTGATGCATTGAACCCGTGCACGTATATTTCGAATAAGATCATCAACGAAATATGCGATAACCCGCCGGTAGCATTGCACAAAGGCAGCGTGATTAAAGATGGCATACACGCAGAGCTTGACACCCTGCGCAAAATAGCAACAGGCGGCAAAGCATATTTACTGGATATACAGCAAAAAGAAGCGGAGCGTACCGGCATAACAACGTTGAAGATCGGCTTCAACAACGTGTTTGGTTACTATCTTGAAGTAACCAATTCCCATAAACAAAAAGCACCTGCAGACTGGATACGTAAACAAACACTTGCCAATGCTGAGCGTTACATAACGCCTGAATTAAAAGAGTACGAGGAAAAGATAACCGGTGCAGAAGATAAAATTGCCGCCATTGAAGCCGCATTGTACGACCAGTTGCTGGCAGACCTGCAGGATTATATTGCATCGATACAGGTTAACGGCAATATTCTTGCAACACTCGATTGTCTTACCTGCTTTGCAGAAAATGCACTGCACTATAATTACAAGAAACCGGTATTACACGAAGGTGCCGTGCTGGAGCTGAAGGAATGCCGGCACCCGGTAATTGAGCGAAACCTGCCTGCGGGCGAACATTATATTGCCAATGATATTGTGCTGAACCCACAGGAGCAACAGGTTATTATCCTTACCGGGCCAAACATGAGTGGTAAAAGCGCCATACTGCGGCAAACAGCACTCGCTACACTCATGGCGCATATGGGCAGCTTTGTGGCTGCAGCAGCAGCGCATATACCGGTAACCGATAAAATCTTTACGCGTGTGGGGGCAAGCGATAACCTTAGCGGCGGTGAAAGTACATTTATGGTGGAGATGAATGAAACAGCCAGTATTATCAACAACATTTCTGCACGCAGCCTCGTATTGCTCGATGAAATAGGCCGCGGCACGTCTACTTACGACGGTATCTCTATAGCCTGGAGCATCGTGGAGTTTTTACATTCATCAAACAGCAAACCGAAAACGTTATTTGCCACACACTACCACGAACTGAATGAACTGGAAAACAAACTGGCCAACGTAAAGAACTACCATGTAACGAATAAAGAGGTGGGCAATAAAATTATCTTCCTTCGCAAACTGGCACCCGGTGGCAGCACGCACAGCTTTGGTATTCATGTGGCTAAAATGGCCGGCATGCCGCCTGCACTTATAGAACGCGCCAATGAAATACTTGCGCAACTGGAAGAAAAGCATGTGGATGATTCGGCAACAACCGAAACCCGTACCGTAAGAAAAACAGAAGACAACATTAAAAGGCTAAGCACCACCAAACTGCAGCTTTCTATTTTTGATGCACACTCCCAGACGTTCTCAGACATCAGGACTGTACTCGATAACCTGGATATTAACCGGCTGACACCTGTAGAAGCGCTGATGAAGCTGAATGAGATCAAGAAAATGATACAATAATAATTTTATGGGCCGGGCTGCGGCAAAAGTGGCATCGCCTGTTGCGTCGCACTCTTGTACTGCCGGAAGTAAACTGAGCAAACGCGAAGATAAAACGGGCTCACTTGATCTGCCTGTTTAATGTTACTGATATTTCTGCAGGTTTCACCATGCTGCGTAATGAGCCGTACGTACAAGTGAGTGACACAACAGCAGCTTCATAGCAGCAATGCAGCTTGTCCCCAAAAAATAATAACTTCAGCAGTAATAAAATAACTGCACATGAAATACGTGATGGTTAACGCTGCTGCATGCGTATTGCTTGCATGCAACACCACACAGCCGGAACAAACAAACCTTGCACAACAACTGGCTGCCGGCAAATGGATTGACCTTGGTTATGATTTGTCTGACCAGACACTTTACTGGCCCAATAACCCAACAGGTTTTAAACTGGATACAACGGCAGCAGGCATAACACCTGCGGGCTTTTACTATTCCACGTATGCTTTTAGTGCACCGGAACACGGCGGCACCCATCTCGATGCACCATCGCACTTTGCCGAAAATGGCGTTGGTGTAGATAAGCTTACACTGGAACAACTGACCGGGGAAGCAGTAGTGATCGATGTTTCAGCAAAAGCGCAGCAGAACCGCGATTATCTTGTAACCACAAATGATATTGGTGAATGGGAAAACACGAATGGAAAAATTGAAGCTGGCATGATGGTATTTTTTAAAACGGGTTATGGTAAATTTTATCCTGATGCTGAAAAATATTTTGGCACTGCAGAGCGCGGTGCAGCAGCAATACCAAAGTTGCATTTCCCGGGTATTGACAGTGCGGCGGCACAATGGCTGGCTGATCATAAAATAAAAGCTGTTGGCATAGACACGCCGAGTATAGATGTTGGACAGTCGAAAAACTTTAAAACACACCAGGTATTAATGGGTGCCGGCATACCGGGCTTTGAGAATGTGGCCAATATAGATGCGTTGCCTGCAAGGGGCGCATATATTGTAGCCCTGCCAATGAAAATAAAAAATGGCAGTGGTGGCCCGCTGAGATTGATTGCCTGGGTAGCAAAAGGATAAAATGGGGCAACAAAAAAGGCTATCGTTTAAGATAACCTTTTTGTCGGGTGGACTGGATTCGAACCAGCGACCCCCTGCACCCCATGCAGATACGCTACCGGGCTGCGCCACCACCCGTTCCCGCTGATAAAATTGATTGCTCAATTCATCATGCCGGACCCATTTTCAGATGGGTGGCAAATGTAACGGCTTTTTACAAAAATCCGCCTATCTTGCGTCAAATTTTATCGCCTTCTCATGAAGATTTTACTGAAGCAGGTTCTAATCGCAGACGATCATTCCAGCTATAACGGTTTAGTAAAAGATATTTTAATTGTTGACGGTAACATTGCCCGCATAGACGACGATATAACTGATGCAGATGAAGTTTTTCAATGGGATAATGCCGCTGTTTCCACAGGCTGGGTAGATGTGTTTGCCCATTTCTGCGATCCTGGTTATGAATTCAGGGAAACCATAGAGACCGGTGCTGCTGCAGCAGCAGCAGGTGGGTATACAAGAGTTTTTACCTTACCCAATACAAGCCCGGTGGTACACAATAAGGCGCAGGTTGAATACATCGTTCAAAAAGCCATTCATACACCTATACATATACACCCGATGGGTGCAGTAACCAAAAACATTGAAGGCAAAGAACTGGCAGAAATGTATGACATGTTCGCCAGCGGCGCACTCGCTTTCAGTGATGGGGTTAACCCGGTACAATCTGCGGGTTTAATGGTTAAAGCGCTGCAGTATGTGAAAGCATTCAACGGCGTCATCGTGCAGGTGCCCGTTGATAAAAGTATCGGCCAGTTTGGATTGATGCATGAAGGGATCGTATCCACACAACTTGGCCTGCCCGGCATACCGGCAATGGCGGAGGAACTGATGATTGCAAGGGATATAAAACTGGCGCGGTATGCAGATTCCAGGCTGCATTTTACGGGTGTGTCTACTGCCAAATCGCTGGAATATATTCAACGTGCAAAAGATGCCGGTCTCGCCGTAACCTGCTCTGTAACGCCGTATCATCTTTTCTTTTGCGATGAGGATCTTACAGATTATGATACGAACCTTAAAACAAATCCTCCGCTACGATCAAAGACAGATATGCTTGCTTTAAGAGTGGCGGTAAAGAATGGACTGGTAGATTGCATTGCCTCTCACCATTTGCCGCACGACTGGGATAGCAAGACCTGTGAATTTGAATACGCAAAAAATGGCATGATTGGTCTGCAAACAGCCTTTGCGGCGGTTTTGTCTGCAGTTCCTGAACTGGATGTTCGTAATGTTGCTTCGCTTTTTGCTACTAATGCCAGGAAGATATTCAACTTACCCGAATCAGCCGTAAAAGAAGGAAGCAGTGCAGAGATCACCATTTTTAATACGGGTATTTCAACTGTGTTGGAAAAAAACGGTATCAAAAGTAAATCTGTTAATACGCCATTTGTTGGTAAAACACTGAAGGGTGGAGTAATTGGCATATTTAACAAGGGTAAGCTGTTAGTAAATTAACTTGATCCCGGAAGTTCCTGCAAAAATCTTAACCAAAAATCGCGCTATATGGAAAAGAAAGTTTCTACACCTGTACAAAAAGGGTTGATTATTACACTTGTGCTTATTGTTTATGGACTGGCATTGTATTTTACTGACCAGTTTACAAACAAAGGTCTTTCTTATGTTCAATACCTGATTCTTGTTGGTGGAATTATCTGGGCCTGCATTGTGTATGCAAACCAGATGGATGGCAATGTAACGTTTGGTAATGTTTTTGCTCACGGGTTTAAAACCACGGCTTTTGTTGCCGCAGCAATTGCCGTATACACATTAATAGCGACAAAATTTCTTTTCCCTGACATGATAGATAAAGCAATGGATGCAGCCAGGCAGGAAATGTTGTCAGACGGTAAAATGAGCGAAGACCAGATTGACCAGGGAATAGAAATCGGAAGAAAATTCTTTATACCATTCGCTGTTGGCGGTATCATTTTCATCTTTGCTTTATTGGGAGCTTTAGGCTCGCTGATTGGTGCAGCAGCAGCAAAGAAACAGCCAAAGGATCCCTTTGCACAACCTCAAATATAAACTGAGAGAATGGATATATCCATAGTAATACCTTTATTGAACGAAGAAGAATCTTTGCCTGAATTATCAGAATGGATTGAACGGGTTGTTACAGACAACAATCTCACTTACGAGGTAATATTTGTAGATGACGGAAGCACCGATAACAGTTGGAACATCATCCAGCAAATTGCTCACCGTAACCCCCATTTCAAAGGCATAAAATTTCAGCGTAATTACGGCAAAGCAGCAGCATTGAACGAAGGCTTTGATGCGGCAAAAGGTGATGTGGTTATTACGATGGACGCAGATATGCAGGACTCTCCTGATGAAGTGCCTGAACTACGCCGTATGATCGTAGAAGATGGCTACGACCTGGTTAGTGGCTGGAAAAAGAAACGCTACGATAACACACTTACCAAAAACCTTCCGTCAAAGTTTTACAATGCTGCCGCACGCAAAATGTCCGGGCTTAAACTGCACGATCTTAATTGCGGCCTCAAAGCATATAAAAATAAAGTTATTAAAAGCGTGGAGGTATATGGCGAAATGCACCGTTACATTCCCGTGCTGGCAAAGAATGCGGGCTTTCGTAAAATAGGAGAAAAAGTTGTTGAACACAGGGCCCGTAAATATGGTGTAACAAAATTTGGCTGGAACAGGTTTGTCAATGGTTTTCTCGACCTGATGACCATTACGTTCACCGGCAGGTTTGGTAAAAAACCAATGCACTTTTTTGGGTTATATGGCACACTTTGCTTTTTAATTGGTTTGGGCATCAGCCTGTACCTCATTATCTCAAAGCTTGTCGACAGCAACTTCCCGCTCACAAATAAACCAGGCTTTTTTATCGCCCTCGCAGTTATGATTATCGGTATGCAACTGTTTCTTGCAGGCTTTATTGCAGAACTGGTAACCAGGAATGCAGCAGACCGGAATACTTATCTTATCGAAGACAAGCTGGGTATCAGCTAATCATTGAATCAGGCGCATGCAAAACGTTATAATCATAGGGCCGGCGCATCCTTTACGTGGCGGTGGTCTGTCTTCATTTAATGAGCGTCTTGCCCGGGCCCACCAGGAAGCAGGTGATCGTGTTACCATCTATACCTTTTCATTACAATACCCCGGCTTTCTTTTTCCCGGTACATCGCAATACTCGTCAGAACCTGCACCGGCAGATTTGAACATAAAAGTTCGTATCAATTCCGTTAACCCGCTAAACTGGATAAGTGTAGGCAACGAGATCAAAGCGTTACAGCCAGATATTGTTATCGTGCGGTATTGGCTGCCGTTCATGGGGCCATCTTTAGGAACAATCCTCAGGAGGATAAAAAGAAACAAGCATACAAAGATCATCGCTATCGCAGACAATGTAATTCCGCACGAAAGCAGACCCGGTGATAAACAATTTACCGCTTACTTCATAAAACCGGTTGATGCATTTATTACCATGAGCGAAAAAGTAATGAAAGACCTGCGCCTGTTTACACAAAAAAAAGCGGTGCTAGTACCACATCCGCTGTATGATAATTTTGGCAACCAGGTAAGCAAAAGCGCAGCAAGACAACACCTCCATATCAATGAGTCAGATAATATTATCCTGTTTTTCGGCTTTATACGCCGTTATAAGGGCCTTGATATGTTGCTGCAGGCAATGGCTATTCTAAAAAACGATCCCAGGGCAAAACAGATCAGGCTCCTGGTAGCAGGAGAGTTTTATGAAGACCGAAAAACATACGATGATATTATTCAGCAGAATGATCTTGCAGGCCAACTTATTCTTCGTACAGATTTTATTGCAGACAGTGAAGTTAAATATTACCTGAGCGCAGCAGATTTTGTTATACAACCCTACCGCAATGCAACCCAAAGCGGTGTTACACCCCTTGCCTATCATTTCGAAAAACCAATGCTGGTAACCAATGTTGGCGGGCTGCCCGATCTTGTGCCAGATGGAAAAGCAGGTCTTATTGCAGAGCCCAACCCTGCTGATATCGCTTCACATATTCTTAAACTCTACGAATTAGGCGAAGACCATTTTTTGCCGCACCTTCGTTCAGAAAAAAAGAAGTATAGCTGGTCTGTATTGGTAGATACAATTAAAAACCTGACAACAGATTAAACAGGTTAACAGAATAGAAAAAATGATGGGCCCTGCTGTATTACTACTATGAGGCGGCTGTTGCGTCGCACTCTTGTACGGCAATAACATTACGGAGCAAACGCGAAGGTAAACGGGCAAAATCAGCATCTAAAACCACCAATGAATACAGAACGTTGGAACAATATATTAGCATTCGACTTAGACTTTCCGCAAGCTGAGTATGGATTCTCCGTTCGTCTTGCTAACGAAAACAACTGGAACAAAAATTTTACCCAAAAAGCGATAACCGAGTATAAAAAATTCATGTACCTGGCCGCAACGGCAGATGCAATGGTTTCTCCATCAGAGATCGTAGATACAGTCTGGCACCAACACCTCATTTTTACACAATCATACCAGGCGTTTTGCGCTATTCTTGGCAAGAACGTACAGCACATTCCATCTACAAAAAATAAAGCCGAATTTGAGAAATTTAAACTTGCGGCGGAAAGAACAACAAAGCTCTACAATGCCAGCTTTGGAGACCAGCCAAAAGAAATTTGGAGTGCGTTAACTATATATGACGGTTTGCATCTTGCAAAAGGCCGTGTGAAGATCAGGACAATACTTGTTATAGGTATTTTATCTTTTATAGCACTTGCCACACCATTTTATTTCCTGCTAAAACCACTGTATGTACAAATAGATAATCCTTATTTTTTGATTGGTTTTCTTGTGTTAACCACACTTACCTTGCTAGGCTTGGAAGCATTTAATAAAAGGCAATTCAAAAAAATAGTACAATATTTCGATAGAAATAATTTCATTTTCGATCTTCAGCCTTCCGAGCTGATCTATTTAAAATCAAGGCAGCTTACAAACGTTATTCATACATCTGTAAATGAGCTGATCAACAACAACGCACTGCGCGTTAATGAAAACGCAAGTATTGAGATGTCGGGGTTTGGTACTGCAGATACATTGGAACAATTGCAAATTGCAAACGAAGTAAATGATGCCGGTGTTATAACCTATCCTGCACTTTTAAAAAGGCTATTATTAAAACCTGTTTTTTATACCGTTGCCTCTTGCATGGATGCATTCCGGAAGTATGTAATACGGTCAGAAAAATTTACACACTTGTTTCTTGCAAACTTTACGGGCCTTCTGTTTTTACTAATGCTTGTGTTTACAAGGCTTGTAACAGGTGTATTAAGAGACAAACCTGTTACATTGATTATTTTGATTATTACAGTATTCATTGCTGTTATAGTGCTTTACCTTCACCGCTTAGTCAATAAACTATTCTCTACAACAATACCCGATTTATACAAGGCAACTGTATTGCCTAATATAGATACGAATGCAAACTGGCAGTGGCTGTACTTTTTGTCCGGCAATGTTGTATTGGCCGCTCCTACACTTGTATTGATCAATAGCCTGGAAAAGAATAAATATAACGGCGGAGATTCAACCGGCGGTTCTTCCTGTGGTTCCTCATGCGGCAGTTCATGCAGCAGTTGTGGCGGATGTGGCGGAGATTAGCTGCATAAATGCATACGCAGGAAGGCTGATAAATCAATAGCATACAAACCGTGACACACATGTATTTCGATAAAATGCAACGCTGCAGTCGCCATAAAAACCGAACGCATAAGTGAGTGACACAACAGACGATGCCACAACGTACAAGAGCAGGTAACATAAAAACGATTAGTGTAAGCATTTGCTTATAACTTAAAGCTTTTTTATATGATTTACAGAAGCAGAGCACCATTAAGAATCGGCCTTGCCGGTGGCGGCACAGACGTAAGCCCATACAGCGATGAATTTGGTGGCGCTATTCTGAATGCAACCATCTCGCATTACGCGCATGCAAATATTGAACCCATAGAAGGCAACGGTATTATTATACAGGCACTCGATCAAAAACAGGAGCAACGCTTTGAATGGAACAATCAATTGCCTGTTGATGGTAAGCTGGACCTGCTGAAAGGCGTTTACAACCGCATACAAAAAGATTATGGCCTGCCTATTACCAGTTTTCGCTTAAGCACATTTGTTGATGCGCCGGTTGGCAGTGGCCTTGGTACATCATCAACGCTGGCGGTAGCAGTAACCGGGGCTTTTACAGAAATGCTGAAGCTGCCATTGGGTGAATACGATATAGCACACTATGCCTACGATATTGAACGTAACGACCTGCAACTGGCAGGTGGTAAACAGGACCAGTATGCAGCCACGTTTGGCGGTGTAAACTTTATGGAATTTTATCACAACGATAAAGTGATCGTAAATCCACTTCGAATAAAGCAGGATTATTTAAGAGAGTTGGAAAATAACCTGGTATTGTACTTTACCTCTACGAGCCGCGAGTCTGCTACAATTATAAAGGAACAGCAGAAGAACGTTCAGCAAAAAAATGAAAAGTCTATCGGGGCCATGCACCAGTTGAAGGAACAGGCGAAGATGATGAAAGAAGCATTGCTCAAAGGAAGGCTGCATGAAATTGGAGAGATTCTTGATTACGGGTTTCAGCAAAAAAGAAACATGGCAAAAAACATTTCGAACGATGCCATAGAAGCACTGTATGAAGCAGTAAAAAAAGCGGGTGCAACAGGGGGGAAAATAAGTGGCGCAGGTGGCGGCGGGTTTATGATATTTTACTGCCCCGGCAACAGCAGGTACAAGGTTATTGAAACATTGAATAAATTTGGCGGCGAAGTAAAGCCTTACAGGTTTACGAAAGAAGGCCTGAGTACGTGGACCACTTTGTAGCGCAGTCTGTGGTGCCGTGTACTGAAGGTTTACAACGGGATCTTATATTTTTTTATAAAACAGTTATGAGCAAACGTATAAAAGAGATCATCAGCGCATCGATTGAAACAAAACAAAAAATACTGGCAGATGATGCCATGCTGCAACATATTTGCGATGCAGTAAATACTGTAACAGCAGCTTTCAGGAATGGTAAGAAAGTATTGTTTTGCGGTAATGGCGGCAGCGCAGCAGATGCACAACACCTGGCCGCTGAATTTTCGGGCAGGTTTTATAAAGACCGTGCGGCATTACCATCTGAAGCACTCCACTGCAACACATCTTATCTTACTGCGGTAGCAAATGATTACAGTTACGATGTGATCTATTCCCGTATTGTGGAAGGTACCGGTAATGCGGGAGATGTGCTGGTGGGGCTTAGTACATCCGGCAATTCGGGCAATATTGTAAAGGCGTTTGAAGCCGCCAAAGCAAAGAACATGATTACCATTGGTTTTACCGGTGAAAGCGGCGGAAAAATGAAGGAGCTAAGTGATTACCTTTTCAACGTGCCATCTAAAGACACACCGCGTATACAGGAAAGCCATATTATGATTGGCCACATTATCTGCGAACTGGTTGAAACAAAACTCTTCGGGTAAAAAAAGCGTGATGAAAATTACTGAAGCCATTATTCTTGCAGGTGGTTTAGGCACGCGCCTGAGAAGTGTTGTTCCTGAATTACCCAAATGCATGGCACCAGTAAATGGCAAACCTTTTATCACTTATGTCATTGATCATTTACTGCAGCAAGGCATAAACAGGTTTGTTTTGTCTTTGGGTTACAGGCACGACATCATCAGCCGGTTTATTGAAAGTAATTATGCGGGGCTGGACGTTGCGTTTTCCGTAGAGCAGGAACCGCTGGGCACCGGAGGCGCTACCCGCTACGCATGCCTGAAAACAGTTACGGAACATGTGATGCTGGCAAATGGCGATACACTTTTTAAAGTAAACATAGAAGCGGTTACCGGGGCTCACTTCGGGAATAATGCCAGTTGCACACTAAGCCTTAAGCCCATGCAGGATATTGACCGGTATGGAGTGGTTGAAGTGAATGATGATCTGTCTGTAAAATCATTCAAAGAGAAACAACCATATACAGCCGGCCTGGTAAACGGAGGTTTGTATGCCCTGGATACCAAAGCATTTTTAGCTGCTTACCTGCCGCTGAAGTTTTCTTTTGAAAAAGACTACCTCGAAGTTTTTTATACAACAGAGAAAATATTTGGTGTAGTACAGGATGAATATTTTATAGATATTGGCATACCGGAAGATTACAACAGGGCGCAGGCTGAATTGTAAGATGCCGTTTGTAACCCGTGCTGACGCATAGCCGGCAGTACAAGTGAGTGACACAACAAAAGCATAATAGCAGCAATGCAGCCGGCTTCCCAAAAAAGTATTTAACAAATGATCGATTACAAAACCATTGATAAAAGCTGGACGCTATTTTTAGACAGGGATGGTGTGATAAATGAAGACAAGGTTGGAAGTTATATTTTTAACAGGCATGAATTTGTTTTTATGCCCGGTGCTGAAGCTGCCATCAAAACTTTCTCAGATATATTTGGGCTTATTGTTATTGTAACCAACCAGCGTGGTATAGGCAAAGGTTTAATGACGACTGAAGATCTCGAAGACATACATGCATATATGCGCGAAGGCTTGTCAACGCTTGGCGGCAGGATTGACAAAGTATACTTTGCACCGGAATTGCACGATGATGGCCCTAACCGCAAACCATTAACGGGTATGGCTTTGCAGGCAAAAGCAGATTTTCCGCAGATCGATTTTGCCAGGAGCGTAATGGTTGGTAATAAACTGAGCGATATGGAATTTGGCAGGAATATTGGCGCTAAAACGATCTTTATTCCCTCTACTGATCCGCAGACGCCATTTCCTCATGCAATGATCGATGAAAGACTTGAAAGCTTATTTGAATTTTCTAAACGATTGGGTTCCTTAACGATATCCTAAGGTTAGCAGGCACAACAATAAATAAAGCACAACCACGTAGATAATAACATGACGGCAAAAACAGCATATCAGACTTTTCTTTTGCTACTATTTTTTTCCTGCGCTTTTAATGCACGGGCACAGGATAACAGGAAAGTTCTGGCAGGTATGGAAGACACGCTGAATTACTATTCCAAACAAATGGTAACAGCACAGGATGCTTCTGCACGCTTTTATGCTGACAGTGTGTTTATTAAAAAGTTTGTACAGGCGTTAAAAGTGCCCAATTCGTTCTCATACCCGTTCGATTCAATAAAGACGGTTTCAAAATTGTACGCGCCGGATAGCTCCTTCCGCATTTACACATGGGAAATACAAAAAGATGAAAGTTATTTTCGCCAGTATGGTGCATTGCAGATGCAGACGAAAGATGGTTCACTCAAACTCTTCCCGCTTTTTGACGGGAGCGATTATGCTGTAATACCAACAGATTCTGTACGGACAAACCGCAACTGGATCGGCGCTATTTATTACCAGGTGCTGATGAAAGAATTCAATGGCAAACGATACTATACGCTGCTTGGCCTGGATGACAATGATTTTTCCAGTACCCGCAAGTGGATTGAAGTGTTGCACTTCGACAACAATGGCCAGCCGGTATTTGGTGGCGATTTTTTTGTATATAAAAATGAACCCAATAAACCTGATAATCCTGTTGCAAGATTTTGTCTTGAATTTAAGAAAGACGGTAAAGCAAGACTAAACTACGATGCTGCGCTGGATGCCATTGTATTCGACCACCTGGTAAGTGAAACGGGCAATACGCAATATAAATATGATTTTATACCTGATGGTGATTACGAAGGTTTTAAATGGAGCAACGGCAAGTGGGTGCACGTTAGCAAACTATTTGCCGAGCAAAAGCTGAAAGACGGACAGGCGCCTGTACCTGTTCCGTTCCGGGATGACAATGGCAACCCGCTTCAATAGCCTACTGCAACAGCTCAGTTGTAAGTATTTCATTGCTTAGCAGTGCTCCAAATACCTGCCATTTTTTATCTGGCGAAACATCGCCGCCTTTCGCAGAAATGTATTGCGCCACCAGGTCTTTACCGTAATTGTAATTGATTACATAACTCCTGTTGCGGCGAATAAAATCTACAGACTTGCGTGCGGTTTCGTCATTCATCAAACAATAATCTTTTAGCCATTGCATTGCCTGCGCCTCGCTCATGGTGTTGCCCAATAAACCCCTGCCAACTTCATTACGTGCATAGTTTAATGCACCTTTTAGTTCCAATGCGGCAAAATAACGTGAGATGCCTGTTGTATCCAAACCTGCAAGCGGTAATAACGTTTGCCGGGCAAACGCTACTTTCTCCTGGCCGGGAAAAGCTACATCAATACCATAATTGGCACTTCCTTCTGCTATTAATGATTGCGGGCTAAACAGCGGATACAGCGAGATTTCCACCCAGCCTTTTTCGCGGTAAAGGTTTTTCTCCAGCAGCATATTGTACACGTGATGGCCCGGGTAACTTTCATGGCTGCCCACATCTATTGCACGGTCTATGAATATCTGCAGGTCTGTGTTTATCTGTATCACACTTTTATAATTGCCTTTATACCAGTTATAGCCGCTCCATGGTTTATTGGTTACATACTCCAGTATAAAACTTTCTTCTTTGGGTAGATCGTAGTGCTGTAAGGTTCTTTCGCGGCATGCAGCAATGGCTGTTTTAAAAACCGTATCCAGCTTGTCTTTGGGAATAATAAACCTGTTTGCAAGCTCTTGAAAACGATCGTTGATGCTGCCACTGCCGGGCAGTAAATGGTCAAGCTTTGCGATTATTTCACGGTAATGCAATGAGTCGTATACAGGTGCCGTAACACCATAAAGATCCTTAGCTTCTTCATCAAAGCCGGCAGTATCACCTGCATAAATTTTTATACGTCTTTCAAAGGCTTTCAGCTGCGCTGCTATCCATGCTGCACGTTGGGCTACCGTATCGCTGGTATCGTGTAAGGCCTGTAATGCTGCGGTAAGTTCATGCACTGCATTCAACAAACTGTCTTTGGGGAACACAGCAGCAGGCTTTGCGGCAGGCTTTAAAGAACCGGGGCCATAATAAGCGTCTACAAAATCTGCATCGTACAAACTGATGGTAAGACCAAGACGCACATATTGCTGTGCAAGCGCATTAATATTTGTGGTCGATTGTTTGGCAGGTTGCCGGCTGCACGCGGCAATCAAACAAATTGCAACAATTAATAACAGTGTACGCATAACGTTCGTCTTTTTTATGGTAGTTTGAAGATACATTTTCAATCACTGTATATAAACTGTTTTAGATAAGTGGCAATTTTTTGGGGCCCGGCTAAAGAATATGCATGAAGCATCGTTGCGTCGCACTCTTGTACTGGTGAAGCTTTATTGGGCAGTGCGAAGACCTGCAATTTGTGCAGGTACTGCACAACGCATCGCTGTAGCTGCACAAAGCCCCGGACGTACAAGTGAGTGACACAACAGGCGATGCCACAAAGAACTGCTGCTGACCAACAAAAAATTATACTGATACCGCTACCTTTACGCATGCAAAACTTTGATACAGCCTGTGTACACCCTGTTGATGATAAGCAGCCAGGTGGCGCAGTTACCACACCTGTTTATACCGCAGTAGCCTACGATTATATTGATCAGCCGCTGCAATATCCCGGCTTTTATTCTACGTATAACCAACAGCGCCTCGGGCAGATTATCTGTAATCTTGAACAGGGTAACTGGGGTATGGTATTCAGTTCTGGCATGGCAGCAATCAGTACTGCTATCCTGTCTTTTATTCAATGCAACGAACACATTATTTTTTCAAAAGACCTGTATGGCGGCACACTGAAATTTGCCAATGAAGAGTTGCCCAAAAGAGGCATCCATTGCAGCTTTGCGGCCAATAATGCCCAAAGTTTTACAGACCTGCTAAGACCCGATACGAAGGTGATTTATATCGAAACACCATCAAACCCGTTACTGAATATAGTAGACCTGGCCGAAGTGGCGGCTATAGCAAAAGCAAACAATATTATTACAATAATTGACAACACTTTCGCATCGCCGGTAAACCAGCAACCGCTGCTGCATGGTATTGATATTGCTGTACACAGCGGCACCAAATACCTGGGTGGCCACAACGACCTTCCTTATGGCGCACTGGTGTCAAATAGCGCAGCGCATAAAGAGATTATTCATAATACAGCCAAAATGTATGGTGGTTCCCTTACACCGCAGGAATGCGCTCTTGCAGAGCGTAGCATCAAGACGTTAGCGTTACGCATCAACAGGCAAAACAGCAACGCGTTGTACATAGCTGAGTGGCTAAGTAAACATTTGTCTGTGGCACGGGTTTATTATCCCGGCCTTACATCTCACCCGCAACATAGCATTGCAGCAAGGCAAATGAGCGGCTTTGGTGGTATGGTATCTTTTGAGCCCAAAACAGATCTCGACGGCATAAAAAGACTGCAGCAAAATTTACGCATCATAAGGCCTGCACTGAGTTTAGGCGGGGTGGAAAGCCTCATCTGCTCGCCTGTTTTTACTTCTCACCGTTATCTTTCAAAAGACGAGCGGCTGGCAATCGGTATACAGGATAGTTTGCTGCGATTGTCTGTTGGAATTGAAAATGTACAAGACCTGGCAGAAGACCTGGAGCAGGCAATGCAGCACATTGCATGACACAACGCACTACAAATGGTTAAAGCAACACTCGCCGGATCTGCAATTATTGTTTTAACCTGGCACCAACTTTTTTAACAGTCTTCCTGAACAATGCCAGTTCCTCGCGCTGCTGCCTGATGAAGCTGTTGTCTTCCAGCGTACCAAGAACTTCATTCATCTCTTCGGCTGAATCATACACCATCGACCGGAAGGGGTTACTGTAGTCCTTTGCCCTGGATTCAAAAATTTTCTCATTCATCCATTCCCTGGTCTTTATAACATCAGCAAAAATTTCAGCAAGCATTGCCGCATTCAGCCTGGAAATCTTAAGGTTGTTAATTTCCAATAATGCAGCAACAGCATGTATGGTTTTATTGGTATTGTATGCATCGGCCAGCGTTGTATAATACTCGTGCACCTCATCCCACGAAGTAATCTTCCCGCTGTTTACATTGTTGCGTAACGCAGCAATATCCTTTTGCAACATCAGTTGCCCGCCTGCATTCATCCACTCTGTGCGTTGCGGGTTTTTAGGCAAGGTTTTCTTCAATCCATCAACTGAAGCAATCTTATGCTCCTGCACAAAACCGGCCAGATGATATGCGCCATAGTAACGGATCATCTGTATAAAAATATTGTATGCCTGTTGTACCTTTATAATAACTGTCTTGCGCCTGTTGTTTTCAAAATCAACGGCAACAATCTCAAGCGTATCTATAACCGGGTCATTTGCCTGCAACAGCAACTTACCTTTTTTTGCACACGCTTCATCTGAGCTATCCTGCTGTTCCTGTTGCTGGTAATAAGCCCGTCCTGTGTACAGTTCGAAAAGACCCAACGCTGTAAACATTTCATTGATCGTATCAGGTGCCAGGTAGTCGTACTCCAGTTTTTGTATGGGTTGTATGCGCTTATCGCGGTCGCCATACTTCCATGCGTTCCTGGCCAATGCATACATGTTGTACAAAAACCAGTATGCCGGCATTATTACCAGCCGGTCTTTGGATGTATCAATACTTACCAGTGAAAATGGTACAGGGATATTGAGTTCGTACGAGTAGTCAGCTTTTGCAAGAATGGTAAAACTCGCAAACTTTGAATTGTGTTTCAGGCTTACACACAAGCCCGGCCAAAAGCCACGGCCTGCAACAATCTCACCGTCTGCAGCCCTTGAGTTATGGTTAGAACCTATGGTAGCCCCGGCAGGAATATTACTTTGCCCCATCACCAGTGCGGCGCAAAGAAACGAGTTATTGTGGTGCTGCTCGTGTGCCGGGAAGATGAGCGAATTAAGCACCTCGCAGCAGGAAATTGTAGCATTGTTGCCAAGATAAGAGTTGATCAGTCTTGCACCATATTTCAATTGAGAATTACTGGCCATTACAAAACGCACTGCCTTTACGCCATAAAAGACGCGGCACCCAAAACCAATAATACCATTTACCAGTTCGCAACCCTCACCTATTTGCGAGGCACCCTCGGGGCCGGAATTGATTGTAAGATTTTTCAGCTTATTCGCGCCTTTTATATAGGCATCACTGCCTATCCAGACATCTTTGATGATGGCGCAATTTTTAATAACAGTGCGGTCACCAATTTTACCGTAGTATCCACGCTCTGTTTTAAACTGCTGTTCGGTGAATATTTTAAATTTCTCCAGTAACGTTTTGTCGTTTCTGTATTTGCTCCACAGCCACGCATCAGCAGGCAGCATGCCGTTAAAAGGAATCACACTCCTTCCACCGTTTTCGTTGCATATCTCCATCCATATACGCATAGATTCAGGCTCGCCCTGTTTCAAAATACCATTACCAAATTTTGCATGGTCGGTAGTGGCAGCCTCATTAACGTTCACAATGATCACTTCATTACCTATAACATAGTGAGAAAGATAATTCACATTGTCAACCACCACATTGTCACCAAGATCGCAACTGATGATGGTAGAATTATACAATCCTACCGTGTATTTCATATCACTAAATTCCAGGTATACCGGTTCCAGCTTTCCTATGCGTACAAGACCAAAAAATTTACAGTTCTTCACCAGCTCCGGGTCAAAATCATCACTTACCAAAATCTTCGTCCAGTCGTCACTTGCATTGCGGTTTTTAACCAGTGCCTCTATTTCATAAGCACTCAAATTACGGTAATCAATACCGCTTCTGTTCTGCAAGTCACGCAGGTAATATTCATTCACACCTTCAGGCAAATATTCGGGCTTAATAAAGTTGTATCCAAGCTTGTCAACCGGGCTTTTTTTGATGTTGTTCTGAGACATTGCAAAGTGTTTTTAGTAGCCCGGCGAAAGTACTACTATTCAGCTTTACTTGCGTCGCACTCTTGTACTGCATAGCCCTGTGCGGCACGTGCACAACCCCGTTACTGCAATACTTTATTGTGGCTGCCTGCAAGTGGAAAACAATTCATACACAATCTTGCTTAACCAGCACTGTTTAAATGCGTCTGAACGTATATTTGATTACATTCAATATTAGCTGAACATTATTTAGAACGATAAAGCTTATGAATAGCGTAATAAAGTATTGCATTGCTTCCTCCTCACTTGTGTTGATGTTTTCCTGCAACAATGAACCCGGTAAAAAAAATACAACAACAGACACCACTGCTGCAACCCACAGCTACAGTTATGATAAAAGTTTTCTCAAGAAACACAACGAAGGTGCATTCGAGCTGGTAAGTGATGACAGTACAGCCAGGGTTTTACTTTCAGCAGATTACCAGGGCAGGGTTATTACCAGTACTGCAGAAGGTAACGATGGCACCAGTTTTGGCTGGCTGAATTACAACCTTATCGGGGGTGCAGAAAAGAAAAAACAATTCAATCCTTTTGGTGGCGAAGAACGTTTATGGCTTGGCCCCGAAGGAGGACAATTTTCGCTATATTTTAAAGGCGGCGACTCCTTTAACATCAATCACTGGCAGGTACCTTTCCTGATAGATACTTTCACTTTCTCTCTCGACCAGTATTCAAAAAACTCCGCAACATTTACAAGAAAAGCACAGCTAACCAATTACAGCGGAACTGTCTTCGACATCTCACTCGAAAGAACGATCAACCTACTGTCAAAAGACAATGTTGCCACCGCAATTAGTACAAACATACCCGCTAACGTAAAGCTTGTTGGTTACGAAACCATCAATAAACTTACCAATACAGGCAAAGAAGACTGGACCAAAGAAAAAGGATTACTCTCTATATGGTTGCTGGGCATGTTTACACCTTCTCCAAAAACAGTTGTCATCATACCATTCAAACCCGTGGCAAATGCACGCACGTTTATAACAGACAACTATTTTGGCGAAATCCCGGCAGACCGCTTACAGGTAAAAGACAGCGTGTTGTATTTCACCTGCGATGGTAAATTCCGCAGTAAAATCGGCCTCTCTCCTGCCATAGCCAAACCAATAGCTGCCGGTTTTGATTTTGAGAAAAATGTATTGACAGTAGTAATACCAGAGGTACATCCCGATGCTCCTTATGTAAACAGCAAATGGGAAATACAAAAAGAGCCTTACAAAGGAGACGTTATCAACTCATACAACGATGGCCCATTGCAGGACGGCACTCAGATGGGGCCTTTTTTTGAGATTGAATCTTCATCTCCTGCCCTGGCATTGAAACAAAATGAAACAGGTACCTACAGGCAGGTAACCTGCCACTTTACGGGTGACTACAACAGCCTTAAAACAATGGCCCGGCAACTACTTGGCGTAAACCTTGACGATATAAAGAAATAACCATGCATCTTTTCAAAACCACTCGCGGCAATATTGTTTCATTCAACAATCGTTATTATTTACTGGCACAGGACTGGGATGAGATCATCAACAGAGACAACCTGCACGATCATTTAAAAAATGCATCCGGCAGCAGTGCGTTGATGAGTGACTCAGATGTGCAGGAGGCATTGACACATCACCTGTTGCCACCCATCGGTTCACAGGAAGTGTGGGCCGCGGGTGTTACCTACCTCCGCAGCAGGGATGCACGCATGGAAGAATCGGAAGACTCCGGCGCCGCAGATTGTTACCAGCGTGTGTATGAAGCATTAAGACCTGAACTGTTCTTTAAATCACTGCCACACCGTGTAAGGGGCCATAACCAATCAGTGAACATTCGTACAGACTCCACCTGGGATGTACCTGAACCTGAACTTACCCTGTACATCAACAGTAGTGGAAATATACAGGCTTACACAATTGGCAATGATATGAGCAGCCGCAGCATAGAGGGTGAGAACCCGCTCTACCTGCCACAGGCTAAAATGTATGAAGGCAGTGCAGCAATCGGGCCATGCCTGTATATTCCTGCAGCACCTGTTGCTTTAACCACAGTCATTCATATGAACATTTACAGGGGCGATAAGAAGATGTTTGATGACAGCACCACCCTGCAAAATATGAAACGCTCTTTAACAGAACTGGTCGCCTGGCTATACAAAGCCATGGATTTTGAATACGGGGCTTTTTTGATGACAGGCACCTGTGTTGTGCCGGATAACAGTTTCACACTACAGGAACATGATGTGGTAAACATAACGATAGACAACATTGGTACACTTACCAATACTATCAGCAGTCGATAAAAACCGGGGATTGCCGGATCAGCAATTGCACAAAAATCCACCGCCCTGCCGTTGATCATTATTACACCATTCTAAATACGCTTTATGCAAAAGTTTCTAACCATTGTATTTGCCATTTGCATTGTATTGCCTGCTTTGTCTCAACAAAAGTTCAACGGCATCAATTCAAACATGAGTAACATTTACCAGTTATCTGATGCCAAAACAAGAAGTATAAGCCCGGAAAATTTTAAGGGCGAAAAAGGCAAAGGTGGTATGGCCACCACGGGTACCGGTAGCGGGCCTTCAAGAGACCTTGGCCAGGGCTGGAAGGTAAGCCCAAGCGTGGTCATCAAATCAAAAACCACCTATACCGTTGCAGAAATAGAAGGTCCTGGTTCTGTTCAGCACATATGGATGACGCCCACCGGCAACTGGCGCTACTCTATTCTGCGTTTTTACTGGGATGATGAAACCACCCCATCTGTTGAAGTGCCGGTTGGTGATTTCTTCGGCATGGGCTGGGGCAAATATGCACACCTCAATTCCTTAGCCGTTACAGTAAATCCGGGCAGCGCATTCAACTGCTACTGGCCAATGCCTTTCAGAAAAAAATGCAGGATAACAATGGAAAACATTGCCAATGAAGATATGGTCTTGTACTACCAGGTAGATTATATTCTTACAGAAGTACCTGCA